>JADLCV010000193.1 GCA_020846995.1 Paracoccaceae bacterium
CCGCTCGACCACGGCATGCAGGTCGGGCCGATCGCCGGCATCGCCGATCCCGCGCCGGTGATCGACGCCGTCGTCGCGGCCGGGGTCGATGCCGTGATCGTCAATCCCGGCCTCTTCCTGCGCTTTGCCCATCGCTTCGCCGGCGGGCCGGCGGTCATCCTCCGGCTCGACCAGACAACGATGTGGCGGGTGGGCTCGGACACGGGCTACGAGGACACCCACACCCGCCTCGTCGCGACCGTCGAGGAGGCGGTGGCGATGGGTGCCGAGGCCGTCGTCACCTATCTTTTCACCTGCACCCGCACACCCGGGGAGGAGACGCGCGGCTTCGAGATCTGCGGCGAGGTGGCGGTGGCCTGCCGGCGCTGGGGCATGGTCCATGTCATCGAGGCGATGGCCGCCAACGGCGGCTTTGCCCGCCGCGAGGATCCGGCGGTGGTGGCGATGAACTGCCGCATCGCGGCCGAGCTTGGCGCCGACATCGTCAAGACCGACTGGACCGGCAGCACCGCGAGCTTCGCCCCCGTCACCGCCGGCGCGCTCGCGCCGGTGGTGGTGGCGGGGGGGGCGGGGATGGGCGACAACGCCCGCGTCGCGGCCTTCGCCGAGGCCGCGATCGCCGCCGGGGCCCGCGGGCTGATGTTCGGGCGCAACGTCTTCCAGGCCGCCGACCCCGCCGCGCTGCTCGCCCGGCTCGCGGCGATCGTCCACGCCACCCCCTGACCGGCCGGCGCGGCCCCGGCCCCTCCCCGGCCGGCATCGCCGCCGGGGGGCGCCGGGGTCGCCCGCGCGGCGGCGGGGCGGGGGCCTGTCCGCGGGCCGGCCGCCCGCGTCCCGGGCACCCCGGGCGGCGCGGTCAGGCCGGCCCTGCCTTGGGCGCGGGGTCGCCCTCGCCGGAGGCGACCGCGATCCCGTCCACGCGCCCGGGGTAGAAGGCGAGATGGCCCGCGATCGCCGCCACCGCGGCATGGGGCGCCTCGTAGCTCCAGCCGGCGTCGATGGCGCGGGCGGCCCCGCGGACGAGGGTGAAATGCGTGGCCTCGCCCTTGTAGGGGCACCACGTCACCGTCTCCGACCTCTGGACCGCTGCCATCGCCACGTCCTCGCGCGGGAAGTAGTGGACGGGCGGGTGGCCGGCCTCGGTCAGGCGCAGGGTCCGGCGGCTTTCGGCCACCGGGACGCCGGCGAAGGTGACGACGACGCGCCCGGGGAAGGGCGCGATCGCGATCGGGTGCCCGGCCCCGGGAAGCTTCACGGTCCTCGGCATTTCTTCCCTCCGCGGGGCAAGCGCCCGCTGCCGCCGGCCGGCCTTCGGCAGCGGGCAGGGGGCGCAGGGCGCCTCAGACGGCCTTGAAGTGGCTGAACTGCCAGTTGTTGCCGTCGGGCAGGAAGGCCGGCGCGATGCCCGCGCGGTAGCCGAGGGCGAAGACGTCGTTGGTCAGCCAGACCATCGAGGCCGACGCATCCATGAGCTTCTGCAACTCGATGATCTGCTCGACGCGCGAGGCCCGGTCGCTGTTCATCCCGCTCTCGGCCTGGATGCGCGCGAACTCCGGGCTGTCGAAGCGCTGCCAGTTCCAGTCGCCGATCTGCTGGGGCAGGAACCAGCGGGCGTTGTAGGACGGATCGGGGTTGGCGTTGAAGCGGAGGATGAAAAGCTCGAGCGCCTGCCCCGACTCGCCCTTGCCCGAGGACCAGAAGGTGCCCGCCTCGCGCTGGTCGATCTCGACGGTGACGCCCACCTCCTGAAGCAGCGCCTGTGCCACCAGGGCCATGTTCTGGAACGCGGGCTCGTTGAGGATGGTGAGCTTGAGGGTGAGGGGCAGGCTCACGCCCGCGCCGGCGAGAAGCTCCCTCGCCCTCGCGGTGTCGCGCTGGTAGACCGGCGCATCGGCCCAGTGCCCGAGGAGGTGCGGGGGGATCATGGTGTTCAGCCGCGGCGCGTTGCCCTGGTAGCCGGCCAGGATCATCTGGTCGACATCGAGCGCCGCCCGGATCGCCTGCCGCACCGCGAGGTTGTCGAGCGGCGCCTTCTGCATGTTCATGCCGAGCCAGATGAAGCGCTGGCCCGGCCGCTTGGTGACGGTGATGCCGTCCACCCCGTCAAGCCCGGCGGCGGCGTCCACGGCGAGTTCGGTGAAGTCGATCTCGCCCGAGCGCAGGGCCAGTTCGGCGGTCTTGGGGTTGGCGATGTAGAGGAGCTGGCAGGTCTCGAAATCGGGGGTGTAGGCGGTGAAGCCCGGGTTCCGCACCAGGGTGACGCTGCGATGGGGCTCGACCGCCGCGACCCGGTAGGGGCCCGACCCGACCGGCCTGAAGGCGTGCTCGACGCCGAGAGCCTCGACCGCCTTCTGCGACTGGATCACCCCCGAGGTCCCGGCCAGAACGACCTCGAAGAGGCTGGGCGAGGGCTTGGACAGGATGATGCTGCCGGAATGGGTGTCCTTGACCTGCACCTCGACGAGCGCCGCCCAGTCGGCGGCATAGCTCGACATCTTGCCCTCGGCGTTGGGCCTGGCGAAGCGCTCGAACGAGAACTTGACGTCGGCGGCCGTGACCTCGCCGTAGCCGTCGGTGAACATGAGGCCGGGCCGAAGCTTGAAGTCGATCTGGAGGGGCGTGACCTGGTCGACCGCCTCGGCCGCGTCGAGTTCGTAGTCGTAGGTGCCGGGCTTCTGGGCGAGAAGGCGCTGGAAGACGGCGCGGATGATGTTGCTGTCGGTGGTGCCGGTCATGAAGGGCGGATCGAGGCTCTGGACCTCGCGCGCGATGCGGACGGTGAGCGTCCGGCCGGCCTGGGCGCCGGCGCGGCCGACGGGCAGGACCGTCGCGGCGCCAAGCCCGGCCAGCCCGGCAAGGATGGCGCGGCGCGAACAGGGGGTGGTGTGGGGCATCCGGGTTTCTCCCATCGGGAATGCCGTTTCGGGGGGGGCCGGGTCAGGCGGCGCCTGTCCCGGGTCGTGCCAGGGTGCCGGGGAAGTGGCAGCGGACCTGCCCCCCCGCGGCGGTGGGTTCGAGTTCGGGCATGGTTTCGGCGCAGACCGGCCGCGCGACCGGGCAGCGGGTGTGGAAGCGGCAGCCCGGCGGCAGCGCCGCATTGCTGGGGATCTCGCCCCGCAGGATGATGGCGCCGCCGCCATCCTCGGCCGCGAGAAGCGGGTTGGTCGAGATCAGTGCCGTCGCATAGGGATGCGCCGGCCGCGCGAAGAGGTCGCGCGTCGGCGCATCCTCGACGATCTGGCCGAGATACATGACGAGAGTGCGCCGCGTCACCCGCTTGATGACGTGCAGGTTGTGGCTGACGATCATGAAGGTCAGGTCGAGTTCGCGCTGGAACTCCATGAGCAGGTTCAGGAGCTCGCCCTGAACCGAGACGTCGAGGCCGGCCGTCGGCTCGTCGGCGACAAGCACGCGCGGCCGCAGCAGAAGCGCCCGGATGACGCCGATCCGCCGCGCCTGGCCGCCCGAGATCTCGTGGGGATAGCGGCCGAGGATCGACGGGGGCAGCCGCAGCCGCCCGAGGAAGCTCCGGATGCGCTCCTCGGTCTCGTCGCGGTCGAGGCCGTGGATCGCCACCGCCTCGGCGAGCAGCCGGCCGATCGTCATGCGCGGCGAGAGCGTGGCCACCGCATCCTGCATCAGCATCTGGATGCGGCGCCGGTAGCCCCGGGGGTCGCGGCGCAGGGCCACGGTCACCGGCTCGCCGAGGACCTCGACCTCGCCCGCGGTCGGGCGCGTGAGCCCGACGAGGGTGCGGCAGAGCGTGCTCTTCCCCGACCCCGATTCCCCGACGATCCCGACCGTCTCGCCCTCGCCGACCTCGAGGGTGACGCGGTCGAGGGCCCGGATCGCCCGGCCGAAGGTGACGCTCAGGGCGCCGAGGCGGATGCCCGGGGACGCGGTCACGGCAACTCCCCGAGCCGCAGGCAGGCGGCGCGCCGGTCGTCGCCCTGCGCGGCGAGCCGCGGCGCGGTCGTGCGGCAGGGGGCGGCGGCATAGGCGCAGCGGTCGGCAAAGATGCAGCCGCCCGGCCGCTCGGTCGTCTCGGGAACCTTGCCGGGGATGAAGGCGAGCGGGGCATCGACGGGGCGGTCGTCGATCTCGCAGCCGACGAGGGCGCGGGTATAGGGGTGGAGCGGGCGGCGCAGGACCGCGCGCACCGGGCCGCTCTCGACGAGATGGCCGCCGTAGAGCACGGCGACCTCGTCGCAAAGCTGCATCACCGTCCCGAGGTTGTGCGAGATGAAGATGATCGAGCCCTGGAAATCGTGCCGGAGCCGGCGCAGGAGGTCGATGATCTGGGCCTCGATCGTGGCGTCGAGCGCCGTCGTCGGCTCGTCGGCGATGAGAAGTTCGGGCCGGCAGACGAGCGCCATGGCGATCATCACCCGCTGGCGCATGCCGCCGGAAAGCTGGCCGGGATAGTCGCGCATCCGCCGCCCGGGGTCGGGCAGGCCGACCCGCCCGAGGGCCTCGACGGCCATCGCCTCGACCGCGGCCGGCACGGTGCCGGGATGGCGGTTGCGGATCACGTCGACAAGCTGGGTGCCGATCCGGAACACCGGGTTCAGGGCCGTCATCGGATCCTGGAAGATCATCGCCAGCCGGTGGCCGCGCAGGGCCCGCATCCGCACGGGCGAGAGGCCGAGGAGATCCTCGCCGGCCAGCACGATCCGGCCCTCGGCCCGGAGGCCGGGCGGGGTCAGGCCCATGATCGTGTTGACGAGGCTCGACTTGCCCGAGCCCGATTCGCCGACGATGCCGAGGATGCGGCCGCGCGCGAGCGCGAGGTCGATGCCGCGGAGGATCGCGGCGGCGCCCTTGCCGCTGCCCGCGGACAGCCTGAGGTCGGAGATCTCGAGGAGCGGACCGGCCATCCTAGGCCCTCCGCCCCGACCGCGGGTCGATGGCGTGGCGAAGCGCCTCGCCGAACATGGTGAAGGCCAGCGTGGCGACCGCCAGCACCCCGCTCGACACCATCACCGGCAGGGCCGAGCGGGCGAGGTTCTGGTAGCCGTCCTGGAGGAGCCCGCCCCAGCTTGTCAGCGGCGGCCGCAGCCCGAGCCCGAGGAAGGACAGGCTGGCCTCGATCGCGATGACGACCGGGATGTCGAGCGAGGCGATCACGATCAGGGGCGCGATGATGTTGGGAACGATGTGGGCAAGGAGGATCCGCACTCCGGAGGCGCCGAGGACCTGCTCGGCCTCGACATAGGGCTCGTTGCGGGCCGACAGCACCTGGGCCCGGGCGACGCGGCCGTAATGGGGGATGAGGCTCGTCGCGATGACG
This sequence comes from Paracoccaceae bacterium, assembly GCA_020846995.1. GTDB lineage: Bacteria > Pseudomonadota > Alphaproteobacteria > Rhodobacterales > Rhodobacteraceae > JAHDXW01. The sequence goes on from JADLCV010000193.1 coordinate 5,291, forward strand.
ACGATCAGCATCGGCATCGACGAGCCGAGCACCGCCACCGCGGCCATGGCGAGGATGACGCTGGGAAAGGACGAGATCGAATCGAAGGCGACGAGGATCGCCCGCTCGACCGGCCCGCTCGTGTAGGCCGAGAGGACGCCGAGGAGCATCCCCGCCGCCAGCGCGATGGCGATCACCGACAGCGCCACCGCCATGGCGATGCGGGTGCCGAAGATGTGGCGGCTGAGAAGGTCGCGGCCGAGCTGGTCGGTGCCCAGCCAGTGCCCGCCCGAGGGCGGGGCGAAGGCGCTGACGACGTCGAGCCGGTTGGGGTCGTGCGGGGCGATCCCGGGGGCGAGGATCGCCGTCAGCAGGATGAGGAGGACGAGCCCCGCCCCGAAGGCGCCGCCGGGGTGGCGGACGACGCGGCCGAGGGTCGCGGCAAGGGCCGCGGCGGCGTGCACGGGGCTATCGCCGGCTGAACTTGATGCGCGGGTCGAAGAGGGCATAGCTGAGTTCGGTCAGCAGGTTGACGGCGATGAAGATGACCACGACCACGAACACTGTGCCCTGGAGGACGGAGAAGTTGCGGGCCTGGAGCGCGTCGTAGAGGATGCTGCCCAGCCCCTGGCGGGCAAAGATGATCTCGATCAGCACCGCGCCGCCGAGGAGGCGGCCGAACCCCATGCCGATGATCGCGAGGGTCGGGATCACGGCGTTCTTCAGCGCGTAGCGGTAATGGACAAGCCCTTCGCGGAGGCCGTAGGCGCGGGCGGTGCGGATGTAGTTCTGGCCGAGCGTCTCGAGCATCGAGGTGCGCACCAGCCGGGCGATGAGCCCGATCCAGCCGAGGGCGAGGGCGACCGTGGGCAGGATCATCCTGATCGCCGCATCCCTGAGCGAGGCGCTCGGGCTGAGGCCGAGCACCGGCAGCCAGTCGAGCCAGATCGAGAACACCACGAGAAGAACGATGCCGAGGATGAAGCTTGGCACCGAGACGAAGACGACCGAGACCATGGCGATCGCCGTGTCGCCGGCCGAACCCTTGCGGACGGCGCTCCAGACCCCCGCCGGGATGCCGACCAGGCAGGCGAGCGCCATGGCCGCGAAGGCGAGCGCGAACGTGTGCGGCAGGGCGGCCGCGACGATGGTGTTGACGCTCTGGCCCGAGATCACGTCGGTGCCGAGACGGCCCTGCGCGAACCCGGCCGCGAGCCGCCACAGGCGCACGTGGACGGGCTGGTCGAGGCCCATCTCGGCGATGAAGTGCTGCGCGTATTCGGGGGTGGCGAGCGGCCCCAGCAGCACCGTCGCGGGATCGCCCGGCACGAGGCTGATGAGGATGACGATGACGAGCATGGCCCCGAAGACCGACAGGACGGCGGTCAGGATGCGGTTGATGACATAGGCCGGGTAGCTCTGCACGCGGTCCCTCCCCCCCCGGGAGGCGCCATTCTCGGGCCCCCCGGCGATTCACGCAATCGCGCCCGCGGTCGCAGACGCGCCGCCGCCCCGCCCGCCCACGGAGGCCCGCCTCAGGTCGCGAAGACCTCCATCAGTTCGACGCGGATGTGACCCGGCACCATGAGAAAGCAGATGCGGACCCCGGGGTCGACGACGTGGGGGGCGCCCACGAGTTCGGCGCCGAGGTCCGCAAGCCGCGCGATCTCGTGCTCGAGCCGGTCGACGGTGACCCCGAAATGCTCGAGGCCGACGTAGGTCGCGGTCATGCCGGGCGCGAGGATCTCGCCCGTCCGCGGCCCCGAGATGTTGACCATGAGGCCGCCGCGGCTCCGGCAGCGCAGGAAGCGGTCGCCGAAGGGGCGCACGACGTCGCTGACGATCTCGAAGCCGAAGGCCCGGGCGAACCATTCCGCGGTCTCGCGCGGCCGGTGCGAGCGGATGTGCAGGTGGTTGATCTCGTGCATCGCGGTCCCTCGCGGTTGCGGGCGTGTCCTCCGCCCCGGGGGGGCTGGGGGGAGTTCAGGCAAGGCGGGCGAGTTCGCCGAGCGGCACGGGCTTCAGGGGCGGCCGGATCGTGTAGTGGTCGGGGCCCTCCGGGGCGCGGCCGCGGGCCGCGGCCACGATCTCGGCCACCGCCGGCCCGCACAGCCGGCCCTGGCAGGGCCCCATGCCGCAGCGCAGCGCGGCCTTGATCTGGTTGGCGCCGAGGCCCTCGGCGGCGAGCGCGCGCACCGCCCCGGCCGTGACCGCCTCGCAGCGGCAGAGGACGGTGTCGCCCGCCGGGCGGCGGACGGCGTCGGCGGGGCGGTAGAGACGGTCGAGGAGGCCACGGATGCGCAGGTGGTCGGCGAGCGCCCGCCGCTCGCCCGCGGCCAGCCGGTCGCGGCCCGCGGCCTCGAGCCGGCCCGCGGCGCGGAGCACGTCGAGGGCGGCGAGCCGCCCCTGGTGCTCGGCGGCGCGGGCGCCGACGATGCCGCCGGCGTCGCCCGCGACCCAGACCCCGGCGACCGAGGTTGCGCCCCAGGCATCGGCCTGCGGCCGGAAGGCGACCTGCCCCTCGTCCCAGACCATGGCGCAGCCGAGGAGGCGGGCGGGGTTCTGGCCGGGGATGACGCCCTCGTGGAGGGCGACGAGGCCGGCCGCGACCTCGCGCGTCGCCCCCCCGACGCGGAAGCGCACGGCCCGCGCGGCATCCTCGCCGAGGATCTCGAGCGCCTCGACCCGGCGATGGATGGGGATGCCCGACCGCCCGAGCCGGAGGATCTGCACGAGCCCGCGGGCGAGATAGCCGGGGCCGGCGCCGGCGAGGGCGCGCGGCAGCGCGGGCAGCGCCCCGACGAGGTGCCCGGGCCGGGCGGTGTCGAGGAGGGCCGCGACCCGCGCCCCGGCCGCCCGGCACTGGAGGGCGACGAGATGGAGAAGCGGGCCCGAGCCCGCGAAGACGAGCGGGACATCGGCGACAAGCCCGCCCGACTTGAGGAGGATCTGGAGCGCCCCCGCCGTCATCACCCCGGGCAGCGTCCAGCCCGGGACGGGCACCGGCCGCTCGATCGCCCCGGTGGCAAGGACGAGGGCCGCCGCCCGCAGCGGGTGGGTGGTCCCGGCGCGGCTTGCCAGGACCTCGATCCCGGGCGCCGCGTGCCAGAGGACGGCCGCCGGCCAGTAGGTCGCGGAACTGGCGCGGAAGTGGCCGACGAGATCGGCCCCGCGCAGGTAGTCGGCCCCGAGGATCGCAGCCCGGCGGCTGCCCGGCGCCGTGAGCTCGACGGCGCGGTAGATCTGCCCGCCGGGTTCGGCCGCCTCGTCGAGGAGGAGGACGTCCTGCCCGTGCCGGGCCAGGAGCGTCGCCGCGGCGAGCCCCGCCGGCCCCGCGCCGACGACGATGGCATCGAGGATCCTGTTCCCTTCCGGCGGGGTTGCGGCGCTCTTCTCAGTCACGGTCCGGATCTCCCTCGGCGGTCCTGACGTCCATGCCGGGGGCGACGGCGATCATGCATGCCTGCCGGCCCGGCTGCCCGTCGATGGTGACGAGGCATTCGAAGCAGATGCCCATCATGCAGTAGGGCGCGCGCGGGGCGCCGGTGACGGGCGAGCGGCGGAACCGGCGCACCCCGGCCGCGAGCAGGGCGCCCGCCACGCTGTCGCCTGCCCGTGCCGCGACCGGGCGCCCGTCGACCCGGATCTCCACCCGCCCGGAGGCCTCCCCGTCGTCGCCGCTCAGCCGGCCGAACATGCCGCCCCTCCCCCCCTCAGTGCTCCGGTCCGCCGTCATGGGGCTGCCAGTCCGCGAAGCGGCCGGCAGCAAAGCTCGCGACGTCCGCGGGCAGCCCGCCGGCGAGGATCGCGGGCGCGAGGACGCGGGCGTGGACGGCGGCGAGCGTGATCCCGGAATGCGCGGCCGCCGCGAAGGCCCCGGGGAACCGGGGCGATTCCTCGTAGATGGGCAGGCCGTCGGGGGTCATGACCCGGAGGCAGGCCCAGCTTCGCACCAACGCGAGCCCGCCGAGGTGGGGAAAGAGCCGGAGCGCGCGCTGCGCGATCCCGGCGAGCCCGGCCACACCGACCGACTTGTCGAAGCCCACGTTCTCCTGCGTCGAGCCGAGGAGGACGGTGCCCTCGGGCATCTGGCGGACGGCCGTTCCGGGCCAGGGCAGGAACGGCGGGGTGCGCTCGGTCACGAGGAGCTGGCCACGCTGGGGGAAGAGCGCGAGCTCGAGGCCGAGCCCGCGCCCGAGCTCGCGGTTCGCGAGCCCGGCCGCGAGAAGGAGGCGCGCGCCCGAGAGCTGCCGTTCCCCGACCGATACCGCGAAGCCCCCGCCCGTGGCCCGGATCCCGTCCGCCCGCCGGCCCTGGAAGACCGCGACATTCGCGCGCGCGAGCGCCCCGCGCAGCGCCTGCAGCAGGCGAAGCGGGTTCACCGCCCCGTCGCGGGGGCAGAAGGTGGCGCCGAAGACCTCCGGGCCCAGCCCGGGGATGTCCCGGCCGAGGTCCGCGGCCGGCAGGAACTCGACCGCGAAGTCGTCGCGCGCGCTGCCGGGCGGGGCCAGCGCCGCCATCCGTCGCGCCGCCTCGTCGGCGCTGAGGACGAAGTGCAGGCCGCCCTTCTGCTCGAAGCCGAAGTCGATGCCGCTCGCCTCGGCCAGGGCCGCCGCGAACTCCGGCCAGAGGTGCGCGGACCGGCGCGTCCAGGCGGCGTATGGCGGGGCATCGACGCCCTTGCCCTGCGTCCACAGGAGGCCGAAATTGCCGTTCGAGGCGCGATCGTCCGCATCCCCGCCGTCGACGACCGCGACCCGCCCCCCCGCGGACGCGGCCCCCCAGGCGGCGGCGCAGCCGATGATGCCGCCACCGATCACGACCAGATCGAACCCGCCCGTCATGGCGCCGTCCCCTCGCACCCCGCCCGGCCCCCCTTCCGCCTCTCGTCGCCCCCCTGGCCTGCCCCCCCCCCGCACGGGGAGAGGGGAGGATCGCCCGCGCTAGCCCGCCCAGATCGTCCGCTGCGCCTGCACGAGCGCGGCGATGACCGAGGAGGCGACGGTATGGGTGGCGCCGGTCTCGGCCGAGAGGTTGGGGCTCGAGGACATCACGTAGTTGCCGACGTCGCTCTCGATGCGGATGTTGAAGAAGCGCCGCTGGCCGGGATCGCGCTTGAAGAAGCGGAGCCCGACGCGGTCGAGCCCGGGCCCCGCCATGGCCACCGCCGCGACGATGTTGACCCCGTGCACCTTGCCCAGCGCCTCGCGCGCGGTGCCGGCGAAGTCGGGGACATCACCCTCCTGCGTGCCGCTGCTGACGACGTCGACATGGACCCGCACCCGGGGGTCGCGCGCGGCGATCGCCACCGCGTCGAGCCCCGCGATCGCCCCCCCGACCAGCCGCAGCCGGTGGCCCGTCCGCTGCCCCGTGGCCTCGAGGTCCCGCACGAGCGCATCGTCGACGAGCGCCATGCCGCTGATCGACCACAGGTCGGCGACGGCGAGCGCGGCGACGCCGTGCGCGCGCAGCCCCTCGGGGCCCGCGGCCTCGACGATGAGGCCGGGGGCGGCGGCAAGGAAGGCCGCCCGGTCGGCCGTCACCCATGCGTCGATCCCCGGCCGCTTCCCCTCGCGCCGGGCAAGCACGGCCACGACCTCGGCGGCGCCGGCCTCGCCCGAAAGGATGCGGGCGACGATCTCGGTGGCGATGCGCCCGGCCCCGATGACGCCGATGCGGAGGGCCTTGGCGGCGGGGCCGGCAGGGGAATCGCTCATTGTCGCTACCTGTATGTCCGCGGCCGGAGGCCGGAGTGGAACCAGTCGAGCAGGGTGATGATGTCGTAGACGGGGACACCGAAGGCGCGCTCGATCGCCGCCGAATGGGGCGCGAGGTTGGTGCATTCGAGGACGATCGCGCCGACCCCCGCGTGTTCGGTCAGGAGGGCGCGGACGACCTCGAGGACCTCGCCTTCCTGGCGGGCGAAGTCGATCCGGGGATTGCCCTCGACGAGGTTGGCGCGGAAGTAGCCGTCGAGCGGCATGCCGGCGATCGGCCCGCTGAACACGGCCCCGACGCCCCGGAAATGGGCCTCGGTCAGGGCCGGCCGCTTGGCGGTGACGACGGCGATCGTCTGGCCGGCGGGAAGCATCCGTTGCAGCATCGGGATCTGCATGAGGCTCGAGCTTGCCACCGGCACCGGGCTGTAGGCCGCGAGATGCGGCTGCATGATGGCGAGGAAGCCGCACGACGTCGAGATGCCGTCGGCGCCCTGGGCCACGAGCTGGTCGATGGCGCGGTGGAAGCGCGCGAGCGTTGCCTCGTCGGGCCGGAGGTCGGCCCCGAGCGCAACCCCCTCGAGCACCGCATACTGCACCGGAAAGCGGAAGCTCCCGGCATGGCCGATGTCGCCCGGAAAGCGCTGGAAGCGGGTGTCGAGGATGATGATGCCGAGGCTGGCGCCGTGGACGGGCCGGCCGCGGGGCGGCCGGGCGGGGGGAAGTCCGGGGGCGGTCATGGCCGGGTCCTGCGATGGAGGAGGAGGGCGGGGCGCCGGCGGGCGCGGGCGTCAGGCGCGGACGCGGACACCGACCGACCCCAGGGTTTCGAAGCGGGCCTCGACATGGTCGCCCGCGGCCAGTTCGACGGCCGCCGTCGCCGCCCCCGCCAGGACGATGTCGCCGGGAAGGAGCGCCTCGCCCAGTTCCGCCGCCATCCGCGCCGCCGCCACGAGGGCGCGCGCGGGGTCGCCGAGAATCGCCGCCGTCGAGCCGACCTCGCGCGCGCGCCCGTTGATCGCGAGGACGAGCCCGAGGTTGGCGACGTCGGTCGCGGGCGCGTGCCAGCGGCCTACGACGAAGCCGGCGGCCGAGGTGTTGTCGGCGAGGACGTCGCCCGCGTCGAAGCGGAAATCGGCATAGCGGCTGTCGATGATCTCGATCGCCGGCGCCACCCCGGCGATCGCGTTCATGGCCTCGAGCGCCGAGAGATGGCCCGCCATCCGCTCGCGGACGAGATAGGCGATCTCGGGCTCGGCGCGGGGGTGGATGTAGTCGGTGAGGGCGATCGTCCCGTTGTCGGCGATCCGCATGCCGTCGGTCAGGCGGCCGCAGATGAGGTCGCGGAGGCCCATCTGGACCTGCTTGGCCCGGCTCGTGAAGCCCATCTTGAGGCCGGCGCGGCGGTCGCCGCGCCCGAGGCGGCGCCCGATCGCCAGGGTCTGGACGGCGTAGCCCTCGGCCACCGACAGCGGCCGGGTGATCGAGAACTGCGGCACGGGCCGGGCCCGGCGGGCGGCCTCGTCGATCGTTTCCGCCAGTCGCTCCAGTTCGGTCATCCTGCGTTCTCTCTCGTCTTGATGAGGTCCAGCGCGACGTCCACGATCATGTCCTCCTGCCCCCCGACCATCCGTCGCCGGCCAAGCTCGACAAGGATCGTGCGGGCGTCGAGCCCGTAAAGCTCGGCCGCCCGCTCGGCGTGGCGGAGGAACGAGGAATAGACCCCGGCGTAGCCGAGCGACAGCGTCTGCCGGTCGACCCGCACCGGGCGGTCCTGGAGCGGCCGCACCAGATCCTCGGCCGCGTCCTGCAGCTTGAAGAGGTCGCAGCCGTGCTCGTAGCCGAGGCGGTTCGCGACCGCGACCAGGGCCTCGATCTGGCAATTGCCCGCCCCCGCCCCCATGCCCGCCAGCGAGGCATCGACGCGGACGGCGCCGTTCTCGACCGCAACCAGGGTGTTCGCGACCGCGAGCGAGAGGTTCTCGTGCATGTGGGCGCCCTTCTGCGTCTCCTTCCGGAGCGCCCGCCCGTAGGCCCGGAAGCGCTCGCGCACCCCCTCCATGGTCAGGGCCCCACCCGAGTCGGTGACATAGACGCAGGTCGCGCCGTAGCTTTCCATCTTCCGCGCCTCGGCCGCGAGGGCCTCGGGCGGGGTCATGTGCGCCATCATCAGGAAGCCCGCGACGTCGAGCCCCATGTCGCGGGCGGCGGCGATGTGCTGGGCGCTGACGTCGGCCTCGGTGCAGTGGGTGGCGATGCGCACCGAGCGGGCGCCGCAGTCGCGGGCCCGCCTGAGGTCGTCGATGGTGCCGATCCCGGGCAGCAGGAGCGTCGTCACCCGGGCCCGCCTGCAGACCCGCGCCGCCTCGCGGATCCAGGCCCAGTCGGTGTGGGCGCCGAAGCCGTAGTTGACGGTCGAGCCCGACAGCCCGTCGCCATGGGCGATCTCGATCGCGTCCACCCCGGCCTCGTCGAGGGCGGCGGCGATGTCGCGGACCTGGGCGAGGTCATAGCGGTGGCGGAGCGCGTGCATGCCGTCGCGCAAGGTGACGTCCTGGATGTAGAGGCGGACCATGTCAGCCCTCTCCCCCGGCCCAGCCGCGGCTCTCGGCCAGCCGCTCGGCCACCTTCAGCGCCGCCGAGGTCATGATGTCGAGGTTGCCGGCATAGGCCGGCAGGTAGTGCGCGGCCCCCTCGACCTCGAGGAAGACCGACACCTTGAGGCCCGAGAAGCGGGCCTCGATCTCGGGGATCCAGAGCGGCGCGTTGGCGCCGACGCGCTCGAACTGGACCTCCTGCTTCAGCCGGTAGCCGGGGACGTAGCGGCGCACCTCGGCGACCATGCGGGCGACCGAATCGCGGATGGCACCCTCGTCGGCGTCGTCGCAGAGGCAGAAGACGGTGTCGCGCATGATCATCGGCGGCTCGGCGGGGTTGAGGATGATGATCGCCCGGCCGTGCCCGGCGCCGCCGATCCGCTCGATCGCGGCGGCCGTCGTCTCGGTGAACTCGTCGATGTTGGCGCGGGTGCCGGGCCCGGCCGACTTCGAGGCGATCGAGGCGACGATCTCGGCGTAGCGCACCGGGCTGACGCGGCTGACGGCGGCGACCATGGGGATGGTCGCCTGGCCGCCGCAGGTGACCATGTTGACGTTGCCGGCCCCGAGGTGGCTGTCGAGGTTCACGGGCGGGATCACGAAGGGGCCGACGGCCGCCGGCGTCAGGTCGACGACCTGCTTGCCGTCGGCCCGCAGGACCTCGTCGTGATGGCGGTGGGCACCGGCGCTGGTGGCGTCGAAGACGATGCGGATCCCGGGGTATCCGGGCAGGCGGCGCAGCCCCTCGAGGCCCTCGTGGGTGGCCGCGACCCCGAGGCGCCGGGCCCGCGCGAGCCCGTCGCTCGCGGCGTCGATGCCGGCCATGGCCGCCATCTCGAGCGTGCGCGAATGGCGCATGATCTTGATCATGAGGTCGGTGCCGATGTTGCCCGAGCCGATGATGGCGCATCCCGTCTTCATCGCTCACCCCGCCGCGAAGCCGACGCTGACCGCGCCGAGCCGGTTGATCCGCGCCTCGACGACGTCGCCGGGGGCGACCGCGACCATGGGCCCGAGCGCCCCCGACAGCACGACGTCGCCCGCAGCCAGCGGGCGACCGGCCGCGGCCATGGTGCGGGCGAGCCACAGGGTCGCGTTGAGCGGGCTGCCGAGGCAGGCCGCCCCCGCCCCGGTCGAGATCGGCTCGCCGTTGCGAAGCATGACCATGCCGCAGAGGCCGACGTCGAAGTCGGCGATCGGCCGCGGCGCCTGGCCGAGGACGTGAAGCCCGCTCGAGGCGTTGTCGGCGATGGTGTCGGCGATGCGGATGTCCCAGTTGGCGATGCGGCTGCCGACGACCTCGATCGCCGGCAGCGCATAGGCGATCGCGCCGAGAAGCTCGACCATGGTCAGGTCGCTCCGCGTCAGCGGCGCGGCGATGACGAAGGCGACCTCGGCCTCGACCTTGGGCTGGAGGACGCGCCCGGCCGCGACCTCCTCGCCGCTCGGGACCTCGCAGTCGGCGAAGAGAATGCCGTAGTCGGGCTGGTCGACGCCAAGCTGGCGCTGCACCGCGCGCGCCGTCAGGCCGATCTTCCGCCCCGCGATCCGGCGGCCCTGCGCCTCCCAGCGGCGGGTGTTCGTCTCCTGCACGCGGTAGGCGGCGGCGACGTCGCCGGCCCCGATCAGGTCGCGGACCGGGGCGGCGGGAACGCCCGTCTCCCAGGCCTGCCAGAGGCGCCCCGCGGCCGCCGCGATGTGTCCGTCCGTCATGGTGCTCGCCTCCCTCCTGGCCCTTCCCGCGCCGTCACCGCGCCGCGACCACGATGATCTCGACGAGGAGGTCGGGGCGGGCCAGCCGGACCTCGCCACAGGACCGCGCGGGGGGATTGGCGGGGTCGATCCAGCCATCCCAGACCGCGTTCATGGCGGCGAAGTCCTTGAGGTCCTTGAGCCAGATGGTGGCGCTGAGGATCTTGCCCTTGTCGCTGCCGGCCTTGGCCAGCATCGCCTCGACATTGGCGAGCGCCCCCCGCGTCTGGTGGGTGATGTCGCCCGCCGTGTCGGCGGCGATCTGCCCGGCAAGATAGATCGTGTCGCCGTGGATGACGGCGCGGCTGCGGCGGTGATTGGGTTCGAGGCGGGTGATGGTCATTGTCCTGTCCAGTCCGGAGGGGTGGGGTGGGGCCGCCCGGCACGGCCGGCGGCGTGGCGGGCGAGGACCTCGAAGCCCGCCTCGAGGTCGGCGATGAGGTCGCGGGTATCCTCGAGCCCGACGTGGAGGCGCATGATCTGGCCGGGGAACTTGCCCGCCTCGACGGTGCGGGTGATGAGGGCGGCGGTGGGCAGCACGAGGCTCTCGAAGCCGCCCCAGGAGGCGCCGATCCCGAAGAGCCGGAGCGCGTCGATCATCGCCACGAGGTCGTCGTGGTCGAACCGCGGCGCGAGGACGACCGAGAAGAGCGAGGCGGCGCCGCTGAAGTCGCGCTTCCAGAGGTCGTGCCCGCGCGCCCCCGGCAGGGCGGGGTGGAGGACCTCGATGACCTCGGGCCGGCCCCGGAGCCAGCCCGCCACCTCGAGGCCCGAACGCATCTGTTCCTGCATCCTCACCCGCAGCGTGCGCAGGCTGCGCAGCGCCAGCCAGCAGTCGTCGGGGCTCGCGTAGTGGCCAAGCGTCGTCGCCGTGCTGCGGACGCGCTGCCAGTTCGCATCGTCGCTGGTGGTGAGGGCGCCGAGGAGCAGGTCGGAATGCCCGCCGAGGTATTTGGTCCCGGCCTGGATCGAGCAGTCGACCCCGTGGTCGAACGGGCGGAAGAACGACAGCCCCCAGGTGTTGTCGAGGACGAGCCGCGCCCCGGCCCCGTGGGCGACGCGGGCGAGCATCGCGACGTCCTGCACCTCCATCGTGTGGCTGCCGGGGCTTTCGGCATAGACCAGCGCCGTGTTCGCGCGCATCATCGCCCGCAGCCCGCCCTCGTCGATGGTCGGCGGGTAGTAGGTGGTGGCGATGCCGAAGCCCGCCCCCATGCCGTCGAGGAACGTCCGTGTCGGCCCGTAGACGCTGTCGGGCACGAGGCAGTGCTGGCCGCCCCTGAGATAGGCCATGAGCGCGGCCGTGACCGCGGCAAGCCCGGTCGAGACGATCTGGGAGCGGCTGCCGCCCTCGATCTCGGCCACCGCGTCCTCGAGGTGGAAATGGGTCGGGCCGCCCTTGAGGCCGTAGGTCAGCACCTGGTCGAAGGGCCGCGCGCGGGTCGCGTCGCGGGCCGCGACCGAGGGAAAGAGCACGCTCGAGCCCCGCTCGAGCGGCGGGTTGACGAAGGTCTGGGCCGCCGACCGCGGCCGCCCCATCTGCACCAGACGGGTGCCGAAGCCCGGCCCCTCGGGGTCGTCCTGCATCGCGCTCGCTCCTCTCGGGGATTCCGTGACGGGCCCGCCCGGGGTCAGCGGCTGGCCTCGAAGGCCTCGCGGTTGGGCTTCATCCCGAGACCGCTGAGGAGCCGGTTGGTCATGTTGAAATAGGCGGTGATGGCGATGACGTAGAAGATGTCGGTCTCGGCGATCCCGGCCGCGCGCAGGGGCGCGAGGTCGGCCTCGTCGATCGCCGCCGGCGCGGCCGTCAGCCTGAAGGCGTAGTCGGCGATCGCCCGCTCGCGCGGGGAAAGCTCGGCGTGACGGTAGTTCGACGCGACAACCGCCGTCCACAGCGGATCGCCGGAGATGGCGCGTAGCCGGGCGGCATGGGTGAAGGTGCAGGACACGCAGGCGTTCTCCACGCTTGCGACAAGGGCGATCAGTTCCTTTTCGCGGGCCGACAGGCCGCCCGCGCCCTCCTTCATCAGGGTCCGGCTGAGGCCGTCGAGGGCGATCGGGACCTCGGGCATGCCGGCCATGAAGATCTGGGAGTTGCGGACATAGCCGAGGCGCGCCCGCGTGGCCTCGAAGACCTTCTGCAACTCGGGCGAGGGGGTGGCCGGCGCGATCCGCACCCAGCTCATGGGCCCGTCGCCCGGGGCGCCGTCGTCGGGGTGAGAGGTGGCCATGGCGTGACTCCGTGGTTGAGGTTCAGCTTGCAGTCCGGCCGGCGGCGGCAGGATGGCGCCGCGCCGGGCCCCGGGCCGGCGCGACGTGCCGCTGGCGCTTCCGGATCCAGTTGGAACACAATTGAATCCCCGTGTATCCTTGTCTAGTCCATGCGGCATGGACGGCCGGATTCGCGGGGTTTTCAGGATGACGAGGTTGGACGCGGCCGGGCAGACGCTCGCGGAATCGACCTATCAGGCCCTCGCGGCGATGATCCTGCGGCGCGAGATCCCCGGCGGACAGGTGATCGAGGAGCGGCCGCTCTGCGAGCTTCTCGACGTCTCGCGCACGCCCCTGCGCATGGCGCTGAGCCGGCTCCACGGCGAGGGGCTGCTCGAGCGGCTGTCGAACGGCCTCTACATCGTCCCCTCGCTGTCGATCGAGGAATACCTCCAGCTCCTGCAACTCCGCCGCCTCCTCGAGCGCGAGGCCTGCGCGGCCGCCGCCGGCCGCATGGATGCGGCGACCGTTGCCGGGCTCGAGGCGCGGATCGAGGCCATGGCGGCGAGCGACCCCCTCGACCTCGACGCCTACTTCGCGCTCGACGAGGATCTCCACATGGCGATCGCCGAGGCGAGCGGCAACAGCCAACTGCGCCGCCTCATCGCCGCCATCCGCGGGCGCGTCCGCATGTGCAACGTCAACCGCTATCCCGGCCGCTTCCGCGAGAACTGCGGCGAGCATCTCGAGATCCTGCGCGCGATCGCCGCCGGCGACCGCGAGCGGGCGCGGGCGGCGCTCGACACCCACCTGACCCATGTCTGGGAGGGTTTCCTCGAGCAGATCACCCGCCGCTGAGGGGCGGCCACGGCAGGGCCCGGGGCTATTCAACGAGGCGCTCCAGCGAGGCGAGCAGGCTTTGCGTGTAGGGGTGGCGGGGGGCGAGGAAGACGTCCTGGACGTCGCCCTCCTCGACGATCTCGCCCCGCCGCATGACGATGACGCGGTTGGCGAAGGCGCGCACGAGCCCGAGATCGTGGGTGATGAAGAGGAGCGAGAGCCCCATCTGCCGGCGCAGCTCGGTCAGGAGGTCGAGGATCTGGGCCCGGACCGAGACGTCAAGGGCCGAGACGGCCTCGTCGCAGACGACGAGCCGCGGCTTCAGCGCCAGCGCGCGGGCGATCGCGATGCGCTGGCGCTGCCCGCCCGAGAACTGGTGGGCGTGCAGGGCGATCTGCTCCCTCCTCAGCCCGACGAGTTCCATGAGCCGCTCGGCCGCGGCCCGCCGTTCGGCCGCGGGGACGACGTCGCCGTGGACGTTCCAGGGCTCGCAGACGATGTCCTCGACGGTCAGATGCGGGCTGAGCGAGGCGGTGGGGTCCTGGAAGACGATCTGCATGTCGCGGCGCACCCGCCGCAGGGCGTCCCCGTCCAGCGCCATGAGGTTCCTGCCGTCCATCTCGACGGTGCCGGAATCGGCCGCCTCGAGGCGCAGGAGGGCGCGGGCGAGCGTCGACTTGCCCGAGCCCGACTCGCCCACGACGCAGACGACCTCGTCGGGAAGGATGTCGAAGCTCGCGTTCTTCAGGGCGGCGGTGTCGGTGCCCTTGCGGCGGCCGAGGAAATCCCGCCGCGCCGGGTAGGTCTTGGAGAGGTTCGCGACGCGGCAGAGCGGCGCCCGCCCGGGCGGGCGGCGGTAGGCGCTGATCGGGGCGGCGGGGTCGGGGGCGGCGCCGATCAGCCGGCGGGCATAGTCGTCCTGCGGCCGGGCGAGGACCTCGGCCGTCGCCCCCGCCTCGACCACCGCACCCTTGTTCATGATCACGATCGCGCTCGAGAACTGGCGGGCGACGTTGATGTCGTGGGTGATGAAGACGATCGCCATCCCGGTCCGCTTCTGGATGTCGCGGAGTAGCTGGAGGATGTCGGCCTGGACGGTGAGGTCGAGGGCGCTCGTCGGCTCGTCGGCGACGAGGAGGTCGGGCCCCATCGCGATCGCGATCGCGATCATGATCCGCTGCCGCTGTCCGCCCGAGAACTGGTGGGGGTAGTCCCGGAAGCGGAGGGCCGCGTTGGGGATGCCGACCTGCTCGAGAAGGTCGAGGGCGCGGGCCTGCGCCTGGTCCCGCGGCACCTCGTGGGTCGTCATCGCCTCGACGACCTGCGAGCCGACCGTCCGCAGCGGATTGAGGCTCGACAGCGGGTCCTGGAAGATCATCGAGATCCGCTTGCCGTTGATGTCGTGGCGCTGGCTGGCGTCGAGCGTCAGGAGATCCATGTCGCCGAAGAGGATGCGCCCGCTCGTGATGCGCGCCGGCGGCATCGGCAGGAGGCTGAGGATCGCCGACGAGCTCACGCTCTTGCCCGAGCCGCTCTCGCCGATGATGGCCAGGGTCTGGCCGGGCAGGACCGACCAGCTGACGTTGCGGACGGCCCGGGTGATGCCGGCAGCGGTGCGGAACTCGACCGACAGGTTCTCGACTCGCAGGAGCGGTGCGGCGGCGTTCACGTCCGGTCCCTCACATCTGCAGGCGCCATTTCTGGCGGGGGTCGAGGGCGGTCTTCATGAGGTTCGCCACGACCACGAGCGAGAGCGCGGTGAGGACGATGGCGAGCCCCGGCCAGAACGACAGCCACCACTGGGTGGCCAGGTAGTCGCGGCCCTGCGCGACCATCAGCCCCCAGGAGACTCCCGGCGGCTGGACCCCGATGCCGATGAAGCTGAGGCTCGATTCGGCGAGCATGGTGAAGGCCACCTCGACGGCGAAGAGCGTCACCAGCGTCGGCACGAGGGCGGGAAGGAGATGGACGCGAGTGATCCAGCCCGGCCGGGCCCCGATCGCGCGCGAGGCGGTGACGTAGACGCGGCCGCGGACCTCGGCCGTCTCGGCCCGCGTCACCCGGATGAAGAGCGCAAGCCGGCTGACGGCGAGGACGAGGACGACGGTGCCGACGCTGCTCTTGACGACGTAAAGCAGGAGGATGGCGAGAAGGAGGGTGGGAAAGCTCATCAGCGCGTCGCAGACTCGCATGATGGCGGCGGCGGCGAAGCCCCCGCGCAGGCCCGCGACGAGCCCGAGGAGGACGCCCGCGGCCGCGCTCAGCGCCACCGCGACGAGGCTGATGAGGAGGGTCGAGCGCGCCGACACGAGCAGGCGGTCTAGGCTCGGCCGCCCGATCGAATCGCTGCCGAGGAGGTAGTGCCAGCTCGGCTCCAGGGACAGGGGCGGCAGGTTGCGGGCCTTGAAGTCGATGGCCTCGGCGCTGTCGGCGAAGAAGGGCGGGCCCGCGATCGCCGCCGCGACCACGGCGAGGAGGTAGAGGAAGGCGAGCGCCGCCCCGGGCCGGGAGGCGAGGATCGCCAGCCCCGCAAGCACCCGCTGGCGCAGGCCGGGGGTCGCCGTCTCGGTCTCAGTCATGGGTCAACCGCGGGTCGATGAGGGCCAGCAGGAGGTCCGCCACCGCGGCGGCGATGAAGATCGCGATCGCGGTGACGATGACCACCGCCTGCAGGAGGTTGAAGTCGCGGAACATGATCGAGTCGAGCATGAGGCGCCCGACCCCCGGCATGCCGAAGACGACCTCGACGATGACGGCGCCGTTGAGGATGCCGGCGGCCTGGTAGACGACGACCATGATCATCGGGATGACGGCGTTGGGCAGGGCGTGGCCGACGAGGACCGCGGGCCATCGCAGCCCCTTGGCCTCGGCGGCGCGGATGTAGTCGGAACTGAGCACCCCGAGCATCGAGGTGCGCACGACCTGGGCGAGGATGCCGAGCGGGCGGAAGACGAGGACCGCGACCGGCAGGACCCAGTGCAGGGCGGTGCCGGTGCCCGAGGTCGGCAGCCAGCGCAGGACCACGGCGAAGACGAGGATGCCGATGATGGCGAGCCAGAAGTCGGGCAGGCTGGCGGCGCCGAGCGTCGCCCCGCCGGCGATGCGGTCGAAGATCCCGCCCGGATGCAGGGCCCCGAGCGAGCCGATGACAAGGGCGAGGACGGTCGCGATGGGGATGGCGAGGCCCGCGAGCGTGAGCGTCGTCGGCATGGCGTCGGCGACGACGTCGATCGCCGGGCGGGCATAGCGCAGCGACTGGCCGAGATCGCCCCGCGCGAGGTCGGCGAGGAAGTTGCCGAACTGGACCACGACCGGGTCGTTGAACCCGCGCTGCTCGGCGATCTGGGCCCGCACCGCCTCGGAGGCATCCATTGGCACGTAGAGGTCGGTGGGGTTGCCGGTCAGGCGGGCGAAGAAGAAGATCAGGGTGACGAGGATGGCGAGCGAGAGCCCCCCGCTGAGGAACCGCATGACGACGAACTTCAGCATCGCTTGCCTCTCCCTCACCCGCGGGACGGGGCGGCGCCGCGGGAGCGGCGCCGCCGCCTCGGCTCAGTTCAGCGTGATCGTGGCAAGGTCGATGACCTGGCTCGTGCGCGGGTTCGGCTCGTAGTTGATGCGGTCGCTCTTGCGGACGATGTTGACCATGTAATAGAGCCACACCTCCGGCACGATCTCGTCGTGCTCGAGGCGCATGGCCTCGCCGAAGATCCGCCTGCGCTCGTCGCCGACCGCCGCCATCCCCGATTCGATCAGCGCGTCCATGGCCTTGATGCCCTCCGGGGTGTCGGGCAGGTCGGAGGTGCCGTTGGACGAGTGATACTTCGAGAAGATGCTCATGCCGGCATCGCCGGTGGTGTTGTCGTGGTTGGAGAAGACGAGCGTCGGGTTGCGGTTGGGGTCGAAGTTCTCGCGCCGGATCGAGCTCCGGAACAGCCCCATCTCGAGGGCCTCGTTGGTGACGCTGAGACCGACCTGCTTCCACATCGCGATGAAGGCGGCGATGACCTCGTCCTGGTTGGCGAAGGTGCTCGAGCCGGCGATCGAGATCATGCGGATCGGGCGGTCGATCGGCGCCCCGGCGGCACGCGCCTCGTCGAGAAGCCGCCTGGCCTCGACGGGATCGTATTCGTACTGGCCGATGGCGGGATCATAGCCGAAGACGCTCGGGCCGACGATCTGGTTGGCGAGCGTGATCCTGGGGTTGAGCAGCGTGCCGATGAGCGCCCGCCGGTCGAGGGCGTAGTTCAGCGCCTTGCGCACGCGCACGTCGTTGAAGGGCGGCTGGTCGTTGTTGATCTTGATCCGCGACATCTCGGCGCTCTGGTACATGAGGTCGGTGTCGCGGGCATCCTGCTCGCTGATCGAGAGCGCGAGGTCGGCCTCGCCGACGTCGACCATGGCGGCGCGGACGCTCGCCTCGGACCGCCAGATGAAGGTCGCCTTGGTGACGGCCGGCATCTCGCCCCAGTAGCTCGGGGCGCGGGTGAGCGTGACCGAGGTCTGGGTGTCCCAGTTCGTGAAGACGTAGGGGCCGGTGCCGAGGGGGGCGCGCGTCAGTTCGTTGCGCGGGGTCGCGAGCGGCACGATGGCAACCGATTCGACCATCAGGGGCAGGATCGGCTGGACCGGATTGGTGGTGATGCGCACGGTCTCGGCATCGACCGCCTCGGCCTTCACCTCGACGCCCGAGAAGACGAAGATGAAGGGGTCGCAGCCGAGCGCCTTGTCGAGCATCCGCTCGAAGGAATAGACGACGGTCTCGGGCGTGAGCGGCGTGCCGTCGTGGAACATGACGCCCGGCCGCAGCTTGAAGAGCCAGGAGCCGTCGGCCGACTGCTCCCAGGAGGTGGCAAGCCGCGGCGCCGCCCCGCCCTTGACGGGATCGACGATGGTCAGCGCCTCGAGCACGTTCTGCTTGAGGATCCGCGCCGTCGACGAGACGTTGGACTGGCAGCCGTCCATCGTCTGCGGTCCCGCCGGAGCGACGATGACGACCTCGCCCGGCTCGGCCGCAAGGGCCGGGGCGGCGGCCAGCGCCACCCCGAGCGCCGCCGTCGCCACACTGATGAGCATCCGCATCCGTTCCTCCCTCGATGGTTTCGCGCGGCACCCGCCGCCCCGCCCGGGCACCCGCCCGGCGGGCGCCATCAGTGAAATCTAGTTTGGATTTCGTTTGGATGTCAACGTGACTCCACGCGGCCCCGGGGCCGGGCCGTCGGCACCGGGCGCGGGGCCGGGGAGAGGGAAGGGCAGGGCCGGGGCAGCGCGTCCGGCCCGGGCGGGACGGGGCGGGAGCGGCCGGCGCCGCCGGCGTCCGGCCGCCCGCCCGCGGGAGCCCGCGGGCGGGCGGGGCCGCGCCTATTCGGCGACGTGCAGGCGCGGGCGCGGGCCCTCGAGCTCGAGGCGCAGGATGCGGTCCTCGAGGTCGGCGATCTCGACCCGGCGGGCGGCGAGATCCTCGGCCAGCACGGCCGCGTCCGGCGGCGCGGGCGCCTCGTCGCGCGCTCCGACGAAGCGGCCGAAGGCCCAGGCAAGGAGCCGCTGGAGGTCGTCCATGATGAGAAAGAAGCTCGGCACGACGACGAGCGACAGGACCGTCGAGGCGAGGATGCCGCCGATGACCGCCGTCGCCATCGGCGCCCGGAAGCTTCCGCCCTCGCCCACGCCGAGCGCCGGCGGCAGCATCCCCGCCGACATGGCGATCGAGGTCATGACGATCGGGCGGGCCCGCTTGTGGCCGGCCTCGACCACGGCGGCGAAGCGCGTCATCCCCCGGGCCCGCATCTCGACCGCGAAATCGACGAGCAGGATCGCGTTCTTGGTGACGATGCCCATGAGCATGAGGATGCCGATGAGGACCGGCATCGACACCGGCGAGTTGGTCAGGAGCAGGGCCGCCGCCACCCCGCCGATGGCGAGCGGCAGCGAGAAGAGGATGGTGAAGGGCTGGATCACCGACTTGAAGAGCAGGATCAGGACCGCGAGCACGAGGAAGAGCCCGAGCAGCATGGCGTTGACGAAACCCATGTTGAGTTCGGCCTGGGCCTCGGCCTCGCCCGATTCGGCGATGTGCACGCCCGCGGGCATCTCGACCCCGTCGATGATCGCCTTGAAGCGCGCCGTCGCCGTGCCGAGGACGACGCCGGGGGCGAGGGTGGCGCCGATCGTCGCCACCCGCTCGCGGTTCAGCCGCTTGACGATCGAGGGGCCCTGGGCGATCGCGACGTCGGCCACGGCGACGAGCGGGACGGTGGTCCCGCGCGCGGTCGGCACCCGGAGGGCGTCGAGGCGGGCGAGGTCGTCCCTCGCGTCGGCCGCGAGCTCGACCCGGACCGGGATCAGGCGGTCGTCGATCGAGACCTTGGCGTTCATGGCGTCGAAGTCGCCGATCGTGGCGACGCGGATCGACTGGGCGAGCGCCGCCGTCGTGACGCCGAGCCGCGCCGCCTCGGCCGCCCGCGGCGTGATCTGGATCTCGGGGCGCGGCAGCGCCCCCTCGGTCGAGACGTCGGTGAACATGGCGTCGCGCCGCAACGCTGCCTCGAGCCGCGCCACCGCGAGGTCGAGCGCCGCCCCGTCCTCGGAGAGGATCGAATAGGTGATGTCGCGCCCGCCGCCGCCGGGGCCGAAGTTGGTCCGGTAGGCGCGGATGTCGGGGATCGGGGCCATGGCCAGGCTGACGTCGTGCTCGATCGCGGCCTGCGACCGCTTGCGTCCCTCGACCGGGACGTCGGGGATCCACTCGTTCACGAGCGGGATCCGCTCGACGAGGTCGAGGAGCTTGCGCTTGAGCGAGCGGTCGAGTTCGTCGAGCAGGATCGTGACCGAGGCCCGCCGGACGTCGAGATCGCCCGTCGGCGAGGAGCCGCCGAGGACGAAGATGCTGCGGACCCCGTCGATGCCCTTCACCGCCGCGACGATGCGGTCGGTCGCGACGCGGGTGTCGTCGAGGGTCGAGCCGGGGGGCAGCTCGACCGAGACCGGGATGCGCCCGGAATCGTCCTCGGGCATGAACGAGCCCGGGACCTGGAGCATGAAGTGCACCGACACGGCGAGGACGACGAAGGCCGAGACGAGCGTCAGGTAGCGGGCCGGGATGAAGAGGAGCCGCCCCGTCGCCGTGGCCCGGACGAGGGCCACGTAGCCGCGCATCGTCAGCCCGTCGCGGTGCCCGTGCCCCAGGGCGTCGCGGGCGCGCATGAAGTAGGCCGCGAGCATCGGCGTGATGAGCCGGGCGACGAGCAGCGAGAAGAGGACGGCGATGGCGACGGTCAGTCCGAACTGGCGGAAATACTGCCCGGCGATGCCGGGCATGAACGACACCGGCGCGAAGACCGCGACGATCGCCGCCGTCGTCGCGATGACGGCGAGGCCGATCTCGTCGGCGGCCTCGATCGCGGCGCGGTAGGGCGACTTGCCCATGCGGATGTGGCGCTGGATGTTCTCGACCTCGACGATGGCATCGTCGACGAGGATGCCGGTGGCGAGCGTGATGGCGAGGAACGAGACGAGGTTGAGCGAGAAGCCGAGAAGGTCCATGACCCAGAAGGTCGGGATCGCCGACAGGGGCAGGGCGAGGGCCGAGATGACGGTGGCGCGCCAGTTGCGCAGGAAGGCCAGGACGACGAGGACGGCGAGCAGCGCCCCCTCGATCAGCGTGTGCAGCGCCGCCTCGTAGTTGCCGTAGGTGAAGGACACGGTGTCGTCGACGAGTTCGATCGTCACCCCCGGATGGGCGGCGCGGATGCGGTCGAGGGCCGCGTGGGTCGCCTCGGCGACCGAGACCTCGGAGGCCCCCTTGGCGCGGAAGACGGGAAAGACGACGACGTCCTTGCCGTCGAGGCGGGCGAAGGAGCGCAGCGACACATGGGTGTCGGTGACGGTGCCGAGCTGGTCGAGGCGCACGCGCTGGCCCGAGGGCAGCGCGATCGGCATCGCCGCGAGGCGTCCCGCATCGCCCTGGTCGCCGAGGAGCCGGATCGCCTGCTCGCCGCCGCCAAGCTCGCCCCGGCCGGCGCCGAGGTTGGCGTTCATGGCCCGCACCTGCTGGCTGACCGCGGCGGCGGTGACGCCGTGGGCATCGAGCCGCAGGGGATCGAGCACGACCCGGATCTCGCGGTCGGCACCGCCGTAGCGGCCGACGCGGCCGACGCCGGCGAGGCCCTGCAGCTCGCCGCCGATGACGTCGTCGACGAACCACGACAGCTCCTCGAAGCTCATCGCCGGGGCCGAGACGGCGAAGGTCATGATCGCCTGGCCCTCGACGTCGATGCGGGTGACGGTCGGGGCATCGACATCGGCCGGCAGGTCGCCGCGGATGCGGTCGACGGTGTCCTTGACGTCCTGCACCGCCTTGTCGGTCGGAACCTCCATGCGGAACTCGACCATCGTCTGCGACGAGCCGTCGGTGACGTTCGACATCACGTTCTTGACGCCGGAGATGCCGGCGACGGCGTCCTCGACCTGGCGCGTCACCTGGGTCTCGATCTCGGCCGGGGCGGCCCCGGGCTGGCTGACCGAGATGGCGACGAGCGGCAGGTCGATCGAGGGGAACTGGGTGATGGGCAGGCGGCCGAAGGCCTGCCAGCCCACCACGAGCAGGAGCAGGAAGGCGAGGATGGGGGCGATCGGGTTGCGGATCGACCAGGCCGAGAAGTTCATGGCGCCTCCTCCGCCTGCGCCGCGGGGCCGGCCGTGGCCGGCACCGGGCGGATGTGGTCGCCGTCGCGCACGAACGCCGCCGCCCGCGTCACCACGAGGTCCCCCGCCGCGAGCCCGGCGACGATCCCGATCATCCCGCCCTCGCGGATGCCCGTGGTCACCGCCACCCGCTCGACGACCCCCTCGCGCACGCGCATCACGCTCGCCCGACCGCTGTCCGAGCCGACGGCGGTCACCGGCACGGCCAGCTGTTCCTCCTCGGCGACGACGATCTCGGCGGCCAGGAACATGCCCAGCACCGCCGGGGCGGCGGGGTCGATGGTGATGCGGGCGAAGCCGAGCCGGGTCTGGGGGTCGATCGCGGGCTCGACCAGGCGGACCTTGCCCGCGACCGGCTGCGGCCAGCCCGCGCTCGAGAGGTTCGCCCCCTGCCCGGGAAGGACGCGCAGCCGGTCGGGTTCGGCGAGTTCGGCCCGCAGTTCCATGGCCCCGTCGCGGACGAGGGTGAACATGGTCGGGCCGGCGCCGCTCGCGATGGCGCCGACGACGGCGTTGCGGGCGACGACGAGGCCCGCGACCGGCGCCTTGACCTCGGTGCGGGCGAGCTGGAGGCGGGCATTGGCGATCTGGGCATCGACGACGCCAAGCTGGGCCCGCGCCGCCTCGATCCCCTGGGCGGCGACGCGGACGGCGGCGCGGGCGGCGACGGCGCCGGCCGTCGCCTGCTCGGCCTGGGCGCGGGGCACGTTGCCCTCGGCCGCAAGCCGCTCGGCCCGGGCCGCGACCCGCTCGGCCTCCTCGGCGCTCGCCGTGGTCTGGGCGAGGCTCGCCTCGGCCTGGGCGATCTGGGCCCCGGCCGCGGCCCGGCTGGCCGCCAGCTGCGAGAGCTGCAGCTCGAGCGTCGCCGTCGAGAGCCGGGCGAGGACCTCGCCCTCGGCGACACGGTCGCCGATCTCGGCCAGGACCGCCTCGACCCGCTGGCCCTCGACGAGCGGCTGCACGCGGACCTCCTCGACCGCCTCGACGAGGCCCGAGGCGATGATGCGGTCGCGCAGGAGGACCGGGGCCGCGGCCGAGACGGTGATCGCCGGCAGGGCCGGGGCCGGGGCGGCCGCGGTGGCCGGCACCGCCGCCTCGGCCGCCGGCACGGCGGCCTCGGGCCCGGCGGGGGCGGCGGCCAGGGCGAGGATCACGCCCGCGACCGCGGCGGCCGGAAGAAGGGTGCGCAGGAGGGACATCTCAGCCCTTCCCGACCGTGGCCACGACATCGTCGAGCAGGCGCTCGATCGTCTCGACGATGAGCGCGTTGACCTCGCGGTCGGCCGGCATGCCCGGGATGCGGTCGATCGCGGCCCCGCGCACGAGGATGAAGATGATGCGGATCACGGCCCCGAAGCGGGCCCTGGCCTCGGCCGGGGACAGTCCGCTGACGAGCGCGAGCACCTGCGCGATGCGATCCTTGATTCCCTCCTCCATCCGCCACAGGAGGGCGGCGATGTCGGGCTTGCGGCCGGCGGCGGCAATGATCTCGGCCCAGAGGGGTGAATCGTCGTCGCAGCTGCGCTCCAGCCGCCCCGCGATCGCCACCTTGAGCGCGGCGAGGGGATCCCGCGCGCCGGTGACGGCGCGGAAGTCGCGCTCGGCCACGGCGAGGTCGCGGGCGATCATCGCCTCGACCAGCGCCGCCTTGGAGGGGAAGTAGCGGTAGAAGTTGCCCGCACTCATCCCCGCCGCCCGCGCGAGGTCCTTCATCGAGGCGCCGTCGAAGCCCTTCTCGACGAAAGCCCGGCGCGCGAGCGCGAGGATCGCGGCGGCGCGGTCGGCGGCCGCCTCGGGCCGCTCGGGCGCAAGCATCTGGGCGCGGGTATCCTCGGGCACGCGGGCAGTCTCCTCGACTCGCTCGTGAATGAACGTTCATTCATATGGGCCCACCCCTTCCCCTTGTCCAGACCCCCTGCCCCCGGGCCACGCGGAATTCATTGCCCCCCGCCCGGGCCGGCCGCCGCCGGCGCGGGGGCCGGGGGCGCGCGCCTTCGCTCAGCTGCAGTCGGAATGGCCGCAGGCGCGGCAGGTCATGCAGCCCTCGATCATCACGAGGCCGGGGGCGCCGCAGGCCGGACAGGCCTTTCCGGCCGGGGCCGACCCGGCCACCCCGTCGTGGGCCCCGGGGTCGGCCTTGAGGCCGCGCCCCTCGGCGGCGATGAAGCCGATGGCGACGAGGTGACGCTCGATGACGCTGCCGATCGCGGCGAGGATCGAGGGGACGTGGCGGCCCTCGATCCAGGCCCCGCCGCGGGGATCGAAGACCGCCTTGAGTTCCTCGACGACGAAGGAGACATCGCCCCCCCGCCGGAACACGGCCGAGATCATTCGGGTCAGCGCCACGGTCCAGGCGTAGTGCTCCATGTTCTTGGAGTTGATGAAGATCTCGAACGGCCGCCGGCGTCCGCCGGTGTCGATGTCGTTGATCGTGATGTAGATCGCGTGCTCGGAGACGGGCCATGTCAGCTTGTAGGTGGGCCCCTCGAGCGCGACCGGCCGGGCCAGCGGGACCGACCGCGGGGCCTCGGCCGGCGCCCCGCCCGGCGCCGCGCCCGCGCCGGCCGCGGGCGCGCCCGGGGGCGCCGTGGCGGCGCCCGCCTCCAGCACCGCCCCCGTGACCGGGTTCGGCCGGAAGGTCGTGCAGCCCTTGCAGCCCGTCTCCCAGGCCAGGCGGTAGACGTCGCGGAAGGCCTCGAAGGCGATGTCGGCGGGGACGTTGATGGTCTTGGAGATGCTCGAATCGACCCAGCGCTGGGCCGCGGCCTGCATGCGCAGGTGCTCGGCCGGCGAAAGCTCTCCGGCGGTGACGAGATGGGCGGGAAGGGGGGCGTCGCCGAAGCGGGCGCGCCAGAGGGCGACGGCGTGGTCGGTCACCTCCTCCTCGCTGCGGTTGCCGTCGGGCATGAGCACCCGGCGCCGATAGGCGGTGGCAAAGATCGGCTCGATCCCCGAGGACACGTTGCCGGCGAAGAGGCTGATCGTGCCTGTCGGCGCCACCGACAGGAGGAGGGCGTTGCGGATGCCGTCGCGGGCGACGGCGGCGCGCACCTCCTCGTCCATCCGCGCCATGGTGCCCGAGGCGAGGAAGCGGTCGGCCTCGAAAAGCGGGAAGGGCCCCTTCTCGCGGGCGAGCGCGCTCGAGGCGAGATAGGCCGCCCGGGCGATGCGCTGGAACCAGGCCTCGGCCAGTCCCGCGGCCTCGGCACTCCCGTAGCGGAGGCCGAGCATGGCCAGCGCGTCGGCAAGCCCGGTGACGCCGAGCCCGAGGCGGCGCTTGGCCCGCGCCTCGGCCGCCTGCTCGGGCAGGGGGAAGCGGCTCGCCTCGATCGTGTTGTCGAGCATCCGCACCGCCACGGCCACGAGGTCGTCGAGGGCGGCGAGGTCGAGGGCAGCGTCGGGGCCGAAGGGGTCCCGCACCAGCCGGGCCAGGTTGAGCGAGCCGAGGAGGCAGGCGCCATAGGGCGGCAGCGGCTGCTCTCCGCAGGGGTTGGTCGCCGCGATCGTCTCGGCATACCAGAGGTTGTTCATCGCGTTGACGCGGTCGATGAAGATCACCCCCGGTTCGGCGACCTCGTAGGTGGCGCGCATGATGCGGTCCCAGAGCGCGCGGGCCGGGACGGTGGCGAAGGTCCGGCCGGCGAAGATGAGCGGCCAGTCGGCATCGGCGTCGAGCGCCGCCATGAAGGCGTCGGTGACCAGCACCGAGAGGTTGAAGTTGCGCAGCCGCCCGGGGTCGCGCTTGGCATCGACGAACGCGAGGATGTCGGGGTGGTCGCAGCGCAGGGTCGCCATCATCGCCCCGCGCCGGCTGCCCGCCGACATGATGGTGGCGCACATGGCGTCCCAGACGTCCATGAACGACAGCGGCCCCGAGGCGTCCGCCCCCACCCCGTGGACGGGGGCCCCGCGCGGGCGGATGGTCGAGAAGTCGTGGCCGATGCCGCCCCCCTGCTGCATCGTCAGCGCCGCCTCCTTCAGGGCCTGGAAGATGCCGGCGAGGCTGTCGGGGATCGTGCCCATGACGAAGCAGTTGAAGAGCGTGACCTCGCGGCCGGTGCCGGCGCCGGCGAGGATGCGGCCGGCGGGCAGGAAGCGGAAATCCTCGAGGGCGGCGTAGAAGCGCGCCTCCCAGACGGCGGGGTCGGCCTCGGCGGCGGCGAGGGCGCGGGCGACGCGCCGCCAGCTGTCCTCGACGGTGAGATCGTGCAAGGTGCCGTCGGCGTCCCGGAAGCGATACTTCATGTCCCAGATCTGTTCGGCGATCGCGGCGGCGAAGCGGCTCATCGGCGGCCTCCGGCATCCGGGGGAAGGAACGGGAAAGGGAAGGCGGAAGGATAGGCCCGCCCCCGCGGCCGGTCAACTTGCGCCCGGCGCCGGCGGCGCTAGGATGCCGCGAGGGCTTGGGGGTCAGGGTGGCCGATCACATACATCTCGTGAAACTCTGCGTCGGCGCCGAGAGCGTCGAGGATCTCGCCCGGTGGCAGGAGAGCCAGCGGCCGCGCTGGCCCGAGGGGCGGGCCCTGCATCTGACGCGGATGTGGCCGAAGCGGCAGGGGGAACTCCTCGCCGGGGGTTCGCTCTACTGGGTCATCAAGGGGCTGGTCCTCTGCCGCCAGCGGCTCCTCGGGCTCGAGGAGCGGAGGGGCGCCGACGGCATCCGCCGCTGCGCCCTCCTCCTCGACCCGGCGATCCTGCGCACCGAGCCGGTGCCGCGCGCGGCCTTCCAGGGCTGGCGCTACCTCGCCCCCGGCGACGCCCCGCGCGACCTTCTCGCCGGCCGCCCGCGCGAGGAGGCGCTGCCGCCGCGGCTGGCCGCGGCGCTGGCCGAGATCGGGCTTCGCTGAGCGCCCGCCCGGGGACCGGTCAGCAGCCGCCGAGCCTGGTGCAGGGCCTGCCGACCGTGACGGCGACGGATCGCGGGCCGCCGAAGGTGGTCCCGAACGGCCCCGTGCAGGCGGCGTCCTCGCAACCCGGGACCACGGAGACGGCGAGGGTCGGGCTCCGATGATGCGGCAACCGCGGGGATCTGCGCGGTCCCGGTCGTCAGGCGCCGCCGAAACCGGGTGGCGGGCGCCCCTCGAGCCCGAGGCCCGTCGCCAGCGCCGCGAACGCCGCCGTCTCCCCGGGGCCCCATTCGGCCCGCCGCGCGGCGTAGAGCGTCGCCTGGCTCGCGTGCACAAGCCCATCCTCGAGCGGGCGGAGATGGTTCGCGCGGAGGGTGGCGCCGGTCGTGGTGATGTCGGCGATGGCCTCGGCGGTCGCGTTCCGGACCGTGCCCTCGGTTGCCCCCTGGCTGTCGACGAGCTGGTAGTCGGCGATGTCGCGGGAGCGCAGGAACTCGCGCACGAGGCGGTGATACTTGGTCGCGATCCGCAGCCGGTGGCCATGGGCGGCGCGGAAGGCCGCCGCCGCCGCGTCGAGATCGTCGAGCGTCTCGACATCGACCCAGGCGGCGGGCACGGCGATGACGAGGTCGGCGTGGCCGAAGCCGAGGGGGGCGAGGGCCGCCACCGCCGCCCGCCGGTCAGGCAGCGCCTCCTCGACGAGATCGGAGCCGGTGACGCCGAGGTGGATGCGGCCGCGCCCGAGTTCGCGCGGGATCTCGGCCGCGGCGAGGAGGACGAGATCGACCCCGCCGGCGCCCTCGACGGCGCCGGCATAGTCGCGCCCGGCCCCGCGGCGCGCGAGAAGGACGCCGCGGGCGGCGAACCAGACGAAGGTCTCCTCCATCAGCCGGCCCTTGGAGGGCACCCCGAGCCGCAGCGTCATGCCCGCCCCTCGCGCAGGGCCGCGACCAGCGCCGGCCGGATCACCGCCCCGACCGCCGGGATCGAGCGGCCGCCGCCGAGGACCGCGGTCAGGGCATCGTAGCGGCCGCCCGAGGCGACCGCGGCGAGGGCGGGATCGGCGGCATGGAAGCCGAAGACGAAGCCGTCGTAGTATTCCAGCGTGCTGCGGCCGTGGCTGGCCTCGAAGGGCAGCGTCGCGGGATCGATGCCGCGCCGGGCGAGCGCCGCGAGGCGGGCGGCGAAGCGGTCGACCGCGGGTGCGATCGCGGGCATGAGCGGGGTGATGCCGCGCAGATGCGCGAGCGCCGCCGTGGCCGGGGCCGCGAGGCCGAGGAGGTCGTATAGGCACGCCGCCTCGGGCGCCGCGATCGGCGGGGCGCCGGCATCGGCGACGAGAAGGGCGATGCGGTCGCGGATCTCGTCCTCGCCGCGAAGCCCGACGAGGGGCCCGGCGGCCGCGATCAGCGCCCGGGGATCGGCGCCGGCGAGACGGGCGACGAGCGCCGCCCGCTCCGGGGGCGCCGGCGCCCGGCCGGCGAAGCGGTCGAGCAGGCGGCGGAAGCGGCGCGGCCGCCAGACGTGGCGGAGAAGTGCCGCCTTGCGCGCCGCCGTCGTCGTCAGCCCCCGCACCGCCGCCATCAGGATGCCGATGTCGCCGGTCACGGGCTGGAGCCCGAGCCCGTCGAGGAGCCCGGCGAAGAGGGCGAAGACCTCGGCATCGGCCTCGGCCGGATCGTCGCGGGCGAAAAGCTCGAAGCCCGCCTGGAGGAACTCGCGCGGCCGCGCCGAGGGCCGCTCCTGGGCGCGGAAGACCTCGCCGAGGTAGCAGTAGCGCGCGGGTTCGGCGCCCGCGGCCATGTGCGCCTCGACCACCGGCACGGTGAAGTCGGGGCGCAGGACCATCTCGCCCTGGACCGGGTCGCGGGTCAGGAAGGCGCGGGCGCGGATGTCCTCGCCCCAGAGGTCGAGGAGCGTCGCCGCGGGCAGGAGGACGGGCGCCTCGACCCGCAGCGCCCCGGCGGCGGCAAAGCCCGCAAGTAGCCGCTCGCCCTCGGCCCGGGCCGCGGCAGTGGCGGCGGCCGGCGTCACCTCAGCCCCCGGCCAGCATCGCCCGCACGGCGGCGACGAGGTCGGCGCGCGCGACCTCGCGCTGGGCCGGGCGTGCCTTCCACTCGGCGAGGCTCGCAGCCGTGGCGAGGCGGGCGCCCAGCGCGAGGTCCTTGAGCGTGACCGCCCCCCGGGCGGCCTCGTCGGGGCCCTCGATGACCGCGACCGGCGCCGCCCGCCGGTCGGCGTACCTGAGCTGGTTGCCGAAGTTCCTCGGGTTGCCGAGATAGACCTCGGCGCGGATGCCGGCGGCGCGCAGCTCGGTCGCCATGGCGAAGCTCTCGGCGATGCGGCCGCGCTCCATCACCGTCACCACCACCGGCCCGGCAGCGGCCGCGGCCGCGGCCGCCGCGCCGCGCGCGGCGAGGGCCGCATGGAGGCGGTCGACCCCGATCGAGACGCCGGTCGCCGGCACCGCCTGGCCGGTGAAGCGGCGGACGAGGTCGTCGTAGCGCCCCCCGCCCGCGACCGATCCGAACCGGCGCGGCCGTCCGGCCTCGTCGGCGACCTCGAAGGTCAGTTCCGCCTCGTAGACAGGGCCCGTGTAGTAGCCAAGGCCGCGCACCACCGAGGGGTCGATCTCGGCCCGCTCGGGGCCGATCCCGCTCGCCTCGAGAAGGGCCGCGATCTCCTCGAGTTCGGCCACCCCCTCGGCGCCCGTCGCCGAGCCGCGCACGAGCGCGGCGAGCCCCCGCAGCGTCGCCGCCGCGTCGGCACCCCGGGCGCCAAGGAAGGCCATGACGATGTCGGCCTGCCCGGCCGCGAGCCCGGCCCCGGCGGTGAAGTCGCCCGAGCCGTCCTCGCGGCCGGCGCCGAGGAGCGCCCGCACGCCCACCTCTCCCAGCCGGTCGAGCTTGTCGATGGCGCGCAGGACGACGCCGCGGCCGGCCTCGTGGCGGTCCGGCGCGGCCGGGTCGTAAAGCCCCGCCGCCTCCATGACCCCGTTCAGGATCTTGCGGTTGTTGATGCGCAGCCGGTAGTCGCCGCGGGCGATGCCGGCCGCCTCCAGCGCCTCGGCCGTCATGGCGACGATCTCGGCATCGGCGGCGACGCTGGCGGCGCCCACGGTGTCGGCGTCGCACTGCCAGAACTGCCGGAAGCGCCCCGGCCCGGGCTTCTCGTTCCGCCACACCGGGCCCATGGCATAGCGGCGGTAGGGCACCGGCAGGTCGGCGCGATGCTGGGCGGCGACGCGGGCGAGGGGCGCCGTCAGGTCGTAGCGCAGGGCGAGCCAGTCGCCGTCCTCGTCCTGCCAGGCGAAGACGCCGGCGTTCGGGCGATCGACGTCGGGCAGGAACCTGCCCAGCGCCTCGACGGTCTCGACCGCCGAGGTCTCGAGCGGCTCGAAGCCGTGGCCGTGGTAGACGGCGGCGACGGCGTCGAGCATCGCCTTGCGGCCCGTGACCTCGGCCCCGAAATAGTCGCGGAAGCCCTTAGGGGTCTCGGCCCTGGGCCGGCGGCCCGCCTTCGCCCTCTCCTCGCCCGCCATCCTCCGGCCCCCCCCTCCCCCGGCCCCTCGTCTCCGCCGCGGCTGCCGCCTTAGCGGAAGGGGCCGGGCCGGGCAAGGCGAACCCCGCCCCCCGGGGGGAGGGAGGCGGCGGGGCCCGGGGTTAGCCGCGGGCGAGGTCCGCCATCCGCTCGCGGTTGCGGCAGAAGGGCGGCAGGGCCGGGGCGCCGACGGGGTTGTAGTCGAGCCACTCCCCGCAGTCCTCGACCGCCCGGCAGCCGAGGCAGCGGGCGAGCATCGTCATCAGCGCGGGGACGGAAAGAACCCCGTCGGCCAGCGCCGCGCCGAGGTTGACCCCGGCCGCCTCGGCCATCCGGGCCATGAGAACACTGTGCTGGATGCGACGCTCCTGTGCGAACATGCGAAACTCCGAAGCTCGGGTGAAGACCCACTTCACGCTGGGTCGTGAAAAAAGGCACACGCGCGACGGGCCGGCGGGCTCGCGCTTCGGGCAGCAGGAGGTATTCTAGCGCGACCGGCGGTTGAGTGCCATGCGGCATTCGCGCATGGCACCGGCGCCGGGGCGGCGCGGGACCGCCGTGCCGGCGGGGGGCCGGCGAAGGGCTTGAGTGCGGCGCCGGAAGGGCCGAGACTGCGGGGGAACGCGGGGGCGCGATGGACGCGGAGGGGCCGGGCGCGGACGAGGTCGTCGAGGTCGAGGTGTCCTGCCCCGACACCGGCGTTGCCACGGCGATCGCGCGGGCCATGATCGCGGGAAGGCTCGCCGCCTGCGCCAATGTCGGCGCCCCGGTGCTGAGCCTCTACCGCTGGCAGGGGCGCCTCGTCGAGGAGGGCGAGGTGATGGTGCGCCTGAAGACGCGGGCCGCCCTCCTCGCGCCCCTCGCGGCGGCGATCCGCGCCGCCCATCCCTACGCCCTGCCCGCGATCCTTGCCTGGCGGCTGCGGGCAACGGCCGACTATGCCGCCTGGGTCGCGGCCGAGACGGGGGACGCCGGACCCCCGCCCGGGGATCAGAAACCCGCGACGACGCCGACCCGGACCTCGCCGTAGGCCAGCGCGGCGGGATAGGCGACGTCGGTCGCAAAGGTCGCGCGGCCGAGATCGTGGTGGAGGTATTCGAGGCGCCAGCGGCGGCGGCCGTCGCCGGCCCCGCCCTCGATGCCGAGGCCCGCGACCCAGCCCGTCAGGACCCTCGTGTCGGCGTGGCGCCGGCCCGCCCCGTCGCGGGTGGCGAGCGTCGCCGAGCCGGCGGCGAGGCCGAGGGTCGCGTAGAGGAGCACGGGGCCGCGGACGACGCCCAGGCGGGCGCGGAGGCTTCCCTCCCCGCCGAGGCTTGCGGTGCAGGTCCAGACGGGGTTGGTGCAGGCGGTGCGGGCGGCGAGAGGGCCGAGGCCCGCCCCGATCTCGACCCCCCAGAGGAGCGTGCCGCGGGTGGCACTGAAGCCCGCGAAAAGCGCCCCCCGGACCCCCGC
Organism: Paracoccaceae bacterium; assembly: GCA_020846995.1. Taxonomy (GTDB): domain Bacteria; phylum Pseudomonadota; class Alphaproteobacteria; order Rhodobacterales; family Rhodobacteraceae; genus JAHDXW01. The sequence continues at coordinate 36,929 of JADLCV010000193.1, forward strand.
GGGATCGGGCCCGCGGGGCGCGAGGCCTGCAACCGTGCCCCGGCCGAAGCCCGCGGCGAACCCGAGATAGGGCCCGTCGAAGGAAGTCTGCGCCCCCGCCCCCGCCGCCGCCATCGCCGCCATCGCCGCCGCCAGCACGAGCCTGCGCATCGCCCCCTTCCCTTCGCCTTGCACGGGCTTCCCCGGCGGCGCCCGCCCCCTTGGCCCCGTGCCCGGCCCCGCCCGAGCCTGCCCTGACACCTGCCCTCCGACCATGACCGGGATCAAGCCCGGCCGGGACCGCTTTCCCCGGTGCCCGGAAGGGCTATGATCGCCCCCATGTTCACGATCGAGCACGAGTTCGACCACACCCTCATCACGCTTGTCGACGAGGGCCGCGGGCGGCTGCGCGAGGACATCGTCGTGCGCGCCGGCGACGACCGCGTCGAGGTCGAGCAGTATGACCCCGAGACCGACACCACCGCCCGGCTGACCTTCTCGTTCGCGCAGCTCGAGGATCTCCGGGCGGCCCTCGACCTGCCCGAGGGCGTCTACCGCCGCCGCCCGCCCGGCGCCCCCGTCACTCCCTGAGGCGGAAAACCTTGTCGCGGCTCGCGACCCCGCGCAGGAGCTCGAGCCGCGACGGGGCGACCCCGAGGGCGCGGGCGAGGAGCGCGCGCGCCGCCTCGGTCGCCCGCCCGCTCTCGGGCGGCGCAGTGACGTAGATGCGGATCGTCGCTTCCCCGGCGAGGAGCGCCTCGCGCCCGGCCCGCGGCGTCACCCGGACGGCGAGGGTGGCGCCTGGGCGGGCGAGATGGGCGAGATCGGGAAGCGGCATCGCGGGCCTCGCGCGCATTGGGGGCGCCCCCACCCTCGCACCCCCCCACGCACCGGCACAAGCGGCGCGCGCGGGCGGCCGGGGGCCCGGTCGCAGCTCCTGCCCCCGAGGGGGGGGGTGAGGCCGGGACCGCGCGCCGGACATGTTCATGGCCCGCGGTTCCAGCCCCCCGCGCGGGAGGAGGCCGGGATGGCGCGCCAGTTCACTCGGCGGTCCTCCAGTCGTGCCCCCGCTCGGGCGGAGGCCGGACGGCGGGCCCCCGCCCCAGGGCGGGCGGGGCGGGAGCGGGCGCCCGCAGGGAGGGGGGAGGGCGCCCGACCCGGGGAGCTGGCGCCGGGGCGGCGCGCGCAGGGAGGGGACAGCGCCCGACCGCGGCCGGCGCGAGGGGCGCGCGCGCCCCCCGGGGGCCCTCAGCCGCCGGGCCCGACCTCGTCGAGAAGGCCGCGGCGGCGGGCCTCGTAGTAGTAGCCGCGGCGATACCAGGCCACCGCCCGGTCGGCGTCGCCGCCGGCGACGATCCAGGCCCCGCGCAGGTAGCGCGTGCCGTAGCGGAGGTTGGTCGCGGCATCGAGGAGCCCCTCGGGGGGGCCGCGGTAGCCCATGGCGCGCGCGGTGTCGTGGCGGATCTGCATGAGCCCGAGGTTGGGGCCGTTGCGCGCCCCCGGCCGGTGGCCGCTCTCGCCGGCGACGACGCGCTCGACGAGGGCGACGGGAAGGCCGGCCTCGCCCGCCGCCTGCTCGATCAGGGCCCGGAGTCCGGGGGTCTCGTTCGGCCGCAGGCCGTCCCGCTCCGGATCCGGGGGCCGGCGCCGGCGCCCGCAGGCCCCGCAGGCCATGACGGGAAGGGCGAGGACGAGGGCGAGGACGGTGCGGCGGCCGGGGCTTTCCATGGCCTCGACCTAGCCCGTCCCCGCCCGCTCCCGCAAGGCGCCCCGCCCCGCCCGGCCCGGCGCGCCGGCGCTCCCGCCCGCCCACCGCTCCGGCGCGCCGGGCCGGGCGCACCCCCCGCCGCCGGCCCCCTCCGCCATCCCGGCGGCGTCGCCCCGGGGATGCCGGGGGGCCGGCCTCAACCGGGCCGCGCGGGGACGCGGGCCACCGGCCGCGGCGACCGCGCGCCGATCGTCGCCCCCTGCCGGTCGCGCGGGGACGCGGTCCGGCCGGCAGGGGCCAGCCGTCCGCTTCCCTCCCGTTCCCCGGCCCCCGCCCGGGCGCCGGGGGGAGGGCCCGCGCCGCGACCGCGCCCCCCGGGCCGGGCCGCGCCTCGGCCCGGATGCGCCTCGCCCCCGCCGGCGCCCGCCCCGGCCTTGACCCCCGGGCCCCTTTCCCCGACACCGGGAGCCCCAGCCCGAGGTCGTGCCATGTCCGTCACCAGCCCCGCCGCGCTCGCCTTCCTCCTCGCCCGTCGGTCGCACCCGGCGCGGACGCTGCGCCCGCCGGCGCCGGCGGGTGCCGAGCTCGACGTCCTCCTGACCGCCGCCGCCCGCGCCCCCGACCACGGCAAGCTCGTGCCCTGGCGTTTCGTCGTCCTCGACCGCCCGGCGCTCGCCCGCCTGGCCGCCGCCGTTCCGGCGCGGGGGGAGGAGCTCGGCGTCGAGCCCGACCGCGTCGCCAAGATGCGGGCCCAGCTTGCCGAGGCCCCGCTCGTCGTCGCCGTGGTGGCGGCGCCGCGCGCCGATCCCCGCATCCCCGAGATCGAGCAGATCCTCTCGGCCGGCGCCGTCTGCCTCGGCCTTCTCAACGCCGCCCTGGCGGCGGGCTGGGGGGCCGCCTGGGTGACCGGCTGGGTCGTCCACGACCGCCCCTTCCGCGAGCGCCATCTCGGCCTCGGCGCGGGCGAGTTCGTGGCCGGCATGGTCCACATCGGCACCGCGAGCCAGACCCCGCCCGACCGCCCGCGCCCCGACCTCGCCGGGATCGTCACCCGGGCCCCGGCATGATCCTCGGCGATTTCCTCAAGGCCGTCGCCCAGCTCCCGGACCCGCGCTTCCGGCGGGTGGTGTGGCTCGGGGTCCTGCTCGCGCTCGTCCTTCTCTTCGCGATCTACGGCGTCTTCCTGTGGTTCCTCGAGCGCATCAGCCCCGCGGCCGTGACCCTCCCGCTCGTGGGCGAGGTCGAGGGCGTCGGCGCCCTCCTCTCGCTCGGCTCGATCGTCTTCATGATCGGGCTCTCGGTCTTCCTGATGGTGCCGGTCGCGGCGGCCTTCAGCGGCTTCTTCCTCGAGGACGTGGCGGCGGCGGTCGAGGCGCGCCACTACCCCGGGCTGCCGCCGGCCGCCCCCGTCCCGGTCTGGGACACCGTCGTCGACGGCGTCAACTACTTCGGCCTCATGGTCGTGGTCAGCCTCGCCGCGCTCGCCACCTTCGCCGTCGCCCCTCCGCTCGTGCCCCTCATCCTCTGGGGGCTGAACGGGCTTCTCCTCGGGCGCGAGTATTTCATGCTGGTGGCGATGCGCCGGCTCGGCCGCGCCGGCGCCCGCGCCCTCCGCGCCCGTCACCCCGTCCGCATCTGGGTGGCCGGCGTCCTCATGGCCATGCCGCTCTCGGTGCCGCTCGTCAACCTCGTCATCCCGGTCCTCGGGGCGGCGACCTTCACCCATCTCTTCCATCGGCTGGCGGCGGCCCCCGCCGCCCGGTCCAGTCGAGATCGCTGATGCCGACCGCGCCCGAGAGGATGACGGCGGCGATGACGACCCAGAGGGCGGCGGCGACGGCCGTGGCCAGCCGCAGCTTGGCCGCGAGGCCGGCCTCGGCGGGGGCGGAGGCAGGGGTGCCGGGCTCGACCCGGCCGGCCTCGCCCTGGGTCCTCACGCCGAGGGGCAGGAGGACGAAGAGGACGAGGAACCACAGGACGGCGAAGAGGACGACAGCCCCGGTGATCGTCATCACGCCTCCTCGAGTTCGATCAGCGTGCCCATGAAGTCGCGGGGGTGGAGGAAGAGCACGGGCCGGCCGTGGGCCCCGGGCCGCGGCGTGCCGCCGCCGAGGACGCGGGCGCCGGCGGCGACGAGGCGGTCGCGGGCGGCCCCGATGTCGGCGACCTCGAAGCAGAGGTGATGGATGCCGCCGCCGGGATTGCGGGCGAGGAAGGCCGCGACCGGGCTGCTCTCGCCGAGCGGCTGGAGGAGTTCGACCTTGCTGTTCGCGAGCTCGACGAAGACGACGGTGACGCCGTGGTCGGGCTCCTCGCGGGGGGCGCTGACGCGGGCGCCGAGCGTCTCGCGGTAGCGGGCGGCGGCGGCGGCGAGGTCGGGGACGGCGATCGCGACGTGGTTCAGGCGGCCGATCATGGCGGGCTCCTCGGTCCGGTCCGGGCGCGACCTAGCCCGCGGCGGCGGCGATGGGAAGCC
>JADLCV010000194.1 GCA_020846995.1 Paracoccaceae bacterium
ATGGCCGCGGGCTGCTGTCTTGTCGCCTCGCGCACCGCCCCGGTCGAGGAGTTCGTGACCGATGGCGTCAGCGGCCGGCTGGTCGATTTCTTCGACGTCGCGGGCTGGTCGGCGGCGCTCGTCGCGGCCCTCGCCGATCCCGCCGCCGGGGCCCCCCTGCGCCGTGCCGCCCGCGCCCAAGCCGTCGCCCGCCACGACCTCGCCCGCGTCTGCCTGCCGCGCCTCCTCGCTTTCGTCGAGGCGGGCGGGCGGGACGCGGCCCCCCCCGGCCCGCACCCGGGGTAGGGCCGGGAGGGCTCAGGGGGCGGCAAGTTGCGACTGCCACTCGAGGACGGAATCGAGCGGCCACACCAGCATCAGCACGTTGAGCGCGAGCCCGTCGCGGAGGATGAAGGCGGTCAGCACCTCGAAGCCCACGACCGTCGCCACCGAGACCCAGACGGGCGCGACGCGCGCAAGCCAGAAGCCCGCGATCATGGCCAGCATGTCGGCGACCGAGTTGACGACCGCATCGCCGAAGTAGTCGGTGGCGGCGGTCACGCCGCGGTAGCGCTCGATCAGCGCGTCGGTGTTCTCGACGATCTCCCAGCCGACCTCGACGAGCGTGGCGAGAAAGAGCCGCCAGCCCGTCGCCAGCCGCGGCAGGACAAGGGCGAGGGCGGCGTAGAAGAGGATGCCGTGGAGGACGTGGCTGGGCGTGTACCAGTCGGTGAGGTGCTGGGAGTTCTCGCCGCTCAGGACCTGCCCCTGCCAGGGCCGGACCTCGCCGCAGGCGCAGATCAGGCGCCGGCCCATGGCAAGGAGCGTCGCGGCCCCGGCGGCAACGGCCAGCGCGGTCAGGATCCAGGGCAGGCGGGAGGGCTGCGGCATGGCTCCACCAAACCAAGGCCTGGCGCCCGCGTCCAGCGCTTTCGCGGGCGCGCCGCCTCCCTCCTCAGCCGGCGATCTCCTCCACCCGCACCGCCCGCCCCTCGCGCATCGATTGCCCCGCGGCCTCGGCGAGGACGAGGGCGGCGAGCCCGTCCGCACCCGAGGGTGCCATCGGCGCCCCGCGCTCGAGCGCGTCGATGAAGGCCGCGATCTCGGCCGCGTAGGCGTCGGCGTAGCGGGTCATGAAGAAGTCGTGCAGGGGCGGGCTGAGGTAACCCTCGGCGGTCGCGACCTCGACGAGTGCGGGGCGCGGGTTCCCGGCCGCGACCGCCCCCTTCGCGCCGTGCACCTCGACCCGCTGGTCGTAGCCGTAGCTCGCCCGCCGCGAGTTCGTGATCAACGCCTGGCGGCCGGACGCGGTGCGCAGGATCACCGCGGCCGTGTCGATGTCGCCGGCGGCGCCGATCGCGGGATCGACGAGCACGGCGCCGGTGGCCATGACCGTCGCGACCTCCTCGCCGAGAAGGAAGCGGGCCATGTCGAAGTCGTGGATGGTCATGTCGCGGAAGAGCCCGCCCGAGACGGCGACGTAGGCCGGGGGCGGCGGGGCGGGGTCGCGCGAGGTGATCGTCACCAGCTCGACGGCGCCGATGCGGCCGGCGTCGATCGCCTGGCGGACGGCGGCGAAATGGGGGTCGAAGCGGCGGTTGAAGCCGATCATCAGCCGCGCCCCGGTCGCCGCCACGACCGCGAGGCAGGCGCGGACACGGGCGACCGAGAGATCGACGGGCTTCTCGCAGAAGATCGCCTTGCCGGCGCGGGCAAAGCGCTCGATGAGGCCGGCATGGGTGTTGGTGGGGGTGCAGATCACGACCGCGTCGATGGCGGCGTCGGCCTCGATCGCCGCGGCATCGGTCACGGCGCAGCCCCGGGCGTCGGCCACGGCCCGGGCGGCCGCGGCCACGGGGTCGGCAACGGCGACGAGGCGGGCGCGGGGGTCGCGGGCGATGGCGCCGGCATGGACGCGGCCGATGCGGCCGGCGCCGAGCAGGGCGAAGTTCGTGGGCATCAGGCGCTCCCTCCGAGGACGTGGCGCCGGTCGCTCGCGGCGGCTCCGGCGATGGCGTGGATGATGCGTTCGATTCCGAGCCCGGCGCCGAAGTCGGGCCAGGCCGGCGGCCCGCCGGCGATCGCCCCGATCAGTTCGGCGGCCTCGATCACCTTGAGGTCGTTGATGCCGAGCTGATGGCCGGGGGCGGGGCAGAAGGCGCCGTAGGGGGGATGCTCGGGTCCGGTCAGGATGGTGCGAAAGCCCTGTTCGGCCCGGGGCCCGCGGTTCTGGTAGATCTGGAGCTCGTTCATGCGCTCCTGCGCGAAGACGATCATCCCCTCGGTTCCGTGGACCTCCCAGTCGAGCCGGCTCTTGCGTCCCCAGGCGCTGCGCGAGGCCGCGACCGAGCCCTGCGCCCCCGAGACGAAGCGCAGGATGGCCGAGGCCGTGTCCTCGTTCTCGACCGCGGCGCGGCCGCTGCCGTCGGCCAGGGGCCGGGTCGCGTGGATGATCTGGCTGTCGGCGATCAGGCTCTCGACCGGCCCCATGAGCCCGAGCATGACCGAGACGAGATGGCAGCCGAGGTCGCCGAGGGCCCCAAGCCCGGCGGCGGCGCGGGTCGCGCGCCAGCTCCAGGCGAGCCCGGGATCGGCCTGGTAGTCCTCGTCCACCCAGCCGCGGAAATGCACCGGCCGGCCGATCGCGCCCGCCGCGACAAGGCGGCGGGCATGGGTGACGGCGGGGTTGCGGACGTAGTTGTAGCCGAGCAGCGTCACCCTTCCGGCGGCCCGGGCGGCCGCCTCCATCGCCTCGGCATCGGCCAGGGTCAGGGCCATCGGCTTCTCGCACCAGACATGGCGGCCGGCGGCCAGCGCCGCCACCGCCATCTCGCGGTGAAGCCCGTTCGGGGTGGTGATCGAGACGACGTCCACCGCCGGATCGGCCAGCACCGTCCGCCAGTCGCCGGTCGCGCGGGAAAAGCCGAACTGGGCCGCCATCGCCCCGGCCCGCGCCTCCGGGATGTCGCAGAGGAGTTCGAGGCGCACCTCCGCCTCGACCCCGAGGATGCGGCGCGCATTGGCCCAGGCAATCGCATGGGCCTTGCCCATGAACCCCGTCCCGATCAGGGCAACGCCGATGGACAGCATCCCTTGGCCTCGATTGATGGTGGAAGATGCGTTCTGCCGATGCTAGCATCCGGAACGGATGGATTGTCAAGCGACCACCATGCCCCGCGACGTCCCGGCCTCGTCCCGCGAGTTCCTCGAGCGCCTGCACGCCCGCTCGGAGGGCCTGCCGCGGCGGCTGCGCGACTGTGCCGACTATCTCGCCGCGAACCATGACCGCATCGCCGTCTCGACCGTGGCCGAGATCGCCCGCGGCGCGGGGGTGCCGCCCTCGGCCGTGATGCGCTTTGCCAAGGCGATGGGATTTGCGGGCTATTCCGACCTCCAGCGGCTGTTCCGGGCGGCGCTGGCGAACCCGCGGCCGGATTACGAGAGCCGCCTCCGGGCGCTCCGCGAGGCCGGCGCGGGCAGCCCCTCGGCGCTTCTCGCCGAGTTCGTCGATTCCGGGCGCCGGTCGCTCGGCAGCCTCGCCGGCAGCATCGACCCGCGCAGCCTCGACATGGCCGTGAGCCGGCTTGCCCGCGCCGGCACCATCCACCTGATCGGACTTCGGCGCAGCTTTCCGGTCGCGAGCTATCTCGCCTACACCTTCGAGAAGATGGCGATTGCTGCCCAGCTTCACGCCGAGGTCGGGCGGCTGTCGGGGATCGCGGCGGTGCGCGCGGGCGACGCCGTCCTCGCCGTCACCTTCAGCCCCTACGCGCCCGAGACCGTGGCCTTCGCCGAGGCCGCACGCGACCGCGGCGCCGCCGTGGTGGCCATCACCGACCCCGGGCTGAGCCCGATGCGGCGGCTCGACGCCACCCCGCTGGTCGTCGACGAGGTCGACTTCGGCGCCTTCCGGCCCCTCGCCGCGACCATGACGCTCGCCATCACGCTCGCGGTCGCGATCGGGGCGGTGCGTGGAACGTGATGGAACGAAAGAACCATTGCCGACCGACGTGGAATGCCTGATACAGGCGGCGACATGATGGAACGAAGGCCGCGGCGGGCCCGTTCGCAATTCCCGGGGGAGGGAACCGGCATGAAGCCGCTCGACGTCATCACCATCGGCCGGGCCTCGGTCGACCTCTACGGCACCCAGACCGGCGGCCGGCTCGAGGACATGGGGAGCTTCCAGAAATACATCGGCGGGTCGCCCTGCAACATGGCCGCCGGGGCGGCGCGGCTGGGCCTGCGGGCGGCGCTCATCACGCGCGTCGGCGACGAGCACATGGGCCGCTTCATCCGCGAGGAGCTGGTGCGCGAGGGGGTGGACGTGCGCGGCGTCATCACCGACCCCGCGCGGCTGACCGCGCTCGTCATCCTCGGCATCCGCGACGAGGCGACGTTCCCGCTCATCTTCTACCGCGAGAACTGCGCCGACATGGCGCTTGCCGAGGACGACATCGACCCCGCCCTGATCGCCGAGGCGCGCGCCGTCGTCGTCACCGGCACCCACCTCTCGCACCCCGGGACCGCCGCCGCCGTGCTCAAGGCGCTGCGGCTCGCGCACGAGGGGGGGGCGCGCACGGCGCTCGACATCGACTACCGGCCGAACCTCTGGGGCCTGGCCGGCCACGGCGCGGGCGAGGCGCGCTTCATCGCCAGCCCCGATGTCACCCGCGCCCTCCAGGGCCACCTCCACCGCTTCGACCTCGTCGTCGGCACCGAGGAGGAGTTCCACATCGCCGGCGGCACCACCGACACGCGCGCGGCCCTGGCCGCGGTCCGGGCGCTGACCGGCGCGACGCTGGTCTGCAAGCGCGGGCCGCTCGGGGCGGTGGCCTTCCCCGGCGCGATCCCCGACCGGCTCGAGGACGGCGAGGCCGGCCCGGGCTTCGCGGTCGAGGTCTTCAACGTCCTCGGCGCCGGCGACGGCTTCATGGCCGGGCTCCTCCGGGGCTGGCTCGACGATCTCGCCTGGAGCGGGACGCTGCGGCTCGCCAACGCCTGCGGGGCGCTGGCCGTGAGCCGCCACGGCTGCACCCCGTCCTACCCCTCGCTCGAGGAGTTGCGCTTCTTCCTCGCCCACGGCGTCGTCACCCCGGCCCTGCGCCGGGACGCCGAACTCGAGCAGGTCCACTGGGCGACCAACCGCCGCGGCGACTGGCCCGCCCTGCGCGTCTTCGCCTTCGACCACCGCAGCCAGTTCGAGGCCCTGGCCGGGGCCACGCCGGCGCGCATCGGCGCCTTCAAGCGCCTCTGCCTGGCCGCGGCCCGGCGCGTGGGCGACGGCCGGCCGGGCTACGGCATCCTCTGCGACGACCGCCTGGGGCAGGGGGCCCTGCACGCCGCCGCCGGCACCGGCCTCTGGATCGGACGGCCGGCGGAGTGGCCGGGCTCGCGCCCGCTCGCGCTCGAGCCCGATCTCGGCCCCGACCTCGGCGGGCTCATGGAATGGCCGCTCGACCACGTCGTCAAGCTGCTCTGCCTCTGCCATCCCGACGACCCCGAGCCGCTCCGCGCCGCCCAGGAGGCGACGGTCGCGCGGGCCTTCGCCGCCGCGCGCCGCCACCGGCTCGAGTTCCTCCTCGAGCTCGTCCCCTCGCGCCTCGGCCCGGTCGACGCCGACACCTCGGCCCGGCTGATCCGCCGTTTCCACGCCCTCGGGATCTTCCCCGACTGGTGGAAGCTCGAGCCCTTCGCGACCGCGGACGCCTGGGCCGCCTCCACGGCCGCGATCACCGCCGGCGACCCCCATGTGCGCGGCATCCTCGTCCTCGGTCTCGAGGCCCCCGAGGCGACGCTCGCCCCGGCCCTGCGGCTGGCCGCCCGCCACGACCTCGTGAAGGGGTTTGCCATCGGCCGCACGATCTTCGCCGAACCCGCCCGGCGCTGGTTCGCGGGCGAGATCGGCGATGAGGCGGCGACGGCCGAGATGGCCGCCCGCTACGACCGGCTCGGCCGCATCTGGGACGCGGCGCGCACGCCAGGAGAGGGGTTGCCATGACCGCCACGATCCGCCTCACCGCCGCCCAGGCGCTCGTGCGCTGGCTCGCCGCGCAGCAGAACGAGGAGGGCGAGCGCTTCATCGCCGGGGTGTGGGCGATCTTCGGCCACGGCAACGTCGCCGGCCTCGGCGAGGCGCTTCACGCCGCGGGCGACGAGCTGCCGACCTGGCGGGGGCAGAACGAGCAGACCATGGCCCACGCCGCCATCGCCTATGCCAAGCAGCTGGGCCGGCGGCGGGCGATGGCCGTCACCTCCTCGATCGGGCCGGGGGCGACCAACATGGTCACCGCCGCCGCCGTCGCCCATGTCAACCGCCTGCCGGTCCTGTTCCTGCCCGGCGACGTCTTTGCCGGCCGCGGCCCCGACCCCGTCCTCCAGCAGGTCGAGGACTGGGGCGACGGCACGGTTTCGGCCAACGACTGCTTCCGGCCCGTCAGCCGCTACTTCGACCGCATCACGCGCCCCGAGCAGCTTCTCGCCGCCCTGCCGCGGGCGCTGCGGGTCATGACCGACCCCGCCGAGTGCGGGCCGGTCACGCTGGCCCTCTGCCAGGACGTCCAGTCCGAGGCCCTCGACTGGCCGGCGGCCTTCTTCGCCCCCCGCGTCTGGCGCCGCCGCCGCCCCGCGCCGGACCCCGTCGAGGTCGCCCGCGCCGCCGACCTCATCCGCGCCGCCCGCCGGCCGGTGATCGTCGCCGGGGGGGGCGTGCACTATTCCGGCGCGGCCGCCGATCTTGCCCGCTTTGCCCGCCGCCACGGCATCGCCGTCGTCGAATCGCAGGCCGGCAAGTCGGCGCTCGCCTGGGACGACGACTGGAACTTCGGCCCCGTCGGGGTGACGGGCGCCGCCTCGGCCAACGCCCTCGCCGCGGCGGCCGACCTCGTGATCGGCGTCGGCACCCGCTTCCAGGACTTCACGACCGGCTCCTGGGCGCTCTTCGCGAACCCCGCGCTGCGCCTCCTCGCGATCAACGTCAACGCCCATGACGCCGTCAAGCGCGCGGCCGAGCCCCTCTGCGCCGACGCCCGCCTTGCGCTGGCGGCCCTGAGCGCGGCCCTCGGCGACCACCGCGCCCCCCCGCCGCCCGCGCATCTCAGGGCCGAGTGGTTCGCGGCCGTCGATCCCCTGACGGCCCCCCCCGGGCCCGGCAACGCGCTGCCGACCGACCAGCAGGTGATCGGCGCCGTCCAGCGCACCGCCGGCCCCGACACCATCGTCATGGGCGCCGCCGGAACCATGCCGGGCGAGCTTCACAAGCTCTGGAAGGCCCCGCGCCCGGGCGCCTATCACATGGAATACGGCTTCTCCTGCATGGGCTACGAGATCGCCGGCGCCCTCGGCGCCCGCCTTGCCGAGCCCGGGCGCGAGGTCGTATGCATGCTGGGCGACGGCAGCTACCTGATGGCCAACTCCGAACTCGCCACCGCGGCGATGCTCGGCATCGGCTTCGCCGTCGTGCTGACCGACAACCGCGGCTTCGGCTGCATCAACCGCCTCCAGAAGGCGACGGGTGGCGCACCCTTCAACAACCTCCTCGACGACGCCCGCCACGTGAACGCGCTCGCGGTCGACTTCGCCGCCCATGCCGCCGCCCTCGGGGCCCGCGCCGTGCACGCGGCCTCGATCGCCGAACTCGAGGCGGCGCTCCGCGCCGCCCGCGGCGCCGACCGGCCGGTGGTGATCGTCATCGACACCGACCCCCACCCCTCGACCCCGCACGGCGGCCACTGGTGGGACGTCGCCGTGCCGGCCGTGAGCGCGCGGGCCGAGGTGCGGGCGGCGCGCGCCGACTACGAGGTGAACCGCGCCCGGCAGCGCCGGGCCGACTGAGAAGGGGCCGCGATGATCCGCTACGGAACCAACCCGATCGCCTGGTCGAACGACGACGACCGCCGGCTCGGGGCCGACATCCCGCTCGCGCGCTGCCTCGACGAGGCCCGGGC
>JADLCV010000195.1 GCA_020846995.1 Paracoccaceae bacterium
CCCTGCGCCGGGCCCGCGCGCTCCTCCCCGGCGGGCGCACCCCGCACTGGACCTGAGCGCCGATGCCGCGCGGCCTGCCGCCCCTCGCGGGCGTCCTCTTCGACAAGGACGGGACGCTCTTCGACTTCACCGCCAGCTGGGCGGCCTGGGTCCTCGCGCTCGTCGGCGATCTCGCCGGCGGCGAGGCGGCACTTGCCGGGCGGCTCGCGGCGGCGATCGGCTTCGATGCCGACCGCCGCCGCTTCCTGCCCGAAAGCCCGGTCGTCGCCGCCACCGTCGAGGAGATCGCGGGCGCGATGCTGCCGCTCCTGCCGGGCTGGCGGCCGGCCGACCTCGTCGGCGAGATGAACGCCCGCGCCGCCCGGGTGGCGATGGTGCCGGCGGCCCCGCTCGCCCCCCTCCTCGCCTCCCTGCGGGGGGCGGGGCTGCGGCTTGGCCTTGTCACCAACGACGCCGAGGTGGCGGCCGGGGCCCATCTCGCCGCCCACGGCATCGGCGCCGCCTTCGACTTCGTCGCCGGCTACGATTCGGGCTTCGGCGCCAAGCCCGCGCCGGGGATGCTCCTCGCCTTCGCCGGCCGCTTCGGCCTCGCCCCCGGCCGCGTCCTCATGGTCGGCGACAGCCGCCACGACCTCGTCGCGGCGCGGGCGGCGGGGATGCCGGCGGTCGGGGTCCTGACCGGCACCGCCGGCGCGGGCGAGCTCGCGCCGCTGGCGCTCGCCGTCCTGCCCGACATCGGCCATCTGCCGGGCTGGCTCGGGATCGCCGCCGGGGCCTGAAAACGACGCCGACCGGTCGCCGCCGGCCGGCGCCCGGGCGCCGCTTTGGGGCATCTCTGGCGGCAGGGCCCGGAGCGGGAGGCGGCGATGACCGAAGCGACCGAGCGCAGGCAGCGGACGGGCGGCCGGTCGGGCCGCGGACGCCGCGCCGGCGCGATCGAGCAGATGCCCTGGCGCATCCCCGAGAACCCCGACCGCCCGACCGAGCCCCTGTCGCCCGAGGGGGTGGAGCGGCTGCACCGGGCGGGCCTGCGCATCCTCTCCGAGATCGGCATCGAATTCCTCAACCCCGAGGCCTGCGCCCTCTTCCGCGCCGCCGGCTGCCGGGTCGAGGGGACGAACGTCCGCATGGACGGGGACTTCCTGATGGCGATGCTGGCCCGGGCCCCGCGACGCTTCACGCTGACCCCGCGCAACCCCGCCCGGGCCGTGCCGGTCGGCGGCCGCCACATGGCCTTCGTCAACGTCTCCTCGCCGCCCAACGTCTGGGATCTCGAGCGCGGCAAGCGCCCGGGCGACTTCGCGGCCTTCCGCGAGTTCCTGATGCTGACGCAGTATTTCAACTGCATCCACATCGCCGGCGGCTATCCCGTCGAACCCGTCGACATCCATCCCTCGGTGCGCCACCTCGACTGCCTCTACGAGAAGCTGACGCTGACCGACAAGGTCGTGCACGCCTACTCGCTTGGCCGCGAGCGGGTCGAGGACGTCATGGAGATGACGCGCCTTGCCGCCGGTCTCAGCCCGGAGGAGTTCGAGGCCGGCCCGAAGATGTATACCAACATCAACTCGGTCTCCCCGCTCAAGCACGACCTGCCGATGATCGACGGGGCCCTGCGCTGCGCCCGCCGCAACCAGGCCGTCATCGTCACCCCCTTCACGCTCGCCGGCGCCATGGCGCCGGTGACGATGGCGGGGGCGGTGGCGCTGTCGCTCGCCGAGGGGCTGGCGGCGATCGCCCTCCTGCAATGGGTGCGCCCGGGCTGCCCGGTCGCCATCGGCACCTTCACCTCGAACGTCGACATGAAGTCGGGCGCGCCGGCCTTCGGCACCCCCGAGTACATCCGCGCCACCCAGATGACCGGGCAGATGGCGCGCTTCTACGGCCTTCCCCTGCGCTCGTCGGCCTGCTCGGCCGCGAACGTCCCCGACGCCCAGGCGATGTGGGAGACGATGAACTCGCTCTGGGCGGCGATCACCTCGGGCACCCATGTCGTCTATCACGCCGCCGGCTGGCTCGAGGGCGGGCTGATCGCGAGCCCCGAGAAGTTCGTGATGGACTGCGAGGTCTTGCAGATGATCCAGCGCTACTGCGAGGCCGAGACCTGGGCCACGGGCGAGGACGACCTCGCCGTCGAGGCCATCCGCGCGGTCGGTCCGCACGGGCATTTCTTCGGCGCCGCCCACACCCAGGCGCGCTATGCGACGGCCTTCTACGCCCCCTTCGTCAGCGACTGGCGAAACTACGAGGCGTGGGCGGCGGACGGCGCCGTGTGGACGGCCGAGCGCGCCCGCCGGCTCTGCAAGGCGATCCTCGCCGACTTCCAGCCGCCGCCGATGGACGCGGGCCACCGCGAGGCGCTGGCCGACTTCGTCGCCCGCCGCAAGGCCGCGGGCGGGGCGCCGACCGATTTCTGAGGCGGGACGGCGTTGGGAGTTCGTTAAGACCCAGCGCCTAGGGTAGGGATGGACCGGCCCCGCGGGGGGCGGGGGGTGTGATGCTCGGGCTTGTGATTCGCGCGTTCCAGCGCTTCATCGAGGATACCTATGGCGCCGCCGCGGCGGCGGCGGTCGCCCAGCGCGCCGGCCTGCCCGTGGCGGGGGTGGAGGCGATGCGCATCCACCAAGCCGGGCTCGCCGAGGCCGCGATCGCGGCCGCCGAGGCGGTGCTCGGGCGGCCGCGGGCGGGCCTTCTCGAGGATTTCGGCACCCATCTCGTCTCGCGCCCCGACCGGCCGGCGCTGCGCCGGCTCCTGCGCTTCGGGGGGGCGGGCTTCCGCGACTTCCTCGCCTCGATCGAGGATCTGCCCGGCCGCGCCCGCCTCGCCCTCCCCGAACTCGCCCTGCCGCAGCTCGAGCTCGAGGACCGGGGCGGCGGCCGCCTGACGCTTTCCTGCCGGCCTCCGGCGCCCGACCTCCTGCACGTCGCCGCCGGCATCCTGCGGGCGCTCGCCGACGATTACGGGGCCCTCGTCGTGGTCGAGCCGGAGGCGGCGGCCGACGGCGGCCCCGTCCTCGCCATCGACCTCCTCGATGCCCGCTTCGCCGCCGCCCGCCCCTTCGCCCTCGTCGCCGGGGCGAGCTAGGCCATGACCGGCGCCCTCCCCGGCCCCGCCCTCGACCCCGCGGCCCTCGGCCGCCTCCTGCCCCTGCATCTCTGGCTTGCGGCCGACGGGACGGTGGCCGGGGCCGGCCCGACGCTCGCCCGCATGCTCGGGGGGGGCGACTGGCGCGACCGCCCCTTCGCCGAGCTTTTCGAGCTCCGCCATCCCCGGCCGGGAACGGCCGGCGGGCTCGCCGGGCTCGCCGGGGCCCGGCTGCACCTCGTCCTCCGCCGCCCGCCGCACACGGGCTTCAAGGGCTTCGCCGTGCCCGCGGGCGCGGGCGGGCTGGTCGTCAACCTCGGGCTCGGCGCCGGCGTCATCGAGGCGGTGCGCGAACACCGGCTGACCGAGCGCGATTTCGCCCCGACCGACCATGCGATCGAACTCCTCTACCTCGCCGAGGCCAAGTCCGTCATCCAGGCCGTCCTGCGCGACGTCAACGGCCAGCTCGAGGCCGCCCGCAGCGCCGCCGAGGAACAGGCGCTGACCGACAACCTGACGGGCCTGCGCAACCGCCGGGCGCTCGACGCCGCGCTGGCACGGGCGCTCGCCGCCGGGGTGCCCTTCGCCGTCGTCCGCCTCGACCTCGACTGGTTCAAGGCCGTCAACGACAACCTCGGCCATGCCGCCGGGGACGCCGTCCTCCAGGCCATGGCGCGCGCGCTCGGGGCCGAGACGCGGGCGGCCGACACCGTCGCCCGCGTCGGCGGCGACGAGTTCGTGGTCCTCCTCGCCGGGGTCGCCATGGCGGCCGAGGCCGAGGCGATCGGCGAGCGCATGCTAACCCGCATTGCCGCCCCCGTGATCTGGGAGGGGCGCGAGGCCCGGGTCTCGGCGAGCGTCGGCTACGTCCTCTCGCGCGACTATCCGCGGCCCGACGCCGACCGCCTGCTCGGCGACGCCGACGAGGCGCTCTACGCCTCCAAGCGCGCCGGCCGCGGCCGCATCATGCCCGGCCGGGCGCCGGCGGCCCTGCGGGCGGGGCGTCCCTCGCGGCCGGCCGCGGCCGCGGCGGCGGCGCCACCGCCGGCGGAATAGGCCGCGCCCGGCACCGGTCAGGCCCCCGCCCGCGCGCCGGCGCCCGCCACCGGGGAGGCGGTGCCCGCGGCAGGTCCGTCGCCCGGCCTGCGGAAGAGCTCCGGGACCGGCGGGACGGCCGGGGACGCTCCGGGCGCCGGAGCGGAGGAGGTGGCCGGGACGGCGACGGGGGCAGCGGTGGCCGGGGCGGCGGGGGTGGCCCGCGCAGCCGGTTCCGCAGCCGTCGCCGAGGCGGGAGCGGCGGTGGCGCGAGGGTCCGCGGAACGGTCGCCGGTCGCCGCCTCGGCGACCGCGGGCGACGCCGCCGTGGAAGCGGCCGCGGCCGGCCGGGCAGCGGTGGCGGGGTTCCCGGGAGGCGGCGCGGCGACGGCGGTGCCTCCGGCCGGCGGCGGGACGGGGGCCGGCCGGTCCGCGGTGAGGGCGAGGATCGCGGCGGCGAGGTCGGCAAGCACGACCGGCTTGCCGAGGTGGAGCGCGAAGCCCTGCCCGAGATACTCCTCGATCTGGTGGCGCATGGCATGGGCCGTCACCGCCACCGCCGGCACAGGGGCGCGGCCCGAGGCGGCCTCGTCGGCGCGGATGGCGGCGAGGGCCTCGTCGCCGGCGAGGTCGGGCATGGTGATGTCGAGGAGGATGGCGTCGAAGCCCCCGGCGGCGGCGGCCGCGACCGCCGCCCGGCCGCCCTCGACCGCCTCGACCGCGACCCCGAGGCGGCGCAGCATGGCCGTCAGCACCAGCCGGTTGGTGGCGTTGTCGTCGGCGGCGAGGACGCGCAGCCCGGCGGGCAGCGCCACCGGCGCCGCCGGAGCGGGCGGCGCGGCCGTCGGCGCCGGGGCGGGCGCGAGCGGCAGGAGGACGCGGAAGGTCGTCCCCGCCCCCGGGCGGCTCTCGGCCGCGATCGTCCCGCCCATCGCCGCCACCAGCCGGCGCACGATCGCGAGCCCGAGGCCGGTGCCGCCGAAGCGGCGGGCGATGCCGCCGTCGGCCTGCGCGAACTCCTCGTAGACGCGCGCGAGTTCGGCCTCGGTCATGCCGATGCCGCTGTCGGTGACGGTGATCGCGAGCCCCTCGTCCGGTCCGCCGCCGAGGGTGGCCGTGACGCCGCCTCTCTCGGTGAACTTGACGGCGTTGCCGACGAGGTTGTGGAGGATCTGGAGGATGCGGTGGGCGTCGCCGCGCCGTGCCGCTCCGGCCCCCGGGGCGACCGCGACCGCGAGCGCGATGCCCCGGGCGCGCGCCCCGGGCCCGTGCAGGGCCGTGACCTGGCGGGCGAGGTCAGCGGGGACGACCGCGCCCTCGTGCAGTTCGAGCCGGCCGGCCTCGATCTTGGAGAAGTCGAGGACGTCGTTGAGGACGGTGAGGAGCGCCTGGCCCGATTCGCCGATCGCCTCGGCCATGCGGCGCGCCTCGGGATCCTCGAGCGCGCCCGCGAGCAGCGCGGCCATGCCCATGACCCCGTTGAGGGGAGTGCGGATCTCGTGGCTCATGGTGGCGAGGAACTGCGACTTGGCGCGGCTTGCCGCCTCGGCCCGCGTCTGGGCGAGCTTCAGGGCCGTGACATCGGTGCCGGTGCCGCGATAGCCGGCAAGGGCCCCGTCGCTGTCCCAGTAGGGCTTGCCGCTCAGCCGCCCCCAGAGCTCGCCCGTCGCCGCCGGGCAGAGGAGGACGAGGTCGCGGAAGGGCTGGCGACGGGCGAGGGCAGCGGCAAGGGCCGCCCGCTCGCCGCCGTCGGCGGCCTGCGGTCCCGGGACGAGGCTCTCCTCGAGCGTCCGGCCGATCAGGTCCGCGACCGGGAGGCCGGTGATGCGCGCGAAGGACTCCGAGAGATAGCCGAGGCGGAGGGTGCGGTCGGTCTCCCAGATCCAGTCCGAGCTCACCTCGGCGACGTCGAAGAAGCGCTGGCGGGCGGTGTCGCGGTCGGCGAGCGCGCGCTTGAGGCGGTTGTTGGCGGTGTGCAGCAGGGCCTTCTGCTGGACAAGCAGGGTCTCGGCGTCCTTGCGGGCGGTGATGTCGCGCACGAGCATGAGGAAGCGCGGGCTCTCGCCCGCCTCGTGCGGCTTTTTCGCCAGCGAGAGCTCGAACCAGCTCGCCCCGCCGCCGGGATCGAAGCGATACTGGCGGCCGGTCGAGCGGCCGGTCGCCGCCGCCTCGGCGATGGCGGCGAGCTGCACCCGGGCGACCTCGGGCGGCATGATCTCGGCGACGGTGCGGCCGATGAACTCCCCGGGCGTCAGGTAGAGCTTGCTGCGGTCGCCGCTGTGGAAGGCGTGATAGCGCCCCTCGCCATCGACCTCGAAGAGAAGGTCGGGGATGGCATCGAGCGTCGAGCGGAAGGCCGCCATCGCCTCGCGGAGATCGCGCGCCTGCCGCTTCATCGCCGTGATGTCGGTGCGCAGCGCGACGATGCCGCCGGCGGCCGTGCGCCGCTCGATCGCCCGCTGCCAGCTGCCGTCGGCAAGCTCGATCTCGGCCTCGCCCTCGGCGGCGCGGAAGCGGGCGAGGCGGGCCGCGACCCAGCCCTCGGGGTCGTCGCGCGCCGCCGGCACCATGGCGGCATCGACGCCCGAGCACAGGATCGCCTCGAGCGGGCGGCCGGGCATGAGGAGCGTCTCGCGCCCGCCATGGCCGGCAAGGTAGCGCGAGTTCCAAGCCACGAGCCGCTCGTCGCGGTCGAAGATGGCGATGGCATCGGGCAGCGCCTCGATGGCATCGGCGAAGACCGCCCGCGCCGAGGCCAGTGCCTCTTCCTTGCGGGTCAGCTCGGAGATGTCGATGCGGTAGGCGACGGTCGCGCCGTCGGCGAGGCGGGCGTCGCGCGACCAGATCGTCCGGCCGTCGCGCAGGCGCTGGACGAAGGGGCCGCCGGGGGCGCGGAAGGCCGCCATGCGCCGGGCGATGGCGGCCTCGAGATCGTCGCCCACATCGGCGAAGAGGTCGGCCCCGAAGGCCGCCCGGACGATCGCCTCGAAGCCCGTTCCCGGCCGCAGGAGAAAGGCGATGGGGGCAAACATCGAGCGGTAGGCGGCGTTGCAGAGGCGCAGGCCCTCGCCCGCGTCGAAGAGGGCGAAGCCCGTGGGCATCCCCTCGATGGCACGGCCGAGTTCCTCCCGCGCCCCGGCGCGGTCGCGGTCGCGGCCAGGGCGGGCCTCCTCGCCGGCGGGCCCGGGGCCGAGGTCGGTCGTGATGGCGAGGACGCCGGCAGGAAGGCCCGCGGCGTCGACATGGGGCTCGAGGTCGGTGCGGACCGGGAACTCGCGCCCGTCGCGGTCGCGGAGGACGAGTTCGGCGCCGACGGGCCGGCCCGTGCGCGAGGCCGCGGCGATATCGGCGAGAACCCCGCCGTCGTTCCCGGGGCCGATCAGGAAATCGCCCGGCCGGCGCCCGCGCACCTCGGCGAGCCGGTAGCCGGTGCGGGCCTCGAAGGCGGGGTTGACCCAGAGGATGCGGCCCTCGGCGTCGGTGAGGGTCAGCATCTCGGCCGTCCTCAGGGCGAAGCGCGCGAGGAGCCGCGCGGGGACGCCGCCCCCGTCGCCCGCCGCCCCCTCCCCGGCCCCCGCTTCCGACCGCTCCGCCATCGCTCCCCGCCTCTCCGCCCCCTCCTTGAACCGCAGACCGGCAAAGAAATCACCAACGATCGTCATGCCCCGGGCGACGCCCGCCCGCCGCCGCGACCCTTGCATTCGCGCCGGCCGGGGGCTAGATGCCGGGGCGGGCCGCCTTAGCTCAGTTGGTCAGAGCACCAGATTGTGGATCTGGGGGTCCCCCGTTCGAGCCGGGGAGGCGGTACCACGACCCTCCCGCTCCATCAGGATGGCGGCCTGCCGCTGGAGGCCGGGGCGACCACCTGTCGGCATGACGCCCGGTCGGGCAGGGATGGCGGGCGGCCGGTCCGCGGGGTCGCGGCTCAGCCGACGGGGCACGGGCGGAGCCCGGAATGCCGCCGCGGGCGGAGCCCGGAATGCAGCCAGTCGACGAGGGTGACGATGTCGAAGACCGGGCGGCCAGTCGCCTCCTGAAGGCGGGCGGAATAGGGCGCGAGGTTGGCGCATTCGTGGACGAAGGCGCCGATCTCGGGATGGGCGCGAAGGAGGGTGTCGGCGACGGCCAGGAGTTCCCGCTCCTGCGCCGGATGGTCGACCGTCCGGGCGCCCGCGCGCATGGCCGCCCGGATCGGCCCGTCCGCGGCAAGTTCGGCCACGGGCAGGCCGAGCGGGGCGCCGACGCCCAGGAAGTGCTCGTCGCCGAGCCGCGCCTTGTCGGTGCAGATGACCCCGACCGTGGCCGCGGCGGGAAGCATGGCACGGACAAGCGGGATCTGCATGAGGCTCGTCGAGGCGACGGGCACCGGCGAGTGGGCCGCGAGCCGGGCCTGCGCTGCGGCGAGAAAGCCGCAGCTCGTGGTGATGCCGTCGACGCCGAGGGCGACGAGCCGGTCGATCGCGGCGAAGAAGGGCGGCAGGTAGTCGTCCGGGTCGCCGCCGATGACGCGCTGGGGGGTGACGCCGCGGACGACGTCGAACTGCACCGGAAAGCGCCAGGTGAGCGCGTTGGCGATGTCGCCGGGCAGGCGCTGGAACCCGGTGTCGAGGACGATGATGCCGATCGCCACCCCGTGCACCGGCCGGCCGCGGCCCCGTGGATCCGTCTTCATGCCTCCCCCTCCCCCAATCATCTATACAAACACAACCGGCCGGTCCCCGATCCGCGGCCGGCCACGGGCCGATCCCGCCCAGCATTGGCGCTTTCCGAGTTTCCTCTTGCCGATCCCGTGCCGCCGTCGATATGTATATACAGTAACCCCGGGCGGGCGCCATGCGCGATCGTCCGGCGGCACCCCGCCCGACGATCGCGCGAAGAGGAGAGGAACCGTCATGGGACGACTGATCGACATCAGGTGGCCGGAACTCGACGTGACCGTCGTCGCCGAGCTTGCCGACGAGCAGAACCCGGAGATGTGCGAGGAGTTCTGGCAGGACCTGCCGTTCAAGGTGCTGCAGGCCCACCCGGTGGTCTCCGGCGAATCGCTCTACGCCTGGACGCCGACGATCAGCACCGCGCCGGTCAAGCTGCGCGAGCGCCTGATCGACTGCCCGGTCGGGCGCCTCCGCTACTCGCAGGCCACCGGCAACAAGTTCTCGGTCCAGTACGGCAAGAGCACCGAGACGCTGGCGCAGCCGGTCCTTGGCATGGTGCTGCCCGAGCACCACGAGACGCTTCGCAAGGTCGGCCGGACGATCTGGAACAACGTCTTCTTCGAGAAGGAAATGATGTTCGTCGAGGTGAGCCCGCACCATGCCGCCGAGGCGTTCAGGGGCAAGGGCCGCTTCGCCGGTCTCAGGGGCGTGGCGGCCGAGTTCCACGCCGAGGCGAAGCGCATCCAGACCGTCGAGCCGGAGGACCTCCGCCGCATCCGCCTCGGCGAGATCGGCGACACCGGCAACTACGGCCAGTACTTCACCGCCTGGGATTTCGCCAACGGGATGCTGCGCGACTACATCATGTACACCGCCTATCCGCTCCTGAAGCTCGTCGACACGCTGTCGCCGAAGGACTTCGTCGCGGCGGTCGAGGCTTTCGACCCGGCCTATTCGGAATACCTCGGCTTCTCGGGCCTGACCACGCTCATGGAGTTCTCGGGCAAGCTCCGCAAGGCGATCCGCGAGACCGAGGACAGGGAAGAACTCCGCCAGCTCATGCGCTGCTTCATCCTCTACGGCAACCGTCTCTGCGCCTGGTCCTACCACTATTTCCCCTGGTATCTCGGCATGTTCTTCGGCCGCCGCGTGAACGGCCACGACTTCCCCGGGCGCTGGCATCCGACCTTCGAGAAGCGCGGCGAGGCCTGAGGCGCCGGGCTTCGCGCCGGGCGCCCGTCTACGGCAGGGGGCGACGCGGGCGCCTACTTCCTTACGTCGGTGATGCCGCCGGGGCCGGGGCCGAAGCGGACGACGAAGCGGTGGCGCTCGCCGGGGTGGAGAAAGCGCACGAAGGTGATGAGCTGGCCCGCGCGCCACGTCCGGCGCGAGATGGAGATGCAGGCCGTGCCGGCGGCGATGCGGAGCTGCCTCGCCATCACCTCGTCGGCCGAGATCGCGCGAAGCGAATGCTCGCCGTCGGTCCACGGCACGTTGCGGAGAAGCCATGTGCCGGGCGGGAGGTCGGCGAAGGCCTCCTTCGCCGCCTCGGGCACGACGCTGAGGCTGATCTGGCGCGCCTCGAGCGTGAAGGGGAGGTTGTCGGCATAGTGCATGACGTCGAGGCAGAGCATCCGCGTCCCGAGCGGCACGCCGACATGGTCGGCGTCGGTCCTGTCGACGATCGTCCGGATGCCGCGGTGGAGGACGTCGAAGTGGTAGGCGCGGTCGGTTGAAAGGACCTCGGCGCGGATGTCCTGGATAGTGAGGAGCGGCTCCACCATCCGCGGCAGGGCGACGAACGATCCGCTCCGGCGCTTGCGCACGATGAGGCCGGCGGCAGCAAGGCTCGAGATCGCCTTGTTCACCGTCATCCGGGAACAGCCATAGGTCTTTACAAGTTCGTGCTCGGCCGGGACGCGGTCGCCGGGCTTCCACTCGCCGCCGAAGATCTTGCGCTCGATGTCGCGCTGGATCCCGAGGTAGATCGGAAGCCCTTGCGGCGCAGCCTTGCCGCCCGACCGGGGGGCCGGACCCGCCACCTCGTCCCTGCCCACCCGCATCGGCTGTCCTGCCATGGTCTCGATCCTCAACCCCGGGGCGAAGCGACCCCATCGCGGTTAGACTTTCGCCAAGTGCCGGTCAACAAAGACGGAACCGCGCCCTCGACACCCCTGGAAACGATATCGGAGCGATCGCCCAAAGCTGTCGGATCAAGGCGCACCGGGGCCGACTCCCCCTTGCTCATGCCCCGTCGGTGGCCGGCCGGACACCGATTCGCGCGGGCCTGCCCTCCGAAGACCCCTTCGACCGGCGAGGCCTCGGGCGTCGCCAGTGCCGTTCCCGGGCGGCGATCCCCGGTCATGAAGACCCCGACGGTGCCGTGCAGCGTTGATTTATGTCTATGCATAACTAATCACTGGCCCGTTGCAGGCAAGGGGCGGCGATGGGACGGGAAGGCGCCCGGGGGCCGCGACGTCCTCGCCATGAACCGCCGGCGGTCATGCCACCCGGTCCGTGGCCGTCATCCGGGGCCCCGGCGATGCCGCGGAACCAGCCCGGTGC
>JADLCV010000196.1 GCA_020846995.1 Paracoccaceae bacterium
GCCCCGGCCGTCGGCGCCCGGGCAGGCTGGACGACGGGGGCGCCGGTCCGCTAAGGCTCGGCCGTGCCGCGCCGGCCGGGCCCGCGGCGCCGGAGGCGCGGGCCGCGGACGGGCCGCGGCGGCCGCACGCCATTCCCCGGACTCCGGCCAGAGAGGGCTTGCCGCCATGCCGAACGAGGGACCCCCGGCGACGACCGCCCGCGGCGGGACGGCAGGCGGCCATCCCCCCGCCCGCGCTGGCTACCGCAGCGCCACCACCGGGGCCGCCGCGGGGGCCGCCGTCCGCGAGGCCGCGCCTTCGCGCCGCCGGCCGCTCCCCGCATGGGCCCGGCGATGACCGGCCCCGTCGTCGCCGACCTCGCCGCCCTGCCCCCGCTCCCCGAATGCCGCGAGCGCGACTGGGCCCAACGCGCCATCCGCATCCTCGAGGGCGACGGCCACCGCTCGGCCGACACCCATCTCCTCAAGCCCATCTTTCCCGGGCTGCCGGGGATCGCGGTCTATCTCAAGGACGAGAGCACCCACCCGACCGGCAGCCTCAAGCACCGGCTGGCGCGGTCGCTCTTCCTTTACGGGATCTGCAACGGCGGCATCGGCGAGGGAACCGTCCTCGTCGAGGCCTCCTCGGGTTCGACCGCGATCTCGGAGGCCTATTTCGCCCGCCTCCTCGGCCTGCCCTTCATCGCCGTGATGCCGCGAAGGACAAGCCCCCGGAAGATCGAGGCGATCACCCGCTTCGGCGGCGAGTGCCATCTCGTCGAGCGGGCGGGCGAGGTCTACGCGGCGGCGGCGGCGATCGCCCGCGAGCGCGGCGGCTACTACCTCGACCAGTTCACCTATGCCGAGCGCGCCACCGACTGGCGCGGCAACAACAACATCGCCGAGAGCATCTTCCGCCAGATGGAGGGCGAGGAGAATCCCGTCCCCGAATGGGTGGTGACGAGCGCGGGCACCGGCGGCACGGCGGCGACGATCGGCCGCTACATCCGCTACCGCACCCTCTCGACCCGCCTCTGCGTCGCCGATGTCGAGGGCTCGGCCTTCTTCGAGGCCTGGCTGCGGCGCGACCCCTCCGTCACCGCGCCCGGCTCGCGCATCGAGGGGATCGGCCGGCCGCGGGTCGAGCCCTCCTTCATCGCCGGCGTCATCGACCACATGATCCGCGTTCCCGACGCGGCCTCGATCGCCGCCGCCCATGTCCTCTCCGACCGGCTTTTCCGCCGCGTCGGCGGCTCGACCGGCACCAACTTCTTCGCCCTCTGCGCGATCGCCGCCGCGATGGCGCGCGAGGGGCGCCGGGGCTCGCTCGTCAGCCTGATCTGCGACAGCGGCGACCGTTACGCCGAAAGCTACTTCGATGCCGGCTGGCTCGCCCGCGAGGGGCTCGACATCCGTCCCTGGCGCGCGGCCCTCGAGCGCTTCCTCGACGCCGGCGGCAGCCCCTTCCCGGCCGCGCCCGCGGCGGGCTGACCGCGGCCGCCCGCCGCGCCCTCCCCACCGGCGGCCCGCGGGCGCCGACCCCGGAGCGCGCGATCGCGCCTCCTCCCCGGTTGCGCCCGGGGAGTTCGCCAGACCCGTTTTCGGCCCGATGCGATGGCCCCGGGGCGAAACCCGGGCGCTTGACCCTGTCGCCGGGCTTCCGCAATGTCGGCCTGACAGGGCCGGGCGGCGCGCGACCTGGGCCAGACCGCATTCCTGCGCTGCCGCGCGGCCTTCCGGCCCGAAGGACCGGGGCGGAGATCGTGCGTCATGGCGAAATTCGTGTTCGCGATGAACCTGTCGCTGGATGGCTACGTCGACCACGAACGGTTCGCGCCGGATCCCGTCCTCTTCCGCCACTGGATCGACCGGGTGGGCGCCGTGACGTGCAGCATCCACGGTCGGCGCATCTACGAGATCATGCGCTACTGGGACGAGGACCGGCCGGGATGGACCGGTGAGGAGCGAGCGTTCGCGACCGCGTGGCGGCGGCAACGGAAGTGGGTCGTGTCGAGGACGCCGAAATCGGTCGGCCCCAACGCCACCCTCGTTCCGGATGATGTCGAGGCGACGATACGCGGGCTCAAGGAACGGCGCAGCGGGGAGATCGATGTTTGCGGCACGGTCCTGGCACGGAGCCTGACCAACCTTGGCCTGGTCGATGAATACCGGCTCTACTTCCACCCGGTCGTGCTTGGCCACGGCACGCCGTTCTTTGCCGGTCCCCGGCCACCGCTCCGCCTGACAGCAAGCGACCGGATTGGCGAAGATGCGATCCGGCTGACCTACGTCCCGGCCTGAATGCGGGAACCGTCCGGCTGATGGCCGCGATCGGTCACGGCCAGGCCCGCCTTCTTCGCGGTCCCGGCCGATCCGACATGCCCTCCCCCTGCCCTCGGCCCTCCCGGCCGTGACGGCGAGGCCCGGCGTCTTCTTCTTCATCGCACCCGGGATCATCCGCCTCGCGGCATGAGCCCCATGCCGCCCGCCCGTCGCCCGCGCCGCCGCGGGTCCCCTCTCGCGGCAACGCTGCGTCCCCTTCACCGCCGAGGCCACGCTCGCCCGGGATCTCCCGGCCGCCGGGGACGATCGCCCCCGGGCCCGCCGGCAGCGGGGCGGCCGTTCCGGCGTGGCCGCGGACGAGAGGACCGTGGGACCGCACGACGGCCCCCGGGCCACGGGGCGTTGGGTTGCGGGCCATGCCGGCCCCACCCTATCGGTGATGGCAGGCGAGCAGCCGGCCGTCCGCGCGCGGCGCGAGCGGGGGCGGCGCGCCCTCGCGGCAGCGGGCGGTGGCGAGGGGGCAGCGGGGGTGGAAGGCGCATCCCGCGGGCACCGCGGCGGCCGAGGCGACCTCGCCCTCGGCCGGGGCGAGGCGGCGGCGGCGGCGGGGGTCGGGGAGGGGTGCGGCGGCGAGCAGGAGTTCGCTGTAGGGGTGGCGGGGGGCGGCGAAGAGGTCGGCCCGCCCGGCCAGCTCGACGATGCGGCCGAGATACATCACCGCGACCCGGTGGGCGACATGCTCGACGACGCCGAGGTCGTGCGAGATCATCAGGTAGGCGAGCCCGAAATCCCGTTGGAGGTCGGCGAGGAGATTGAGGATCTGGGCCTGCACCGAGACGTCGAGGGCCGAGACGGGTTCATCGAGAATGACGAGATCGGGGCGCAGCGCCAGCGCCCGGGCGATGCCGACGCGCTGGCGCTGGCCGCCCGAGAACTGGTGGGGGAAGGCGCGCCCCTGGTCGGGGCGGAGCCCGACCCGCGCCATCAGCGCCGCCACCGCCGCGCCCCTCTCGCGCGGGCGGCCGACACCGTGGATGTCGAGGGGGGCCCGCAGGATCGCCTCGATCCGCTGGCGCGGGTTGAGGGAGGAGAAGGGGTCCTGGAAGACGATTCCCATCCGCCGCGCGAGCGCCCGCCGCGCCCCCCCGCGGACCGCAACCGACGCGCCGTCGAGGCGGGCGCTGCCCGCCGTCGGGCGCACGAGGCCGACGAGGGCAAGGCCCGTCGTCGACTTCCCGCAGCCCGATTCGCCGACGAGCGCGAGCGTCTCGCCGCGCCCGAGGGTGAAGCTGACCCCGTCGACCGCCCGCACCGTCCCCACCCGCCGGCGCAGGAGGCCGTGGCGGACGGGGAAATGGACGATGAGGTCCGCGACCTCGAGGAGCGGGGGAGGGAGGGTCACGGGCCGCACTCCCAGCAGGCGACGAGGTGGCCGGGCCGCGGCGCCGTCAGGGGCGGGCGGGCGGCGCGGCAGCGGGCCGTGGCGAGCGGGCAGCGGGGGGCGAAGGCGCAGCCCGCGGGCAGGGCCGCCGGTGCCGGCACGGTGCCGGGGATGTCGGCCAGCCGCGCCCCTCCGCGGCCGCGCGGGACCGCCCCCATCAGCCCCCGCGTGTAGGGATGGAGGGGGGCATCGAACAGCCCGACGACCGCCGCCTCCTCGACCTTGCGGCCGGAATACATGACGATGACGCGATCGGCGACCTCGGCCACCACCCCGAGGTCGTGGGTGATGAGCACGAGGGCCGTGCCGAGCTCGGCCTGGAGGCCGGCGACGAGGCCGAGGATCTGGGCCTGGATGGTGACGTCGAGGGCCGTCGTCGGCTCGTCGGCAAGGATGACGCGGGGGCGGTTGACGAGCGCCATGGCGATCACCGCGCGCTGGCGCATGCCGCCCGAGAGCTCGTGGGGAAAGGCCCGGGCGCGGGCTGCCGGGTCGGGCATGCGGACGCGGCCCAGAGCCTCGACCGCCGCCGCCCAGGCGGCGCGGCGGCCGAGGCCCCGGTGGCGCGCGACGGCCTCGGCGATCTGGGCGCCGACCGTCATCACCGGGTTGAGGGCCGTCAGCGGCTCCTGGAAGACCATGGCGATGCGGCTGCCGCGCAGATCCTCGACCGCACGCTCGGAAAGGGCGAGGAGGTTCCTGCCCTCGAGCCGCACGGCGCCGGCGGCGACCTCGGCTCCCTCGGGCAGGAGCCGCATCAGCGCCAGCGCCGTCATCGTCTTGCCGCAACCCGATTCGCCGACGATGGCAAGGGTCTCGCCCGCGGCCACGGCAAGGTCCAGGTCGGCGACGACGGCGAAGCCCCCCGCCCCGGCCCCGAGCCGGACGGTCAGCCCCCGCGCCTCGAGGACCGGGACCGGGTCCGCCGGGCCTGGGGCGGGGGCCGGGGCGGCGCTCAGGACCCGGCCCCCTCGAGGTTGCCGACCATGAAGCCGTAGTCGCCGCTCTCGACGAGGTTGCGCGAGAGATGGGAGAGGATCATCACCCCGCGGGCGAAGGGCGCGGGGATCTCCTCGAGCGTCGCGAAGTCGTAGGGGCTGGTGACGCGGCCGAGGAGCGCGCCTCCCGCGATCTCCGCGCCGAGCGGTGGCGCGAGGGGCTCGAGCCAGCCGCCGCGGGTCGGGCGGATGGTGGCGATCTCGCGCACCACGGTCTGGGCCGGGGGGGCGACGACATCGCCGGGGATCGCCCCCCTGGCGCGGAGCATGTTCATGACGCCGGCGACGGTGCGGCCGACATAGGGCGTCTGGTCGACGATGCCGCCGCCGAGTTCCACGACCACGCAGGGGATGTTGCGGCGGTCGATCGTCACGGCCTTGGTGGTGCCGCTGAAGGTGGTGCCGCCGCGCCCCGCCGCCGGGCGGTAGAGGATGCGCGAGCCGAAGGCGCGGCTCATCGCCTCGTCGTTCCAGATGTAGACGTAGTCGACCGTCGGCCGGTCGGTGCCGGCGTGGAGGTCGATGTGGACGTCGATGACCTCGAGGAAGTGGCGGCTGATCGCGTGGGCGAGCTGCTGGGTGTAGTTGCCGGCGGGATCGCCCGGGAACTCGCGGTTGAGGTTCAGCTCGTCGATCGGCGTGAAGCGGCGGTTGACCGCGAGCGCCCGCGGGTTGGCGGCCGGGAGGAGGAGGAGGCGGCCGCGCAGCGGCATCCCCCGCAGCATCCGGAAAAGCTCGAGGATCGCCTGGCTGCCGGCGTTCTCGTTGCCGTGGATCGCCGCCGAGATGCCGATCGTCGGCCCGTCCTCCTCGCCCGCAAGCTCGGTGAAGGCGAGGGCGGCATCGCTGCCGTCGGCATGGGTGGTGAAGGGCTCGCGCCAGCAGCGGATCGACCTGACCATGGCAGTCCTTTCTCAGTTTCGCTTGGAGGCGCCGGCGGCGCGGGTGAGCTGGCGGGGATCGAGAAGGTCGCGGAGCCCGTCGCCGAGGAGGTTGAAGCCGAGCACGGTGAGCATGATCGCCGCCCCCGAGACGATCGAGAGCCAGGGCGCCTCGCGCATGAAGCCGGTGCCGTAGGCGAGCGTCCAGCCCCAGGTCGGGGCCGGCGGCGGCAGGCCGAAGCCGAGGAAGGCGAGCGCCGATTCGGCGATGACGGCGGTGCCGAGGCCGAGCGAGGCGAGGACGATGATGGGGCCGGCGGCGTTGGGCAGGATCTCGCGCAGGAGGATGCGGGCCGGGGAGGCGCCGAGGGCGCGGGCGGCGGAGACATAGGTCTGCTCGCGCAGGACGAGCGTCGCGGCGCGGACGACGCGGGCGTATTCGGTCCAGAGCACGACCACGAGCGAGAGGGCGACGTTGGTCACTCCGGGGCCGAGCACGGCGACCAGCGCCAGCGCCAGCACGATGGCCGGAAAGCCGAGAAAGATGTCGGTGATGCGCATGAGGAGAAGGTCGACCCAGCCGCCGAAATAGCCGGCGACGAGGCCGACGGCGGTGCCGATGGCGGCGGCGCCGGCGGTGGTGGCCAGCGCGATCGCGAGCGAGATGCGGGCGCCGGCGACCATCCGGCTCCAGAGGTCGCGGCCGAAGTTGTCGGTGCCGAGCCAGTGGGCGGCCGAGGGCAGGGCGAAGCGGTTGCGCATGTCCATCGCCGCCACCTCGTGGGTGGCGACGAGGGGGGCGAGGAGGGCGAGGAGCACGATCGCGAGCGCGATCGCCGTCCCGGCGACGAGCGAGGGGCTGGCGAGCGCGCGCCTCACTGCCCCCGCCCCCCGTGGCCGTCGCCCTGCGCCCCCATGGCCCTACTCCAGCCGCACCCGCGGGTCGACCGCGGCGTAGAGGAGATCGACGGCGAGGTTGACGAGGGCGAAGATGACGGCAAAGGTCAGCACGATCCCCTGGATGAGCGGCAGGTCGCGCTGCGAGATGGCGGCGATCGTGAGTTGCCCGAGCCCCGGCCAGGCAAAGATCGATTCGGTCAGCACCGCCCCCCCGAGGAGCGCCCCGAAGCGCAGCCCGATCACCGACAGGACCGGCAGGAGCGCGTTGGCGAGCGCATGCCGCACCACCACGCGGCCCCGGCGCAGCCCCTTGGCGCGGGCGGTGCGGACGAAGTCCTCGCGCAGGACCTCGAGCATCGAGGCCCGCACGAGGCGCGAGATCACCGCCGCCGCGTTCATGGCGAGTGCGGTCGCCGGCAGGAGGAGGTAGGCGAAGGACTGCGCGAGGAGCTCGGGCCGGCCCGTGAGCGCGGCCCACGCCGCCGTGCCGATCGGGGGTCCGCGCCCGACCGCGGGCAGCCAGCCGAGCTGGACCGCGAAGCCCAGCATGAGGAGGAGCGCGAGCCAGTAGACCGGCATCGACACGCCAAGCTGGGCGAAGAGCATCGCCAGGGTGTCGAGCCACGAGCCCTGCCGCATCGCCGCGACGACGCCGAGGGCGATGCCGAGAAGGCTCGCCGTGACCAGCGCCGCGACCGCGAGCTCGACCGTCGCCCCGAGGCGGCCGGCGATGATCGTCGCCACCGGCTGGCCCTGGAAGAGCGACATCCCCATGTCGCCCCGGAGGAGGGCGAGGAAGTAGCGCCCGAGCCGGAGATGCCAGGGATCGTCGAGGCCGAGGTTGAGGCGCAGGGTCGCGATCGCCTCGGCCGAGGCCTCCTGGCCCAGCATCAGCGCCGCCGGATCGCCGGGGATGAGGAGGAGAAGCCCGAAGGTGACGACGACCATGCCCGCCCCCATGGGGAGAAGGAGGA
>JADLCV010000197.1 GCA_020846995.1 Paracoccaceae bacterium
GATGAACGTAGCATCGAAGCCTCATGGCGAAGGGTCGGAACCCTGCTCGACGCCTTCACGCCAGACGAGTGCCAGAACTACCTTCGTCATGCAGGATATGCTTCAACATGACTCAGACAGGCTCTAGCCGGACCGGGGGGCGGTCGCCGGAGAGGGGCGCCGGGACCGCCGGGCGCAGCCGCGCCCCCCGGCCGGGGGGCGCGCTCCGGGGTCACGAGATCAGGATGCCGCTGTCGACCGGGATCATCTGGCCGGTGGTCCGCCGCGACTCCTCGCTGGCGAGGAAGAGCGCCGCGCGGGCGACGTCGACCGGCTCGGCGAGGCCCAGGAGATAGGCGTCCCACTGCGTCTTCAGGGCCGGCTCGCGGTCGTAGAAGGCGAGCACCCGCTCGGTCGTCACGGCCCCGGCGACGAGGACGTTGGCGCGGATGCGGTCGCGGGCGAACTCGACCGCGAGCGCGCGCGTGAGCGCGATCACCCCGCCCTTGGCGGCGGTGTAGCCGTCGCGGTTGGGAAGCCCCATCGCCCCCATGATCGAGGCCGAGTTGATGATCGAGCCGCCGCCACCGCGGGCCATGGGGGGGATGGCGTGGCGGCAGCAGAGGAAGGTGCCCACGAGATCGACGCGGAGGACGCGCCAGACCTCGTCGAGGTCGGCCGTGGTCACCGGCCCGTCGCTCGCGCGCGAGCCGCCGGCGTTGTTGTAGAGGATGTCGAGCCGGCCGAAGGCGGCCACGGCGGCGTCGATCGCCGCGCGCACGCTCGCCTCCTCGCCGACATCGACGGGAAGGAAGGCCGCCCGCCCGCCGGCGGCCCGGATGGCCGCGACCGCCGCCTCCCCGCGGGCCCCGTCGCGGCCGGCGACGGCGACGGCCGCGCCCTCGGCCGCGAAAAGCTCCGCCGCGACGCGGCCGATGCCCGAGGTCGCGCCGGTGATGAAGGCCACCTTGCCGTCCAGCCGTCCCATCGCCCCGCCCCCCTGCCCCCTGCCCTTCCCACGCCCGCGCCCCCCTCCCATCGTCCTTTCGGACGACGCGCCCGCCCGCGACCGAGAGGAGCCTGCGGCCGACCCGCGCCCGGCCAAGGAAGGACGGATGGAGACGCTGCCGCAGATCCTCGCCCGCAACGTCCGTGCCCTGCCCGACCGGCCGTTCCTGATCTTCGGCGAGCGCGTGCTGAGCTACCGGGACTTCTCGCGCCGCACCGCGCGGCTGGCGAACCTCCTCGCCGCCCGCGGCGTCGGCCGGGGCGACCGCGTCGGCCTCTACCTGCCCTCGATCCCGCTCATGGCCGAGGGGGTCTTTGCCTCCCAGCGCCTCGGTGCCATCCCGGCGCCGCTCTCGGCGATGCTGCGCGAGGACGAGCTTGCCCCCATCCTCTCGCGGGCGGGCCTCGCCGCGGTGATCGCCGAGGCCGCGACCTGGCCCGTTCTCGCCCCCCTGCGGGCCCGTTTCCCCGAACTCGCGCGCGCCTTCGTCCTGGGCGGCGGCACCGGGGCCGAGGATCTCGAGAAAGCACTCGCCCTCCAGCCCGAGACCTTCGCCGACCCCGACCACGCGCTCGCCGACCCGGCCGCGCTCTTCTTCTCCTCGGGCACGACGGGCACGCCCAAGGGGGTGCTGCAAAGCCATTTCAGCCATGCCTCGACGCTCCGCGACATGATGGTCGCGCACGGCAGCCGCTACGGGCGCGAGGTCTATCTCTGCGCCGTGCCGCTCTTCACCAACTTTGGGCTGACGGCGACCCTCAACCTCTGCATGTACACGGGCGGCACGCTCGTCCTGCACGAGCGCTGGGACACCGGGCGCGTGCTCGCCGACATCGGCCGCCACCGCGCCACCTTCTTCGGCGGCACGCCGACAATGTATGTCTACCTCGTCGAGGGCCACGACCCCGCCCGCCACGACCTCTCCTCGCTCCGGGTCTGCATCACCGGCGGGGCGCCGGTGCCCGGACCCGTCATCCGCCGCTTCGAGGCCATCTCGGGGGTCCGCGTCGCCCAGGTCTACGGGGCGACCGAGACCTGCGGCCAGAACGTCATCGAGCCCGTCACCGGACTTCGCCGCGAGGGCGCGGCGGGGCTGGCGGTGGGATCGTCGCGCATCGCGATCGTCGACGAGGCCGGCGCGCCGCTGCCCGCGGGCGCGGTGGGCGAGATCGTCATCGGCGGCGACTGCATGGCCATGGGCTACTTCGGCGATCCCGCGGCGACGGCCGCGGCCTTCACGGCCCGGGGCTGGCGGTCGGGCGATCTCGGCTGCCTCGATGCCGACGGCTTTCTCTTCGTCGTCGACCGCAAGAAGGATCTCATCATCGCCGGCGGCCACAACATCCAGCCGCTCGAGGTCGAGAGCGTCCTCTACCGCCACCCCGGCGTAGCCCTCTGCGCCGTCGTCGGCCTGCCCGATGCGGTCAAGGGCGAGATCCCGGTCGCGGTGATCGTCGCCCGCGCCGGCACGAGCCCCGCGGCCGAGGCCATCCGCGCCTTCTGCCGCGAGCATCTCGCGGCCTACAAGGTGCCGCGGCGGATCGAGTTCATCGACGAGATGCCGGTCGTCGCGGCCAAGATCCGCAAGCGCGACCTCGTCGCGGCCCTCCGCGAGGGCAGCCTCGACCGCTTCCGCCGCCCCGCGCCCGCGCCCGTGGCAGAGGCAGGGGCGGCGGCGGAGGCGGAGGCGGCCGGCAGCGGAGGGGAGGCCAAGGACCCCCGGCCCGGGCGCTGAAGGCCCCCCGCGGTACCCCGCTCCCCCGCTGTCCGCCCCGGGGGGGCGCCGCCGTGTCTCCCGGCCGCGCGCGCGCGGCCTCCGGCGCCCTTGCCTCGCGGGCCCGGAGGGATCACCCTCGGCGGCGCGGCGACGGGCGCCGCATCCCTTTCCGAGCGATGGCCGACGATCCGTCTCCCCTCTCCCCGCCGCGCCTGCGGGCGCTCGGCGATGCCGGGCTCAGCGTCGAGTTCGGCGACTCCATCGCCGCCGAGGTCTCGGCGCGCGTCCTCGCCCTCGATGCCGCCCTCGCCGCCGCCCCGCCCGCGGGCGTCCTCGAATGCGTGCCGACCTACCGCGCCCTCCTCCTCCATCTCGACCCACTGGTGGCCGACCTCGAGGCGATCGGCCGGCGGGTCGCCGAACTCGCCGCGCGCCCGCCGCCGGCCGCCGCCCCGGGCCCCGCCTGGCAGGTGCCGGTCGTCTACGGCGGCGCCTTCGGCGAGGACCTCGCGCCCCTTGCCGCCGCCCGGGGGCTGAGCGAGGCGGCAGCCGTGGCGCTGCACGCGGCCCCCCTCTACCGGGTGGCGATGGTCGGCTTCGTGCCGGGTTTCAGTTACCTCGCCGGCCTCGACGGGCGGCTTGCGACCCTGCGCCGGCCGGCGCCGCGCCCCGTCGTCCCGGCGTCCTCGGTCGCGATCGGGGGGGCGCAGACCGCAATCGGCTCGATTCCCGCGCCCTCGGGCTGGCACCTCGTCGGGCGGACGCCGCTCCGCCCCTTCATGGCCGACCGCCGGCCGCCCTTCCTCTTTGCCCCCGGCGACCGCATCCGCTTCCTGCCCGTGCCCCCGGCGGCCTGGGAGGGGCTCGACCGCCGCGCCGCCGCGGGCGAACCCCTGCTTGCGCCGGCGGCGGGAGGGGTTCCGTGATCCGCCTCGTCGTCGAGGCCGCGGGGCCGGGGCTGAGCCTCCAGGACGCGGGCCGCCCCGGCCTGCGCCGCTTCGGCGTCCCCGTCGCCGGCGTGGCCGACCGGCTGATGGCGGCGGCGGCAAACGCGCTCGCGGGCAACCCGGCCGGGGCGGCGGTCCTCGAACTCGCGCTCGCGGGCGGCCGCTTCCGGCTCGAGGGAGGCGGGGCGGTGGTCGCGCTCGCGGGGCCGGGTGCGGGGCTTCGGCTCGACGGCCGGGCGGTGGCGCCGGCGACCGGCGTCGAGGCCCGGCCCGGGGCGCTGATCGAGGCCGGCCCGGCCCGGGGCGGGGTCTACGCCTTCCTCGCCGTCGGCGGCGGCTTCACGACGACCCCGGCCATGGGCAGCCGCGCCCAGCACCGCCGCTCGGGGATCGGCGGGCCCCTGCCGGCCGCGGGCCTTGCCCTGCCGGTCGGCGGCGGCGGATCGGCCCGGCATCTCCCGGCCCTTCCCGTCCACGCGGCGGGGCCGATCCGCGTCCTTGCGGGCCCCCAGGCGGAGGAGTTCGCGCCCGGGGCGCTCGCCCGCTTCCTCGCCGTCGAGTGGCGCGTGGGGGCGTGGTCGGACCGCATGGGGATCGCGCTCGAGGGGCCGGCGCTCGCGCATGCGGGCGGGCACAACATCGTCTCGGACGGGGTCCTGCCGGGGGCTGTGCAGGTGCCGGGCGCGGGGCGTCCGATCATCCTCATGCGCGACTGCCCGACGACAGGGGGCTACCCGAAGCTCGCCTGCGTGATCTCGGCCGATCTCGACCGGCTGGCCCAGATCCCGCCCGGCGCGACGGTGCGCTTCGCCCTCGTCGGCCGCGCGGCGGCGGTGGCGGCCGCGCAGGGCCTTGCCCGAACCCTCGCGGCGCTCGCCGCGGCCGCCCTCCCCGCCCCCGGGCCGGGGCTCGCGGCCCGTCTCGCGGGCGCGAACCTCGTCGGCGGCGTTGTCGATGCCTTCGATCCCCCGGAGGGCTGAGGGCCGAGGGCTGACGCCTGAGGGCAGAAGGCGCCCGCCGGGGCCGGACGCGGCCAGGCCGGCCGCGGCCCCGCGACGGCCAGGGAGGCTCGGGCAGGCGTGGGGCGGCGGGGCGGTTCCGCGGGGCGGGCGTCGCAAGGGGGGACGGTGGACCCTCGCGCCGACCGGGCCAGGGACCGCCCATCCTCGCCCTCAAGCCGCGGGCGGCGCCCGGCTGCGGGCGGCGCTTCCCCATGACCGGCGGAGGGTATAGCCCCAGGCTCGGGACCACCGTCGCCCGCCGGGGAGGGAAGCATGACCGCAACGGACGCACCGATGGAGGCCGGGAAGGCCCGTGCCGCGGCCTGGTTCGCAAGCCTCCGCGACGCGATCTGCGCGGCCTTCGAGAGCCTCGAGGACCGGGGCCCGGGGACGGCGCCGCCGGGGCGCTTCGCCCGGCGGGCGACCCGCCGGCAGGGCGAGGACGGCGCCGATGCCGGCGGCGGGGAGATGAGCCTCATGCGCGGGGGGCGGGTCTTCGAGAAGGCGGGCGTCAACGTCTCGACCGTGTCCGGCAGCCTCGGGGCGCGGGCGGCGGCGGCGATGCGGGCCCGCGGCATCCCCGGCATCGCCGAGGACCCGCGCTTCTGGGCCGCCGGCATGAGCCTTGTCGCCCACATGCAGAACCCCCATGCCCCGGCCGTCCACCTCAACACCCGCCTCTTCTGGACCCCCGCCGCCTGGTGGTTCGGCGGCGGCAGCGACCTCAACCCCGCCCTCCCGCGCGACGCCGACACGGCCCATTTCCACGCCGTGCTGGCCGCCGCCTGCGCCCCCCACGGGGCCGACCTCTATCCCCGCTTCCGCGCCTGGGCCGAGGAGTATTTCTTCATCCCCCACCGGGGGCGGGCCCGCGGGGTCGGCGGCATCTTCTACGACGACCTCAACCGCGGCGACTGGGAGGCCGACTTCGCCTTCACCCGGGCCGTCGGGGAGGCGTTCCTGCCGGCCGTCCTGCCCCTCGCCGAGCGGCGCATGGCCGAGCCCTGGGGCCCGGCCGAGCGCGAGGCCCAGCTTGTCCACCGCGGCCTCTATGCCGAATACAACCTCCTCTACGACCGCGGCACGCGCTTCGGCCTCGAGACCGGCCACGACCCGGAGGCCGTCCTCATGAGCCTGCCGCCGCTCGCCCGCTGGCCTTGACCCGGCCCCCGCTCCGCCCCCCCCGGGCGCCCGTGGGCAGGGGCGGTGTCGCGGACCGCCGACGCGGGGTCGCGCCCGGGCAGGTGCCGGCGCGCCCTCCGCCTAGACAGGGTGGGGGAGTCCGGAGGCCCGGGCCCCGCGGGGGTCGCCCCCCGGCCGCGGCGCGGCCGGGGACCGGCGGGCAGGAAGGGGATCGGGGTCGATGGCCGACGAGGTTGCGGTGGTCTTCACGCCTTCGGGCCGGCGCGGGCGCGTCGAGCGCGGCACGACCGTGCTCGCGGCGGCGCGCGCGCTCGGGGTCGACCTCGATTCGGTCTGCGGCGGCCGCGGCATCTGCTCGCGCTGCCAGGTGACGCCGATGTTCGGCGAATTCGCCAAGCACGGCCTCACCGTCACCGCCGGCGCGCTCTCGCCCTGGAATGCGGTCGAGGAACGCTACCGCAGCAAGCGCGGACTCCTGCCCGGCCGCCGCCTCGGCTGCCAGGCCCGCCTCATGGGCGACTGCCTGATCGACGTCCCGCCCGAGAGCCAGCTTCACCGCCAGGTCATCCGCAAGGCCGCCGACGCCCGCCCGGTCGAGACCGACCCCGCGACGCGGCCCCTCTACGTCGAGGTCGCGGAGCCCGACATGCAGGCCCCCTCGGGCGATTTCGAGCGTCTCGCGGCCGCCCTCGCCCGCGACTGGGGCGTCGCCCGCCCGGTCGCCGGCCCCGCCGTCCTCGCCGGCCTCCAGCGCGCGCTCCGCGCCGGCGACTGGGCCGTGACCGTCGCCCTCCACGACGACGGCCGCGGCGGGCCGCCCGAGATCCTCGGCCTCTGGCCGGGCTACCGCGAGGGCGAGCTCTGGGGGGTCGCGATCGACGTCGGCTCGACGACCATCGCCGCCCATCTCGTCAGCCTCCAGGACGGCCGCGTCGC
>JADLCV010000198.1 GCA_020846995.1 Paracoccaceae bacterium
CCCTGATCGCGCCGGACCCGGAAACGCGGCCGCCTCACGCCCCCCGGCTTTGCGGTGGCCCCGGGGCCCGCCGGCGGTGGCCGGACGGGCGCCGCGCGGCAGGGCCGGGACGCGGGGGGGGCCGGGCCCGGAGCGTCCATCCCGTCCTCCCCGGCCTCGCGGACGATCCGGAACCGCAACCGGTTCACGCCGCCGGCCCGGCGGTAGCGGATGTCGCGGCCGAGGGAGCGGATCAGGAACCAGCCGAAGCCGCCCTCGGGAAGGGCCTCGGGGCCGGCGTCGAGCGCCGGCGGGCGGCCCTCGGGCAGGACCCCGCCGGGCATCGGCCGGCCGCGATCCTCGATCGTGCAGAGGATGTCGCCGCGCACCGGGCAGCGGCCAAGGCCGAGCCGGATCGTCCCGGAGGCGCCGCCGTAGGCATGTTCGGCGACGTTGTTCAGGGCCTCGGCGAGGGCGATCTCGACCCGGAGGGCGAGGTCCCCGGACACGCCCGCCGCGGCGAGCGCCCGGCCCGCCCGGTCGAGCCCGAGGCGCACCGCGAGCGCCTCGCTCGCGACGAAGATCTCGATCACCGCCGCCGGCCGGCAGAGGGCGCCCGCCGCCGCCCCCAGGCTGCGCCGGCCCGCCGCCGCCTGCCCGGGCCCGGGTCCGGCCCCCATCGCCCACTCCCGCCGCCGCCGCGTTCAGACCGCGGGCCGGAGGCGGAGCGCCTCGGGCACGGCGGGATGGATCGTGAAGACGCCGTCCATCCGCGTCAGCCGGAAGACCTTGGCCACGGTCGGGCCGAGGGCGGCAAGCTCGAGCCGGCGGGCGGGAGCCAGATGCTTGAGGACGGCGACGACGGCGCCAAGGCCCGAACTGTCGAGGAACTCGACCCGCCCGAGGTCGAGGAGGACGACCGGCCAGGGCCCCTCGACCAGGGCCCGCATCCCCTCCTTGAACTCGATCGCCACGGCGGCGTCGATCCGCGCCGCCTCGACCCCCACGACGAGGGTATCGCCGGCCGGGGTGGCCTGGAGCTGCATCGCCTTCTCCCTTTCCTGTCGTGCCCGAGGCTAGACGCATGAGGTTACCGTTCGGTATCCTCGCGGCGGTGGCGGCGGCAGGAGCGGGGCGATGCAGGAGGTGGTGATCGCGGGCGCGGCGCGGACGGCGATCGGGGGCTTTCTCGGTGCCCTCGCCCCGCTGGCCGCCCCGGTGCTCGGCGGGGCGGCGATCCGGGCCGCGCTCGCGGGCGCGGGGATCGCGCCCGAGGCGGTGGACGAGGTCGTCATGGGCTGCGTGCTGCCGGCCGGCCAGGGCCAGGCGCCGGCCCGCCAGGCGGGCTTTGCCGCCGGCCTTCCGGACTGCGTGCCGGCGACGACGCTCAACAAGATGTGCGGCTCGGGCATGAAGGCGGCGATGGACGCGGCCGACGCGCTCGCCCTCGGCCGTGCCGGGCTCATCGTCGCCGGCGGCATGGAGAGCATGTCGAACGCCCCCTACCTGCTGGCGAAGCTGCGCGGGGGCGCGCGCATGGGCCATTCCCAGGCCCTCGACCACATGTTCCTCGACGGGCTCGAGGACGCCTACGACCGCGGCCGCCTGATGGGGAGCTTCGCCGAGGACTGCGCCGAGGCGTTCCAGTTCGCGCGCGCGGCCCAGGACGACTATGCGCTGGCCTCGCTCGAGGCGGCGCGGGCGGCCCAGGCCACGGGCGCCTTCGCGGCCGAGGTCGTGCCGGTCAGCGTGCCCGGGCGCAGCGGCGCGACCACGGTGGCCGAGGACGAGCAGCCGCGGACGGCCCGGCCCGAGAAGATCCCGACCCTCCGGCCCGCCTTCCGCACCGGCGGCACGGTGACGGCCGCCAACTCGTCGTCGATCTCGGACGGGGCGGCGGCGCTCGTCCTCGCCTCGGCGGCGGCGGCCGACCGGCTGGGGCTCCGCGTGCGCGCCCGCGTCCGCGGCCATGCCGCCCACGCCCAGGCGCCGGGGCAGTTCCCGACGGCGCCGATCCCGGCCGCCCGGCGGCTGATGGAGCGCCTCGGCTGGAGCGTGGACGACGTCGATCTCTTCGAGGTCAACGAGGCCTTCGCGGTGGTGCCGATGGCCTTCATGGCCGAACTCGGCGTTCCCCGCGGGCGCATGAACGTCAACGGCGGGGCCTGCGCGCTCGGCCACCCGATCGGGGCCTCGGGGGCGCGCATCCTCGTCACGCTCCTCCATGCGCTCGAGGCGCGCGGGCTGCGCCGGGGGCTCGCGGCGATCTGCATCGGCGGCGGCGAGGGCACGGCCTTCGCGATCGAGCGGACGTGAGGGGCGCCCCTCAGGGCCGGGCGGGAAAGCGGATGGCCGCCACCTCGGCGCGGAAGAAGGGAAACCACTCGGGCGTGCCGAAGTGGTTGCCGGCGGTGACGCGGAAGGGCAGGCGGAAGCCCTCGACGTCGCGGAAATCCCCGAGGATGCCGCCGAAGGGCTGGAGGCGGTAGCGGCGGGCGGGGTTGGCGTCGGTCCAGCGGTCGAAGACGACCTCGCGGGGGCGGCCGTCGGCCCCGAGGCGGACGGTGACCGTCTGGGCCAGCCCGCCGCGGGCAAGGGTGACGCGGGCGACGTCGGCCCCGTCGCCCTCCCAGCGCGCGCCCGTGCCCGGCAGAAGCGCGGCGGGGGTCCAGAAGACCGCCTCGGCGACCAAGCGGCCGAAGGCCGAGCGGGCGAAATCGGCCGAGCCGCCGGCCCGCGCCACCGGCACGAGGCCGAGGATGCGCATCCGCGTCCAACCGAGCGCGTCCGACCCCGCGAGGGGCAGGCCGAGAAGGCGGCTCTCGAGTTCCCACAGGAGGCCGCTGGGGGCGGCGAGGGTCTCGCGCGCGGCCATCGGCAGGGGCCGCGGCGCCGCCCGGCTGCCGAGCGCGAGCGTGCCTTCCATGGTGATCTCGGCGACCGGCCAGAGGGGCGTTCCGGGGGCGATCGCGAAGGCGAGGAAGCGGCGCGCGGGAAGGGGCAGGCCGGCCAGGAGGGCGGGGTCGAAGCGCGCCGGCCGGGCGGGCTGGAGAGCGAGGAGGCGGGCGCGTTCGCCGCCGTCCGCGCGCCGGTCGGCCCGGGCCCGGAGGCCGAGGGCGGCGAGCGCCGCGACCCCGCCCAGCCCGGC
This sequence comes from Paracoccaceae bacterium, assembly GCA_020846995.1. Classification (GTDB taxonomy): domain Bacteria; phylum Pseudomonadota; class Alphaproteobacteria; order Rhodobacterales; family Rhodobacteraceae; genus JAHDXW01. Next base: position 3,128 of record JADLCV010000198.1, read on the forward strand.
GATCGACAGGCTCTCCGCCAGCATGGCCCGCCCCTCCCGGACGCCGCCCCACTCCCCAAGCATGCCCCGCGGGCTGGGCCTCCGTCCTTGCGCGGGATCAAGCCGACCGCCGCCCCGGGGGCCGGGCCGCGCCCCCGGACCGGGATCCGCCCGCGCCGCACCGGCCCCTCCGGTCAGGCTTCGCCTCCCCCCTCCCCAGGCCCACGGGCCGGCGGGAGGGGACGGAGCGCGTCCTCGCGGCCGGGCGTCGCCCTGAGGCAACGTGGACCCTCGGGCGGGCCGGGCCATGGTCCTCCCCTCCTCGCCCCCGAGCCACGGGCAACGCCCGGCCGCGGGCGGCGCGAAGCGCCCGCCTCGGGAGGCGGTCGGGCGCTGCCCGCGCTGGCGCACGGGCGGGAAAGAGGCGGCGAGGCGGTTCCGCGAGGGCGGGCGTCGCCATGGGGCGAACGTGGACCCGTGGGCGGAACGGACCCCCGGTCATCCCCTCCTCGCCCCCAAGCCACGGGCAGGTCCCTGCCGCCTGCGGCGCGTAGCGCCCGCCCGTGGGGTGAGGGGGGACAGCCCTTGCCACTGGCACGGGCGCATGCCCCCCGAACGGCGGGCGCTGCCCGTGCTGGCGCACGGGCGGGGTTTGGCGGCGGGGCGGTTCCATCGGGCCGGGCGTCGCCATGAGGGGAACCTGGACCCTCGCGCGGAACGGGCCGTGGCTCGCCCCTTCCCGCCCCCGGGCCACGGGCAGGGTCCGGCCGCGGGCGGCGCCCTGAAGGGAGATGGAGCCACGGGCGGGAGCGGGTGGTGCCGGAGGGCGCGCGTCCGCTCCGGGGCGGCGCCCATCCCTCCCCGCCGGCCGGCCGGCCCCATCCCCCGGGGCCCGCCTCGGGGACCGTGCCCGCCAGCCCTAGGGGATCGTCTCGTCCTCCCCGACGCCCCAGAGGGCCGCCCGCGGGACCCAGCCGCGCAGGCCCTCGGCGCCGATCCGGCACCAGGCGCCCGCGCATGCGAGAAGCCATGCCACCACCCCGGCCTCGGCCCGCGCGACCGCCGGGGAACCCTCCCCGGGGGCGCCGCGGAGGACGGCGCCGTCGCCCTCGACGATCACCGTCCGTTCGCCCGAGAGGAGCGCATAGTGGACCCAGCCGCCGGCGCCGTCTCGGTCCTCGACCCGCCGCCAGTGCTCGAACTCGGCGGTGACGCGCAGCGGCATGTCGCGGCGGGTGAAGACCCAGTCCACGACATGGGTGAGACCGGGGCCGCGGCGGGCGTTGCCCTCGTCGGTCTTGAGCGAGACGAAGCGCGGCAGGGGCAGGTTCGTCACCGGCCCCCGCCCCTCCTCCGCCCGCGTCGCCCCCGCTCCCAGCGCCACGGCCACCGCCACCGCCGCGGCCGCGAGCGTCCCGCCCAGCCCTGCCATCGCCATCCTGCCTGCCCGAGCCCCGACCGGGGTCTGGCGCCCTCGCGCCGCTTGTGTGCCGCCCCGTTCCGCGCCACCCTGCCACCATCCTGGCCGGCGGCAAAGCGCAAGGAGCGAGGCGATGCCCGGACGACGCCTGACTGTGGTCGTGACGCGACGCCTGCCCGAGGTCGTCGAGACGCGGCTGAAGGAGCTCTTCGCGGTCGAGATCCGCGACCCCGACCTGCCCATGGGCCGCGACGAGCTGGCCCTGGCGATGGCGCGGGCCGACGTCCTCGTGCCGACCGTCACCGACCGCATCGACGCCGCCCTCATCGGCCAGGCCGGCGAGGGGCTGAAGCTGATCGCGAACTTCGGCGCCGGCTTCGACCACATCGACGTCGCCACCGCCCGCGGCCGTGGCATCCTTGTCACCAACACCCCCGGCGTCGTCACCGACGACACCGCCGACATGGCGATGGCGCTCATGCTCGCGGTGACGCGGCGCATCCCCGAGGGGCTCGCGGTCATGCAGGCGGGCGAATGGACGGGCTGGGCGCCGACGGCCTTCCTCGGCCACCGCCTCGGGGGCAAGCGGCTCGGCATCCTCGGCATGGGCCGCATCGGCCTTGCCGTCGCCCGCCGCGCCCGCGCCTTCGGCCTCCAGGTCCACTACCACAACCGCCGCCGCCTGCGCGAGGAGACCGAGGCCGCGGTCGAGGCGACCTACTGGGAGACACTCGACCAGATGGTGCGGCGGGTCGACATCCTGTCGATCAACTGCCCCCACACGCCCTCGACCTTCCACCTCATGAGCGCCCGGCGGCTGAAGCTGATGAAGCCCGAGGCGGTGATCGTCAACACCTCGCGCGGCGAGGTCATCGACGAGAACGCGCTGACGCGGATGCTGCGGGCGGGCGAGCTCGGTGGCGCGGGGCTCGACGTCTACGAGCGCGGCAAGGACGTCAACCCCCGCCTGCGGGCCCTCCCGAACGTCGTCCTCTTGCCCCACATGGGCTCGGCCACGCATGAGGGCCGGATCGAGATGGGCGAGAAGGTCATCATCAACATCAAGACCTTCGCCGACGGCCACCGGCCCCCCGACCAGATCCTGCCGGGGATGCTGTGAGGCGCGCCCTCGGCGCCGGGGCCGCCTACGGGGCGGCGATCTTCGCCCTCGGGGTCGTCCTCGGCACCGTCCGCGTGCTCGTCCTCGCCCCGCGCGTGGGCGCCCTCGGTGCGGTCGCGGTCGAGCTTCCGGTGATGCTCGGGGCAAGCTGGCTCGCGGCCGGCGCCCTCGCCCGCCGCTTCGGCGTGCCGGCGCGGGCGGGGGCACGGGCGGCGATGGGGGCTGCGGGCTTCGTCCTCCTGATCGCGGCCGAGGTCGCGCTCGGCCGCTCCCTCGGCCAGGACCCCGCCCGCCAGGCCGCGGCCCTCGCGACCGCCGCCGGGGCGGCGGGGCTCGCCGGGCAGGTCGCCTTCGCGCTGATCCCGCTCGCCCGCCTCGCGCGGGACCGCGGGCGGTAGAAGGGCGGGGGGCAGCGATGGTCGGGCGGCCGCAGCCGGGCCGCGGGAGGCCCCCGGCGGGGGGCGGGCGCGGGGGCAGGGCGGCGGCGAGACCGCGGCGGGGGCGGCGGGGATGGCGGACGCTTGCGCTCCTCCTCGCGCTCGCGGCCTGCGCGCGCCCGCTCGCCCCGGGCGAGGCCGCCTTCGCCCGCGACCTCATGGGCGACCGGATCGACCTTGCCCCGGTGCGGGTGACCGAGGGCGTGGGCCTCGGCCCCCTGCCCGCCCGCCCCGCCCCGGCCGTCCCGGCGGCCGACGCGCTCGGCCCCGACCCCTGCCGGCGCACGGCCCGGCCGGGGCGCGGCCCGCCCGCGGGCTTCGCCGTCGGCAACCGCATCCACCTTGTCGGCCGCTTCTTCCGCGATGACATGCTGGCGGGCTGGCCCGCGCCCGTGCACCCCGCCCTCGCCCTCCTCTTCGCCCACGAACTCGTCCACGTTTGGCAGTGGCAGGCGCGCGCCGTCACCGGCTACACCCCGCTCGCCGCGCTGGCCGAGGGGCTCGGCCCGGGCGATCCCTACTTCCACCGTGCCGACCCCCGCCGGCCCTTCCTTGCCTACGGCTACGAACAGCAGGCTGCGATCGTCGAGGACTATCTCTGCCACCTCCTGCTCGCGCCCGCCTCGCCGCGGCTCGGGCCGCTGCGGGCGCTCCTTGCCCCCCATTTCGCGCTCGGGCGCATCGAGGGGGCGTCGATTTCCGCCCGCATCATGTCGGAACCGCCCTGACGCGGGCCCTCGCATTCCGTCATCTGGGGCGCGAGGTCGAGAGGGAGGCGCGCCATGAAGACCCATGTCCAGGCCCTGGTCGTCGGCGGCGGGGCCGTCGGCGCGAGCATCGCCTACCACCTTGCCCGGGCGGGCTGGGAGGTCATGCTGATCGAGCGCGACGAGTTGACCGCGGGTTCGACCTGGCACGCGGCGGGGCTGCTGCCGCTGTTCAACATGGGCTACGCGACCAGTCACGTCCACGACTACTCGGTGCGCTTCTACAAGGGCCTGCAGGAGGAGACGGGGCTTGACCCGGGCTTCTCGGTGGTCGGCAACCTGCGCATGGCGCAGACCCGGGCGCGGATGGACGAATTCGAGCTTTATGCCGCCACCGCCGAGTCCGTGGGCATCCCCCACGAGTTCCTCGCCCCCGCCGAGATCGCCCGGCGCTGGCCGCTCGTGCACACGGGCGACCTCGTCGGCGCCCTCTTCCACCCCACCGACGGCTACATCAACCCCGCCGACGTCACCCAGGCCATGGCCCGCGGCGCCCGCCTGCGGGGGGTCGAGATCCAGCGCCGGGCCGAGGCCGAGGGCTTCCGCTGGACGGGGTCGGAGTGGATCGTCGGCGGCCGCCTGATGGTCGAGCGCGGCGGCAACCTCGTCCCCGGCGAGGAGCGCTTCGAGATCCGTGCCGAACACGTCGTCACCGCGACCGGCAACCACGCCCGCCGCACCGCCCGCCTCCTCGGCCTCAACCTTCCCGCCATCCCGGTCGAGCACCAGTACATCGTCACCGAGCCCGACCCCGCCCTCGTCGCCTGGCGCAAGGCCAACCCCCAGCACCCGGTGCTGCGCGACGCCGACGCCCGCTGGTACGTGCGCGAGGAGCGCGGCGGCTGGATCCTCGGCCCCTACGAGAAGGGGGCGCCGGCGCGCTTTCCCTACCGCGTGCCCGAGGGCTTCCGCGCCGACCTCTTCGCCCTCGACCTCGAGCGCATCGAGGGCGAATACGCGAGCTTCCTCCACCGCCTGCCCTCGGCCGCGACGCTCGGCCTCAAGGACGACTTCAACGGCCCGATCGCCTACACGCCCGACGGCAATCCCCTCCTCGGCCCCGCCCCCGGCCTCCGCAACCTCTGGCTCGCCGAGGGCTTCTCGTTCGGGATCACGGCCGCCGGCGGCAGCGGCCACTACCTCGCCCAGCTGATGACCGCGGGCGAGGCCGAGATCGACCTCGCGACCCTCGACCCGCGCCGCTTCGGCGACTGGATGACGACCGAATACGCCATGCGCAAGAACGAGGAGTGCTATGCGCATGTCTTCGTCCTCCACCACCCCGACGAGGAGCGCGAGGCCTGCCGGCCGCTCCGCACCGCCCCCTGCCACGACCGCCAGCGCGCGCTCGGGGCCCAGTTCGGGCAGGTGAACGGCTGGGAGCGGCCGAACTACTACGGGCCCCGGGACGCCCGGCCGGGCTTCGACCACGACGCCCGCAGCTTCCGCCGCGGCGCCTGGTGGCCTTTTGCCGAGGCCGAGGCGCGGGCGGTCCGGGAGACGGCGGGGCTCATCGAGGCCTCGGCCTTCACCAAGCACCGCGTCGCCGGACCCGGGGCGACGGCCTTCCTCGACTGGTTCACCTGCAACCGCCTGCCCGCCGCGGGGCGGCTGAACCTGACCTACGCACTCACCCCCGCGGGCACGGTGCGAAGCGAGTTCACGATCGCGCGAATCTCGGAAAATGACTACTACCTGATCTCGGCCGGTGCCTGGACCGCTTATGATTCAGACTGGTTGCGCAAGTGCGCCGAGGATCGGATGTCGGATTTCGGCTATGTCGAGATCCAGGACGTCACGACGCAGTGGGCCGTCTTCGCCCTTGCCGGGCCGGCCTCGCGGGCGATCCTGGCCACGCTTGTCCGCGACGAGGAGCCCGCGACCGCGCTTTCGAACCGCCGCTTCCCCTGGCTGTCCTGGCGCCGGATCGAGCTTGGCATGGTGCCGGTCCGGGCCCTGCGGGTCGCCTACACGGGCGAGCTCGGCTGGGAGCTCCACCATCCCGTCGAGATGTCCTGCCACCTCTGGGACCGGCTCGCCGAGGCCGGCGCCGGCCACGGCCTGCGCCCCGTCGGCGCCCGGGCCCAGAACTGGCTTCGCCAGGAGAAGAGCTACCGCGCCTTCGGGGCCGAGCTTGGCCGCGACGCCACCCCGCTCGAGGGCGGGCTCGACCGCTTTGTCGATCTCGCCAAGGACTTCCAGGGCAAGGCCGCGATGCTCGCGACGGGGGTGCGGGCGCGCTGCGTGACCCTGCTGATCGACGGCCCCGGGGACGCCGACCCCTGGGGGCGCGAGGCGCTCTGGGCGGACGGGCGGCGGGTCGGGCGGCTGACCTCAGGGGGCTGGTCGGTCGTCTCCGGCCGCTCCATCGGCATGGGCTACGTCGACCCCGGCGCGGCCGCACCGGGCACGCGCCTCCAGGTGCGCATGCAGGGGCGCCTGTGGCCGGCCGAGATCGTCGCCGACAGCCCCCACGACGCGGCCAACCTGCGCCTGCGCGCGGACGGCTAGTGGTCCGATCCCAACGCCTCGATCCCAAGCGTTGGGTGAATCGGCCCACCAGATCAAAGGCTGGTGATGGGTGCCCGACGGCACCAACCGTCGGGCACGGGCCACCAGGCCGGGGGGCCTCAGCCGAGGCGGTCGCCGATCAGGAACTCGGCGGCGCGGTCGAGGCGGATGTGCGCCGGCCCCTCGCCGGGGCGGAGCGCGAGGCGGGCCGGCGCGAAGGCCATGAGCCGGTAGTCGGCATCGAGCCACCGCGTCGCCCCGGCGCGGGCCGGCGCGAGGAGTGCCGCCGGGCCGTCGGGGAGCGCGCCGGGGTAGAGCGCGGCCGGCCGTCCGGTCTCGAGGAGGGTTCCCCGCACCATGTCGAGCGGCCGGCCGGCGTGGGTCACCGTCTCCTCGGTCGTGGCGCGGAGGGCGGCGATGGCCATGGCCGCGGTCCGCGCCCCGGCGAAATCGGCCCGCTCCCGCGCCTCGCGCACGAGCGCCTCCATGATCGCCGCCAGCTGGGGGTGCTGGCGGTGGTGGAGGTGGTCGGCCTTGGTCGCGGCGAAGAGGATGCGCTCGATGCGCCGCCCGCGCAGGAGCCCGCTCAGCCAGGGGTTGCGCCCCGGCCGGAAGGCCGCGAGCAGGTCGGCCATGGCCCGGCGCAGATCCTCGACCGCGGGCGGGCCGGCATGGATCGCACCCAGCACGTCGACGAGCACGATCTGGCGGTCGATGCGGGCGAAATGGTCGCGGAAGAAGGGCCGCACCACCTTCCGCACATAGGCGTCGTAGCGCCGCTCCAGCTCGCGCCAGAGGCTCGCGCGGGGGGGTGGCGCCGGCGGCGCGGGCAGGGGCGCGAAGGTCAGGACGGGCGAGCCCGCGAGCTCTCCCGGCAGGAGGAAGCGGCCCGGCGTGCAGTCGAGAAGCCCGCCCGCACGGGCCGCGGCGAGCGCGGCCGTCCAGGCGGCGGCGAGCGCCCGGGCCTTTCCCTCGTCATGGGCGGCCGCGGCGTCGACCGCCGCCGCCTGCCCGAGATAGGCCGCGGCATGGGCCCGCCCCGCCGCCCGCGCCAGGACCTCGGCCGACCATCGGGCGTAGGAACGGTCGAGAAGGCCGAGGTCGAGCAGCCATTCCCCGGGGTAGTCGACGATGTCGAGATGCAGCGTCCGCGGCCCGGCGAGGGCGCCGAAGAACCCCGCCGGCTGGATGCGGAGCGAGAGCCGGAGTTCGGAGACCGTCCGCGTCGAGTCGGGCCAGCGCGGGGGTTCGGCCGCGAGCGCGGCGAGATGGCCCTCGTAGTCGAAGCGCGGCAGGGTCATGTCGGGCTGCGGCTGGAGCCAGGCGGCGCGGATGTTGCCGACCCCGGCGAGTTGCGGCATCCGCCCGCGGTCCATGAGGTTCGCGACGAGCGCGGTGATGAAGACGGTCTTGCCCGCCCGCGCGAGGCCGGTGACGCCGAGGCGGAGGACGTCCTCGAGGAACGTCTCCGCGATCGCCGCGCCGATCCCCTCGACGCCGCGGCTTACCCCGTCCGCGATCCGCCCGAGCACCCCGCCCTCCTGCCCTCGCCCCCCAGATAGCGGCGACGGCGGGCGCTGTGTAGGGGGGCCTGGAAACGGGCGACGCGGCACCCCGGGGGCCCGCGCGGCGGGCGCGCGCCGGGGCGCGCGGGCGGAGAAGGCACGGGGGGGGGGGCGACCCCGGAGGGATACCGCCCCGCCGGAACTTGCGCTAAGCCGGGCCTTCTCAGGCCCCGGGGAAGGGGGTGCGCCCGCGTGCCGCGCTATGCGCTTCTCATCGAGTACGACGGCCGCGGCTTTTCCGGCTGGCAGCGCCAGGCGGGCGAGCCCACGGTCCAGGGCGCCGTCGAGGCGGCGCTCGCCCGCCTCGAGGAGGGCGTGCCCGCGATCGCCGCCGCCGGTCGCACCGATGCCGGGGTCCATGCCGCGGGCCAGGTTGCCCATTGCGACCTTGCCCGCGACTGGCCGCCCTTCCGTCTTGCCGAGGCGCTGAACGCCCACCTCCGGCCCGCCCCCGTCGCGATCGTCGCCGCGGCGCGGGTGGCGGCGTCGTTCCACGCCCGCTTCGCCGCCCTCGAGCGGCGCTACACCTACCGCCTCCTCGTCCGCCGGGCGCCGCCGACGCTCGCCGCGGGCCGGGTCTGGCACGTCCGCCAGGGGCTTGACGTCGCGGCGATGCGCGCGGCCGCCGCCCATCTCGTCGGGCGCCACGACTTCACGACCTTCCGCGCCGCCCTCTGCCAGGCGGCCACGCCCGTGCGCACGCTCGACGCCATCGACATCGAGCCCGTCGCCCTCGCCTTCGCGACCGAAGTCCGCTTTCACCGCCGCGCCCGCAGCTTCCTGCACGCCCAGGTGCGCTCGATCGTGGGGACGCTCGAACGGGTGGGGGCGGGGGCGTGGGCGTCGGCGGATGTCGCCGCCGCGCTCGCGGCCCGCAACCGCGCCGCCTGCGGGCCGGTCGCGCCCGCCCACGGGCTCTGCCTGACCGGGGTCCGCTATGCCGAGGACCCCTTCGCCGCGGCGCCCTGAACGCGGCGCCCCGGACCCGGCGCTCAGCCCGCCGCCCGGCCGGCCAGCCGCGAGGAGAGGAGTTCCCCCGATTCCTCGAGGATCGGATAGGCCACCATCGAGAAGGCGGTGTTGACCTGCTTGAGGCTGCGCAGCGTCTCCTGGTGGATGTTCGAGGTCTCGACGCTCTGTGCCTGCCCCTCCTGGAGGCGCTCGAGATGGGCCCGCTGCAGGGCCCGCTCGACCTCGCGCACCCGCTCCTTCTCGGCCACGAGCGCGCGCGCATCGTCGGGGCTGAGCGTCATCAGGACGTTCAGCGCCCGCTGGGCGTTGGTCAGCACGCGGTCGTGGAAATCGGCGATCTCCTGCCAGCCGCGCTCCGAAAAGCTCAGCTGTTCCTCGCTCATCCGGCGGGCAAGCCCGAGCATCCCGCGCGAGATCGCATCGCCCGCCGATTCGATCTCGTGGGCCAGGGCGGCCAGTTCCATCCCCCTGGCCAGGCCGGCGCCCGCCCCGTGCCCGGCGCCGATGCGGGCGAGGTAGAGCTTGATCGCGAAATGCATGCGGTCGACGGTGCTCTCGCGCGCGGCGATGGTCTCGGCCAGCGCATCGTCCCAGCCGCGGTAGAGCCGCAGGATCGGGCGCAGCATCGCCTCGACCTCCTCGCCCATGCGCAGGATCTCGCGCGCCGCGCAGGCGAGCGCCTGGGGCGGATCGGCGAGCGCGGCGGGGTCGAGGGCGCTCGGCCGCTCGGGTGTCGCGGCGGCCGAAGCGTCGGGCATGAGCCGCGCGAGGAGCGCCATCAGCGGCCGCGCGAGCGGCAGGCCGAGGACGAGGACGGCGGCGTTGAAGGCGAAATGGGCGACCAGCGCCTGGGCATGGGGGCTGGCCGCGAAATACCCCGGCGCCACCAGCCCGGCCAGCATCGCCGCAAGCGCCGCCGCCGCCCCGCCGCCGCGCAGGAGCAGGTTGCCCATGACGACGCGCCGCCCCTCGACCGGGGTTCCGAGCGTCAGCCCGAAGGCCACGAGGCTGCCGCCGAGATTCGCCCCGAGGACGAGGGCAAGCGCCACCGGTCCCGGCAGCGCCCCCTCGGCGGCAAAGGTCGCGACCATCAGGACGGCGGCGATCGAGGAGTGGAGCGCCCAGGCGACGAGCGCGCCGAGGAGGAAGGCCGTCGGCAGGTCGCCGCCGAGATAGCCGAGCGCTGACCGCACCGCCGGGCTGCCCGACAGCGGCGCCGTCGCCGCCCCGATCATCGCCAGCGCCGCGAGGATCAGCCCGAGCCCGGTCAGGATGCGCCCGACCTGGCGGCCGGTGCGCCCGCGCGCCCGCATGAAGAGCGTGACCCCGACGACGAACAGGACCGGGACCGCCCAGCCCGCCCCGAACATGAGGACCTGCACGGCGAGGGCCGAGCCGACGTCGGCGCCAAGGAGGATCGCGAGCGCCGCCGGGGCGGCGATGGTGCCGGCGGAGGCGAAGCTCGCCGCGAGAAGGCCGACGGCGGTCGCGCTCTGCATGGCAAGCGCCACCGCCGCCCCGGTCGCGGCCGCCAGCGGCGGCCGCGCCGCCCCGAGCCGCAGCCAGCGGCGGAGCGCCACCATGAAGGCCCGCTCGACCCCGGTGCGCACGAGCCGCACGGCCCAGAGCAGCAGGGCCACGGCCCCGGCAACGTGCAGGATGGTCGGAAGCAGGCCGCCGTCGCCCAACGCGCGCTCCCACGCAGTCCGGTCGTCGGGGGGGTCCGCGGCGACGTCACAGGATGGCCGCGATCATGGCAGAACGCGGGGCCGCGTCAACCGGCCGGCCGCGTCGCGCGCGCGGCCGCGTCGCGCGCGTCCGCGTCGCGCGCGCGGAGGCGGGCCCCGGGCGGGGATGAAGCCCGCCGTCTCGCGCGAAACGGCGCGCGCTGGGGGGGGGGCCGGGCGGCCCCGCCGCGGGCCCGCCCGGAGCGGCCGGAGCGGCCAGCGCCTCAGCCGCGGTTCATGCGGTTGGCGATCAGCTCCTCGACGACCCCGGGATCGGCGAGGGTCGAGATGTCGCCGAGGTTGCCGAAGTCGTTCTCGGCGATCTTGCGCAGGATGCGCCGCATGATCTTGCCCGACCGTGTCTTGGGCAGGCCCGGGGCCCACTGGATGAGGTCGGGCCGGGCGAAGGGCCCGATCTCCTGGCGCACCCAGGCCTCGAGCTCGCGGCGCAGGGCCTCGGTCGGCACCTCGCCGTGCATGAGCGTGACATAGGCGTAGATGCCCTGGCCCTTGATGGCGTGGGGATAGCCCACGACCGCCGCCTCGGCGACCTTGGCATGGGCGACGAGCGCGCTCTCGATCTCGGCCGTGCCCATGCGGTGGCCGGAGACGTTCAGCACGTCGTCGACCCGGCCGGTGATCCAGTAGTAGCCGTCGGCGTCGCGCCGGCAGCCGTCGCCGCTGAAGTAGTAGCCCTTGTATTGCTGGAAGTAGGTCTCCTCGAAGCGCTTGTGGTCGCCCCAGACGGTGCGCATCTGCCCCGGCCAGCTGTCGCTGAAGCAGAGGACACCCTCGGCCGGGTTGCCTTCCTGGAGCACGCCCTCGGCCGACAGGATCGCCGGGGCGACCCCGAAGAAGGGCAGCGTGGCCGACCCGGCCTTGGTCGGGATGGCGCCGGGAACGGGCGTGATCATGTGGCCGCCGGTCTCGGTCTGCCACCAGGTATCGACGATCGGCCGCACCTTCTTGCCGACATGGGTGTCATACCAGTTCCACGCCTCGGGATTGATGGGTTCGCCCACGGTGCCGAGGAGCTTCAGGGACGACAGGTCGTGCTTCTCGACCCATTGCGGGCCGAGGCCGACGAGGCTGCGGATCGCCGTCGGGGCAGTGTAGAACTGGGTGACGCCGTGCTTCTCGATCACCGCCCAGAAACGGCCGGGGTCGGGATAGGTGGGCACGCCCTCGAACATGAGCGTCGTGGCGCCGTTGGCGAGGGGACCGTAGACGATGTAGCTGTGCCCGGTCACCCAGCCGACGTCGGCGGTGCACCAGAAGACGTCGCCTGCGTGGTAGTCGAAGGTGACCTCGTGGGTGATGGCGGCAAAGACGAGGAATCCGCCCGAGGTGTGGACGACCCCCTTGGGCTTGCCGGTCGAGCCCGAGGTGTAGAGGACGAACAGGGGATCCTCGGCCCCCATCTCGGCGTAAGGGCAGTAGGGGGCGGCCGCGGCCATGGCCCGCGTGAGGTCGACGTCGCGATCCTCGATCCAGGTCGTCTGGTCGCCGGTATGCTTGACGACGAGGCAGCGGACGCTGTCCTTGCAGCCGAGCAGCGCCTGGTCGGTGTTGGCCTTGAGCGGCGTGCGGCGACCGCCGCGCGGGGCGGTGTCGGCGGTGATGACGATGCGGGCGTCGCTGTCGTTGATGCGGTTGGCGAGCGCATCGGGCGAGAAGCCCGCGAAGACGACCGAATGGACGGCGCCGATGCGGGCGCAGGCGAGCATGGCATAGGCCGCCTCGGGGATCATCGGGAGGTAGATGACGACGCGGTCGCCCTTCTGCACACCCTGGTCCTTGAGCACGTTGGCCAGCCGGCAGACGTTCTCGAGCAGGTCGGCATAGGTGATGTGGCGGGCGGGGGCGCCGGGATCGTCGGGCTCCCAGATGATCGCGGTCCGGTTGCCGTGGCGGGCGACATGGCGGTCGATGCAGTTGGCGGCGACGTTGAGCGTGCCGTCCTCGTACCAGCGGATCGCCACCCGGCCGAGGGTGAAGTCGGTGTTCTGGATCCGCGTGTAGGGGCGGATCCAGTCGATCCGCCGGCCCTCGCGCCGCCAGAAGGCATCGGGGTCGGCCCGCGATTCGGCATAGAGCCGCGCATAGGCCTCCGCATCGACATGGGCCCGCGCGACGAAATCGGCCGACGCGGGATGAACGGCCTCGATGGCCGCGGCTCCCTGAACCGTCATCTCAAACCTCCTCTCGGGGGCCGGCGTCCCGCCCGCACGCCCGCCCGGGGGCGAACGACTCACCCCCCCTGAACAGCGAGCGGACCATAACAGAAAGCAAAAAAACAGTCTAAGTCGCGCCTGCACAACGATTTTATTGCAAGGTTCCGGGCGGCGCCCGGGCCTGGCCCCGGGCCGGCCCCCGCGCCTCATGCTTTCGCAAGGCAATTCAGCCGCTTGCCGGAGGGCGGGCGGGGCCGGCGCGGGCCGCCGGGCAGGGCCCCCGGGGACGGCGGGGCGACGGGTGCACTGCGGCATATCGGCCCGCCGGCCGCCCCCCGTGGTCCCCCCGCCCCGGGGCTTGCCGTCTGCGGCCGCGGAGGGGGATAACGGCGCCATGCCCGCGCGCGACCCCTTCCGCGACGCCGATGACGAGGCCCGCGCCCTCGCCCGCCGGCTCGTGGCCGAGGTCCGGCACGGCGCCCTCGGCGTCATCGACCCCGCGACCGGGGCGCCGTTCGTCACCCGCATCGCCGTCGTGCCGGGCGAGGACGGCGCCCCCCTCGCGCTCCTCTCCGACCTCGCCCCGCACACGCGGGCGCTGCGCGCCGACCCCCGCGCCTCGCTCCTTCTCGGCGAGCCGGGGGGGCGCGGCGATCCCCTCACCCATCCCCGTCTCACGCTCGCCGTCCGGGCGACCTTCCTTGCCGGCGCGGAGGCGCCCCGCGCCCGCTTCCTCGCCCTCCAGCCCAGGGCGCGCCTCTACATCGACTTCGCCGACTTCCACCTCGTCCGGCTCGCGCCCGGGGCCGGCCATCTCAACGGCGGCTTCGGGCGCGCCTGGCGGCTGGGCGCGGCCGACCTCGGGGCGGGCTGAGCCCCCCGCTCAGAGCGGGTTGTCGGCGCGGAGCGTCACGTCGACGGTGCCGCGGGCCTCGCCCGGCCAGACGATCTCGATGCGGTCCCTGGCCGCCCCGGCCTCGGCCTGGGTGTAGGGGCGGGTGCTCAGGATCTCGGTCCCCGGCCCCCGCACGGGACCGTCGAAGACCAGCGCCTGGACCCGCCGGGCCCAGGCGCCGAAGGGCAGGAAGCCCCCCGAATCGACTGTCCAGGTCGTCGCCGCGGTGTTCTGGATGTGGCGGATCGTGACCGGGTTCTGGATGATCTGGGTGACGCCGTTGAAGGCGTTGCCCTCGACGACGAGGTTGCGCGTGCGCCCGAAGTCGAGCGTCGCGAACGAGGTGTCGACGTGGTCGACGCGGTCGACGGTCGCGTTCACGGTCCGGAAGACGTTGCCGGAGACGTTCAGCCCCTGGATGAAATGGCCGCTGCCGTGGGGCTTGACGACCAGCCAGCGGAACCACGGCGCGACGTTGCGGACGGTGAAGATGTTGCCGCAGACGGTGAGCCCGCCGAAGGAGAATTGCGGCTCGGCGAAGTCGGGCTCGGCCGAATACTCGTTGGTCCACTCGACGAAGCTGTTGTCGATGTAGTTGCCGGTGATCGTCGTCTTGACGTTGGTCTGGCCGAGGACCAGCCCGGCCTGGCGGACCCCGTTCGTCTCGCTGTCGCCGCCGAAGAAGTGGTTGCCGAGGAACATGTGGCCGGAGCCGTTGCAGACCGCGAAATGGGCGAACATCTGGACCCGGTTGTCGCGGATCTTGGCGTCGTTGGCGTTGACGTTGAGGGCGATCGAGGTGCGGTCCTGGGCCCGCAGCGCCATCTCGTTGGAGAGGAACTGGCAGCGGTCGACCATCAGGTTCTGGCAGGCGAGCCCGATCGAGGTGATGGCGCGGTCCCTGGGCTTGTTGAAGATGCAGTCGGCGATGCGGAAGTTCTCGCCCTGGGGGGCGAGCATGATGCCCGAGGCCTCGCCCGCGCAGTAGAACTCGACGTTGACGATCTCGAAGCGGTCAAGGACGCTGAAGCCCGCGAAGTCGAGGACGTACTTGAAGCGCGTCAGCGTGTACTGCTGGGTGCCGGCGGCCCCGTGGAGGGGTTGCGAGAGGGTCAGCGTGCCCGCGCCCTCGTTCTTCTCGGTGACGTAGATCTCGCGGCCGACGCCCGTGCCCTGGACGAGCGCGCCGACCGGGATCGCGGCGACGTTGCTGACGCCGGTCAGCTTCGTGGGGTTGGCGGCCGAGTAGCTCGCCGCCCGGGTCCAGGTCTCGGTGTCCCAGCCGGTGCCGGGCTGGACGTTGAACTGGCCGTTGGCGAGCGTGCGACGGATCTGGAAGGCGGTCGGGCTTGCGACCGCGGCGGCGACGTCGATCGGCGCGTCGAGCTCGATCCGCCGGCCGCCGAGGTCGAGGGTCACGTGGTCGGTGAAGTTGAGGAGCGCCTGCATCGCCTTGCGGAAGCCCAGGACCTCGCCGCCGAAGGCGCGGGCGTAGCTCGGCAGGTCGAAGTTGCGCGTGAGCTGGAGGCGGGTCGCGGCCGCCATCGTCACCGTGCCCTCGAAGCGCACGGGGACGTCGAGGGTCAGGTTGGCGCCGATGTGGTAGGTCCCCGCCGAGACGAGGAGCGTGCGCCCGGCCGCGGCCGCGGCGGCGCTCGCGGCCTCGAAGGCGGCGCGGTCGTCGGTCGTCCCGTCGCCCGCCGCCCCCCAGTCGCGGACGTCCTCCCAGTCCATCATCTTGCGGTGGAAGTAGGCGGTGACGTCCTCGATCTCGAGGTCGTCGATGCGCACGACCCCGCCCGTCGGGCCCGTCAGGTCGAGGCCGAAATGGCCGTAGACCGGGGTCGTGCCCCAGGGCATGTCGACCCCCTGGCGGTTGCCGGTGCCGATGATCGCCCGCACCGTGACGGTCGTGCCGTAGCCCGTCAGCGTCACCGACGGGCCGGCGAGGGGGATGCCGGTGACGGGATCGTCGGCGCCGTCGCCCGCCCAGGCGGCGATGCGCACCGCGGGCAGGTTGCCCGACATCGCCTTCACGCGGGCCCGGACCTCGAGGTAGCAGCCGGGCAGGATCGGGGTCTCGCCCGTCCACCGCAGCTTCTGCGTGGCCTGGGTCTTGAGCAGCTCCAGGCATCCCGCGAAATCCTGGTCGGCCGGCACGAAGGCTGCGTTCGAGGCGCCGTCGTAGCTCGGCGATCCGGCCGTGCCGTCGCCCGAGGACCACGCCGCGAGACCCTCCGCAAAGGGCGGCGGCATCAGCACGAGCCCGTCGGTTACTGCCTTGTTCATCCCTGACCCCTCGTCGAGAACCCCGCCCCCGTGCCTTCCGGGCGCCCCGGCCCCGGGGGGCAGGCCGGCCGGGGCCGGTCCCGCACCGGCTCCGGCGCGCGCCATCCGTCGCGATGGGGGGCCGGGACCGCCGCCCGGCCGGGCGAGGGGTTAGCAAGGCAGGGTTAACCGAGCCTCGCCCCGCCGCCCGCCGCCCCCGCGGTCGGGCGGCGGGCGGAACCCCGCGCGCGGCGCTGGCGCCGCGTTCCGGTTTCATGTATGCTACGTGCATCTTTCGGGGCGCGGCCGAGTCCCGCGCGGCGGAGGGATCCATGACGGCCATGAACGTCGTCCACATGCGCGTGAAACCCGGGCATGAGGCCGACTATGTGCGCATCCACGAGGACATGGCCACGGCCGGGATGGCCGGGCTGCGGAACTTCTGGCTCGTCCGTTCGGGCGAGCGCAGCTTCATCGTCATCGGCGAATGGGAGAACGCGGCCGCCCTTCATGCCGCCCGGCCGGCGATGATCGCCAATCTCGACCGGCTGCGGCCGATCCTCGAGGATCTCGGCGGCGGCCGCGGCGTGACCGAGCC
>JADLCV010000199.1 GCA_020846995.1 Paracoccaceae bacterium
AGCGCCGGCGGCGGGGGCGCGACGCCCCCGCCGCCGGCCCCCCCCGGGTGCGCCGCCCGCGGCCCGCTACTCGGCCGCCATGGCGCGGGCGAGGAGGGGCGCGAGGAAGCGGCCGGTGTGGCTTCGCGGCGTTGCCGCCACCGTCTCGGGGGTGCCGGCGACGACGATCACGCCGCCGCCGTCGCCGCCCTCGGGCCCCATGTCGATGATCCAGTCGGCGGTCTTGATGACGTCGAGGTTGTGCTCGATGACCACGACCGTGTTGCCCTGCTCGACGAGTTCGTGCAGGACCTCGAGAAGCTTGCGGACGTCCTCGAAGTGCAGCCCGGTGGTCGGCTCGTCGAGGATGTAGAGCGTCCGCCCGGTCGCCCGCCGCGACAGCTCCTTGGCCAGCTTCACCCGCTGGGCCTCCCCGCCCGAGAGCGTCGTCGCCTGCTGGCCGACCCTGATGTAGCCGAGCCCGACACGGGCGAGCGCGTCCATCTTGTCGCGGATCGCCGGCACCGCGGCGAAGAAACCCTGGGCATCCTCGACCGTCATGTCGAGGACGTCGGCGATCGAGCGGCCCTTGAAGAGGACCTCGAGCGTCTCGCGGTTGTAGCGCCGGCCCTTGCAGGTCTCGCAGGTGACGTAGACGTCGGGCAGGAAGTTCATCTCGATCTTGAGGACGCCGTCGCCCTGGCAGGCCTCGCAGCGCCCGCCGCGGACGTTGAAGCTGAAGCGGCCGGGCTTGTAGCCGCGCGCGCGCGCCTCGGGAAGCCCGGCGAACCAGTCGCGGATGGGGTCGAAGGCGCCGGTGTAGGTCGCGGGGTTCGACCGCGGCGTCCGCCCGATCGGGCGCTGGTCGATGTCGATGACCTTGTCGAGATGCTCGAAGCCCTCGATGCCGGTGCAGGGGGCCGGGGTCTCGCGGGCCCCGTTCAGCCGCACCGCCGCGGTCTTGTAGAGGGTCTCGACGGTCAGGGTCGACTTGCCCCCGCCCGAGACGCCGGTGACGCAGACGAAGCGGCCGAGCGGGAACTCGGCCGTCACCGCGCGCAGGTTGTTGCCGGTCGCGCCCGTCACCTTCAGCGACCGGCCGCTGCCGGCCCGCCGCCGGGCGGGGACGGGGACGGCGCGCGTCCCGGCAAGATACTGCCCGGTCAGGCTCGCGGGATCGGCCGCGATCGCCCCCGGCGGGCCCTCGGCGACGACGCGGCCGCCGTGGACGCCGGCCCCGGGGCCGAAGTCGACGACCCAGTCGGCGCTCCGGATCGCCTCCTCGTCGTGCTCGACGACAAGGACGGTGTTGCCCTGGTCGCGGAGGTTCCTGAGGGTCGCGAGCAGGCGGTCGTTGTCGCGCTGGTGCAGCCCGATCGAGGGCTCGTCAAGGACGTAGAGGACGCCCGTCAGCCCCGAGCCGATCTGGGACGCGAGCCGGATGCGCTGGCTCTCGCCGCCCGAGAGCGTGCCGGCGGCGCGGGCGAGCGTCAGGTAGTCGAGGCCGACGTTGACGAGAAAGCCCAGCCGCTCGCGGATCTCCTTGAGGATGGCGCGGGCGATCTCGGCCTTCTGGCGGGCGAGCGCCGCCGGCACCGCCTCGACCCAGGCCAGGGCCTCGCGGATCGAGAGCCGCGTCACCTCGCCGATGTGGCGGCCGGCGACGCGGACCGCGAGCGCCTCGGGCTTCAGCCGGTGGCCGCCGCAGCGGCCGCAGGGCCGGCTCCCGCGGTAGCGTTCGAACTCCTCGCGCACCCAGGCCGAATCGGTCTCGCGCCAGCGCCGCTCGAGGTTCGGGATGACGCCCTCGAAGCTCCGCGTGACCTCGTAGACGCGGCCGCCCTCGTCGTAGCGGAAGCGCAGCTCCTCCCCGCCCGAGCCGTCGAGGAAGAGCCGCCGCACCGCCTCGGGCAGGTCGCGCCACCGCCGGCGGGGGTCGAAGCCGAAGTGGCACGCGAGCGCCTCGACCGTCTGCACGAAATAGGGCGAGCGCGACTTGGCCCAGGGCGCGATCGCCCCCTGGAGGACCGAGAGCGCGTGGTCGGGCACCACCAGCCGCTCGTCGAAGAAGCTCTCGGCCCCGAGCCCGTCGCAGGTCGGGCAGGCCCCGTAGGGGGCGTTGAACGAGAAGAGGCGGGGCTCGATCTCGGGAATCGTGAAGCCCGACACCGGGCAGGCGAACTTCTCCGAGAAGACGATGCGCTCGGCCTCGCCCGCGCCCTCGGGCGGGGCGGTCTCGAGGACGGCGATGCCGTCGGCGAGGTCGAGCGCGGTGCGGAAGGAATCGGCCAGCCGCGTCGCCAGCCCGTCGCGGACGACGATGCGGTCGACGACGACGTCGATGTCGTGGCGGAGCTTCTTGTCGAGCGCGGGCGGCTCCTCGAGGTCGTGGAAGGCGCCGTCGACCTTGACCCGCTGGAAGCCCTGCTTGCGCAGCTCGAGCATCTCCTTGCGATACTCGCCCTTGCGGTCGCGCACGACGGGGGCAAGGAGGAAGGCGCGGGTGCCGGGGGCGAGCGCCATCACCCGGTCGACCATGTCCTGGACCTGCTGGGCCTCGATCGGAAGCCCGGTCGCGGGCGAATGCGGGGTGCCGGCGCGGGCGAAGAGCAGCCGCAGGTAGTCGTAGATCTCGGTCACCGTGCCGACCGTCGAGCGGGGGTTCTTCGAGGTCGTCTTCTGCTCGATCGAGATCGCCGGCGAGAGGCCCGAGATGTGGTCGACGTCGGGCTTCTGCATCATGTCGAGGAACTGCCGCGCATAGGCCGAGAGCGATTCGACATAGCGGCGCTGGCCCTCGGCATAGATCGTGTCGAAGGCGAGCGAGGACTTGCCCGACCCCGAGAGCCCGGTGATGACGACGAGCCGGTCGCGGGGGATGTCGAGGTCGACCGACCGCAGGTTGTGCTCGCGCGCCCCGCGCACCTCGATGAACTTCTGCTCGGCCATGGCCAGCCCCCGCCCCGGGTCCCCCCCCGAGAAATAGCGGCCGGCGGCGGCGGCGCCAACCGCAAAATGTGAACACAATGTGAACGAAAGCCCGGGCGCGGCCGATTCCGGCCGCCCGCTCAGCCGGCCGCCGCCGGCAGCGCCCGCACCTCGGCGCCGTAGCCGCCGGCCGCGAGCCAGGCCGTCTCGGCCGCGTCCGAGGCCCGCCCGAGGGCGGCGTTGCGGGTCGGGAAGCGCCCGAAGCGGCGGATGACGGCGCGATGGGCGCGGGCGTGGAGGAGGTTGCCGGCCCCCGTCTCGGGCATCCGGGTGAGGATCAGGCGTACGCAGCGGTCCTGGTCGTGCCGGGTCTCGGCGTGCATGAAGGGCAGGTAGAAGAACTGCCGCCCGGGTTCGGCGAAGGCCATGTCCCAGCGGTGGCGGACGGCCTCGCGCGCGGCCGCCAGCGCGAGCGCGTCGGTCGCGAAGGCCTCGGGCCGGTCGCGGAACATGTTGCGCGGGAACTGGTCGGTGAGGAGGATGAAGGCGAGGGCGCCGGGCGCGTCGCGGCACCAGGAGGCGAGCCGCCGCGCCCGCGCCTCCTCCCAGAGCCCGGCGAAGCGGTCTCGGATGGCCCCGTCGAGCGTCGCGCCGCCGGCATACCAGCCCGCGGGCCCGACCGGCGCGAGCCAGTAGTCGATGATCTCGCGCGGCCGCATCGCCCTGCCGCCCGTCCTGCCCCGCCCCGCCCCGGGGCGGGGCGAGCCTTGCAGCTTCGGCCGGTGATGGCAACCCCGGGGGACGGGTCAGCCGCGCGGCGGGGCCTCGG
>JADLCV010000200.1 GCA_020846995.1 Paracoccaceae bacterium
AGGGGCGCGCGCTTGATCCTGTGTTTCACCCACGAGTTTGTCACGTATTTCGGTGAGCAACGACAAGCCGCGATCCAACGCCAGAAACAGCACGCCGGAAATCATGCAGGGAAGACCCATGGCAATCCAGAAAGGTTCGCTCATGCTGAAACCAGCGAATGCCGCCAACCCGCCAGCCGCGATATCTACCCACCCAATGGCAGCAAGAATAAACAATGCCTGAGTCCTTCCATTGCAAGTCAAGAGTTAGGTGCCATCAAGCACCAGCGCTGGCGACGGATTTCTTTATCGCACGTAGATCAGCTTGGGCTTTCTTCACAACGGCTTCCTGCTTGTGCATCGCGTCAATCGTCGCTTCCAACCGGCTACCGGCAACAGGCTTGGCAATCTTGCTAACCGGCGCATCGGCTCCAACAACTTCGCTTTCATCGCCAGAAATTGGCGCAAACGCGTGTCTTCAGTATTGGCCGTTCTCACCCACCGGACTATCAGACGCAATCACGGGGCCGTCGTCGGTCGGATGGACCTGCACATTGTATTCGTTTCCGCTGGATTTGCTTTGCGCCAAGAAATTCATGTCTCAATACTCATTTTTTCGTCTGGCGCTGCATCCACAGCAAGGGCCTTCTACCTTGCCGTTCATCTAACGATGGAATTGCGCCGCAGGTTTGTCACGCACAAGTTGCGAAACCTTTGATCGCGTGAATGCTTGGTCGCATCGCCTTGCGGGGTGCGACATACGATCGCGTCTTCGTGAACGGTCGCCGGGGTTCCGGGCTGTCGCCGGCCCCGAAATTCCATCGGTCAAATCGTGGGTTGAGGCTGCCGCCCTTGGCGGCGATCCTCTCTAAGTCGCTGAATGAAAACGAAACATAGAGGGGATTTGGTGGAGCCAAGGGGAGTCGAACCCCTGACCTCTTGAATGCCATTCAAGCGCTCTCCCAACTGAGCTATGGCCCCACCGAGGGCGGCCGCGGCCGCGCGACGTCTTTAGGCGAGCGGCAGGGGATGCGCAAGGGGCTTGTCCGGACCGCCCCGCGGAGACCGCGCCCCCCCGGACGGGCGGTCCGCGAAAGCCCTTTGCCGGCGCCCCGTCTTCGTCTACCGTCCGGGCAAAAAGCGGACTCACGGAGGGAGACGACCATGAGGAAAGCCCGGCCCACGCTCGTCCTGCCGCAGCTCTCGCGGCGCCATCTGATCGCCGGTTCGGCCGCCGCCGCGGGCCTTGCCTTCGCCCCCCGCGGCGCCTTCGCCGCCGAGCCCCTGAAGGTCGCCGGCATCTACACCGTCCCGGTCGAGCAGCAGTGGGTGAGCCGCATCCACAAGGCCGCCGACGCCGCCGTGGCCCGCGGCGACATCACCTACGACTGGTCCGAGAACACCTCGAACACCGACTACCCGCGGGTCATGCGCGAATACGCCGAGGCGGGGGCGAAGCTCATCGTCGGCGAGGTCTTCGGGGTCGAGGACGAGGCCCGCGAGGTCGCCGCCGACTATCCCGGCGTCGCCTTCCTCATGGGCTCGTCCTTCCGGGAGGATGCCGCCGTCCCGAACTTCGCGGTCTTCGACAACTACATCCAGGACGCCTCCTATCTGACCGGGATCATCGCCGGGGCGCTGACGGCCAAGGGCAACATCGGCATGGTCGGCGGCTTCCCGATCCCCGAGGTCAACCGGCTCATGCACGCCTTCATGGCCGGGGTGCGCGAACTCCGCCCCGAGGCGCGCTTCCAGATCGCCTTCATCGGCTCGTGGTTCGACCCGCCCAAGGCCAAGGAGACCGCCTTCGCCATGATCGAGGCCGGGGCCGACGTCATGTATGCCGAGCGTTTCGGGGTCTCGGACGCGGCCCGCGAGCGCGGCGTCCTCGCCATCGGCAACGTCATCGACACCCAGGCCGAGTATCCCGGGACGGTCGTCGTCTCGGCGCTCTGGCATTTCGAGCCGACGCTCGATGCGGCCGTGGCCGCGGTCCGCGGGGGAACCTTCGCCGCCGCCGACTACGGCGTCTATTCCCTCATGAAGCACGGCGGCTGCTCGGTGTCCGATCTCGGCACCTTCGCGGGCAAGGTGCCGGAGGCGGCGATGGCGCTCGTCGCCGAACGCGAGGCGGCGATCCGCGCCGGCAGCTTCGCGGTCGCGGTCAACGACGAGGAGCCGCGCTCGACGTGACGGGGCAGGGGGCCGCGACGCGGGAGGTCCTGCGCCTCGAGGGGATCACGCGCGCCTTCGGCCCCGTGCGCGCCAACGACGGCATCGACTTCGCACTCGCCGAGGGCGAGATCGTCGCCCTCTTGGGCGAGAACGGGGCCGGCAAGACGACGCTCATGAACATCCTCTTCGGCCATTACGCGGCCGATGCGGGGCGCGTCACCGTCTTCGGCCGGCCGCTGCCACCGGGCCGGCCGGGGGCGGCGCTCGCCGCCGGGGTGGGCATGGTCCACCAGCACTTC
The DNA here is from genome assembly GCA_020846995.1 of Paracoccaceae bacterium. Taxonomy (GTDB): domain Bacteria; phylum Pseudomonadota; class Alphaproteobacteria; order Rhodobacterales; family Rhodobacteraceae; genus JAHDXW01. The sequence goes on from JADLCV010000200.1 coordinate 2,454, forward strand.
ACCCTCGCCGACCACCTGACCGTGGCCGAGAACATCGTCCTCGGCACCGTTTCGCTGTGGCGGCCGGGGCTTGGGCTTGCCGCCGCGGCGGCGCGGATCGCGACGCTCGCCCGCGACTTCGGCCTCGCCGTCGATCCCGCGGCGCGGGTCGGCGGGCTGAGCGTGGGCGAGCGCCAGCGGGTCGAGATTCTCAAGGCCCTCTACCGCGACGCCCGCATCCTCATCCTCGACGAGCCGACCGCGGTCCTGACCCCGCAGGAGAGCGAGGCGCTCTTCGCGACCCTGCGGCGGATGGTGGCGCGGGGCCTCTCGATCATCTTCATCAGCCACAAGCTGAAGGAGGTGCTGGCGGTCGCCGACCGGGTGGTGGTGCTGCGCCAGGGCCGCGTCGCCGGCGCCATGGCCACGGCCGGCACCGACCGCGCCCGGCTGGCCGAGCTCATGGTCGGGGCGGCGCTGCCCGAGGCCCGCATCGCCCCCGCCGCCGCCCCGGGGCCCGCGATCCTGCGGCTCGCTGCCGTCTCGACCGCGCCGGCGGGGGCAGGGCCGGGGCTCGCCGGCGTCGATCTCGTGCTTCGCGCCGGCACCATCACCGCGATCGCCGGGGTCTCGGGCAACGGCCAGGCGGCGCTCGCGGCGCTCGTGGCGGGGCTCGCCCGGCCGCGGGCGGGGCGGCTCGTCCTCGACGGGGCCGAGCCGGCGAGCTGGGGACCGCGGCAGGCCCTTGCCGCGGGCATCGGCCGCATCCCCGAGGATCGCCACCGCGAGGGCGCCGTCGCCGATTTCGACCTCGTCGAGAACGCGATCCTCGAACGCTATCCGGCGCTGACGCGGGCGGGCCTCCTGTCGTGGCGGGCCGCGCGCCGGTGGGCCGGGCGCATCATCGCCGCCTATGACGTGCGCACCCCCTCGGCGGCGCTGCCGGCGCGCCTCCTGTCGGGGGGCAACCTGCAGAAGCTGATCCTCGGCCGCGTCCTCGAGGCGGGCCCGCGCATCATCCTTGCCTGCCAGCCCTCGCGCGGGCTCGACGTCGGGGCCACGGCCTTCGTCCACGGCCGCCTCGTCGCCGCCCGAGACGGGGGCGCCGCCGTCCTGCTCGTGTCCGAGGATCTCGACGAGATCCTCGGCCTTGCCGACGCCGTCCACGTCATGTCGCGGGGCCGGCTCTCGCCCGCCTTCCGCCGCGGCCAGGCGAGCGCGGCCGACCTCGGCCTGTGGATGTCGGGCGAGGCCTTCGCGGAGGAGCCGCATGCGGCTTGAACCCATCGCCCGGCCCTCGGCCGCGCGCCTCTTCGGCCTGCCGCTGGCGGCGCTCGCGGCGACGCTCGCGATCGGCGCCGCCCTCGTGCTCGCCGCCGGGGGGGCACCGCTCGCGGTCTTCGGGCTCATCCTCGAGGGCGCCGCGGGCTCGCGCTTCGCCCTGCTCGAGACCCTCAACCGGGCGACGCCGCTCATCTTCACCGGGCTCGCCGTCGCCGTGGCCTTCCGCGCCCGGCTGTGGAACATCGGGGCCGAGGGACAGCTCTACCTCGGCGCGCTCGCGACCGCCGTCCTCGGCACCGGGGCGCTCGCGGGCTGGCCGGCCGCGGGGCTCCTCGCCGCCCTCGCGCGCGCCGCGGCCGCGGTCGGGGCGGCGGCGCTCCTCGGCCCCGCCCTCCTCAAGACCCGCCTCGGGGTCGACGAGGTGGTGACGACGCTGCTTCTGAACTTCGTCATCCTCCTTCTCGTGTCGATGCTGCTCGAGGGCGTCCTCAAGGACCCCCGGGCCATGGGCTGGCCGCAGTCGGCGCGCCTCCTGCCCGAGGCGCGGCTGCCGCGCATCGTCGCCGGGCTGCGGCTGCACTGGGGGTTCCTGCTCGCGCTCGCGGCGGCGCTCGCGGTCTGGTTCGTCGAGGCCCGCACCGCCTTCGGTTACGAGATGCGCGCCGTCGGGCTGAACGCCCGCGCCGCCGCCTATGCCGGCATCCCGGTCGGGCGGGTGATCGCGCGGACGGCGGTGCTTTCGGGCGGGCTCGCCGCCCTCGCGGGGTTCTCCGAGGTCGCCGGCCTGCGCGGCAACCTCACCCTCGCCCTCTCGCCGGGCTTCGGCTACACCGGCATCATCGTCGCCATGCTCGCGCTCCTCCATCCCCTGGGCGTCGTCCTCGCGGCGGTCTTCGTCGCCGGCATCTTCGTCGGGGCCGACGCCATGAGCCGGGCGGCGGGCGTGCCCTCCTACATCGCCGACCTCCTCCTCGCCACGGCGCTCCTCGCCATGGTGCCGGCGCTGATGTTCACCCGCTACCGCCTGGCATGGGGGTAGGCAATGGCCGAGATCCTCGACATCCTCGCCTCGGCCACCTTCTGGGCGGCGGTGATCCGCATCGCCACCCCGCTCGTCCTCGCCACCCTCGGCGAACTCGTCTGCGAACGGGCCGGGGTCCTCAACCTCGGCATCGAGGGGATCATGGTCGCCGGCGCCTTCGCCGGCTGGTTCGCGGTGTGGTCGGGCGCGGGCCTCTGGGGCGGGGTCGCGACCGCCTTCGCGACCGGCATGGCCTTCGGCCTCCTGCACGCGCTCCTCGTCGTGCCCCTCGGGCTCTCCCAGCACGTCGTCGGCCTCGGCGTCACGCTCCTCGCCACCGCCGCGGCCTCCTACACCTATCGCCTCGCGCTGCCGCAGGTGACCTCGCCGCCCCGCATCGCGCCCTTCGAGCCCTTGGCCCTGCCCGGGCTCGCCGACCTGCCGCTGATCGGCCCCGTCCTCATGGTCCAGACGCCCCTGACCTGGGCCGCCTTCGCCACCGCGGCCGCGGTCGCCCTCGTCCTCGCCCGCACGCCCCTCGGGCTGGCGCTGCGGGCGGCGGGCGAGAATCCGGCCGCGGTCGAGGCCCAGGGGCTCTCGGTGACGGGGCTTCGGATCGGCGCGGTGATGGCGGGCTCGGGGCTGATGGCGGTCGGAGGCGCCTTCCTCACGCTCTCGGCCTTCAACGCCTTCTTCTTCGAGATGGTCAACGGGAGGGGCTGGATCGCCATCGCGCTCGTCGTCTTCGGGGCCTGGGCGCCGGGCCGGGCGGTGCTCGGGGCGCTCCTCTTCGCGGCCTTCGATGCCCTCCAGATCCGCCTCCAGCAGACCGCGCTCGGGGCGGCGCTGCCCTACCAGATCTTCCTCATGGCGCCGTTCCTGCTCTCGATCCTCGCGCTCGTGGTGATGTCGCGGCGGGCGGCGGTGCCGGCGGCGCTGATGGTTCCCTACCGGAGGGGCGAACGATGACCTTCGACCTGATCGTCCGCGGCGGCACCCTGCCCGACGGAAGCGTGGCCGACATCGGCATCACCGGCGCCCGCATCGCCGCCATCGCGCCGCGCCTCGAGGCCGAGGCGGGCGAGGTCATCGACGCCACCGGCGATCTCGTCGCCCCGCCCTTCGTCGATGCACATTTCCACCTCGACGCGACCCTCTCCTACGGGCGGCCGCGGATCAACGCCTCGGGCACGCTCCTCGAGGGGATCGACCTCTGGCGCGAGCTGAAGGGCATGGCGACGGTCGACGACATGATCGCCCGCGCGCTCGCCTACTGCGACTGGGCGGCGGCGCAGGGGCTCCTCGCCATCCGCAGCCATGTCGACACCACCGACCCCGAGCTCAGGACCGTGCAGGCGCTCCTTGCCGTGCGCGAGGCGGTCAGGGGCTGGATGGACCTCCAGCTCGTCGCCTTCCCCCAGGACGGCGTCCTGCGCGCCGAGGGCGGCATGAGGGGCGTCGTCGCGGCCCTCGACATGGGGGTCGAGGTGGTGGGCGGCATCCCCCATTTCGAGCGGACGATGGCGGCGGGGGCAGAGTCGGTGCGCCTTCTCTGCGAACTCGCCGCCGCCCGCGGGCTCATGGTCGACCTGCACTGCGACGAGACCGACGACCCCCTCTCGCGCCACATCGAGACGCTCGCCTTCGAGGCCCGGCGGCTGGGGCTCGGGGGGCGGGTCGCGGGCTCGCACCTGACCTCGATGCATTCGATGGACAACTACTATGTCTCGAAGCTGCTCCCGCTGATCGCCGAGGCGGGCCTCGCGGCGATCGCCAACCCCCTGATCAACATCACCATCCAGGGCCGCCACGACAGCTATCCCAAGCGCCGCGGGCTCTTGCGGGTGGCCGAGATGCGGGCCCAGGACATCCCCGTCGCCTTCGGCCAGGACTGCGTGCGCGACCCCTGGTATCCGCTCGGCGGGGCCTGCATGCTCGATGTCGCCCACATGGGGCTGCATGTCGCCCAGATGACGGCGCCGGCGGAGATGCGGGCGGCCTTCGACATGGTGACGACGGTGCCGGCGGCGATCATGGGGCTGGCCGACTACGGGCTCGCGGTCGGCCGGCGGGCCTCGCTCGTCGTCCTCGATGCCGGCGATCCGGTCGAGGCGATCCGTCTCCGGCCGCCGCGGCTGGCCGTGATCGCCCGCGGCCGGGTGATCGCGCGGAGCCCGCGCGCCGACGCGACCCTCGCGCTCTCCGGCCGCCCGGCCCGCGTCCGCCGCCGCCACCCTGCCCCCGGATCCCCGGGAGGAGCGCCCGGTCCCGCCCGGCCCCCCGGGGACGGGCGACCCGCCCGGCCCCGCGCCCCGGCGGCGCCCCGCCCGCCCACCCGCGCGCCGGGGCGCGGGGCCCCCCCTTGGGGGCGCGGCGCGTCCGGGCGCCGCGCCGCGCCGTCAGGGCTCGGGCGGGGCCCCGCCCTCGAAGCGGTTGGGGGCGGCGTAGTCGCAGGGGGCCTCCTGCATGTCGAGGTGGAGCCGGTCGCCGCTGCAGGGATGGGCGCGGGCGAGGGCGGTGTCGATCTCGATCCCGAGCCCGGGCCCCTCGGGGGGAAGGACGAAGCCGCCCTCGAAGGTCACGCCGTCGCGGAGGAGGCGCAGGTGGAAGGATCCCGGCAGCCCCACCGTCTCGACCATGAGGAGGTTCGGGATCGCCGCCGCGAGGTGGAGGTTCGCGACCCAGGCCACGGGTCCGGCGTAGTGGTGGGGGGCGATCCCGGCCCCGAAGGCCTCGGCGAGGGCGGCGAGCTTGCGCGCCTCCCAGATCCCGCCCATGCGGCCGAGGGCGGGCTGGAGGATGCGCGCGCCGCCGGTGCGCAGCACGGTCGCGAACTCGGCCCGGCCGGCGAGCCTTTCGCCGACGGCGATCGCAAGGCCGGTGGCGCGGGCGACCTCGGCGAGCCCGAGGGGATCGTCGGGAGGGATCGGCTCCTCGAACCAGAGGGGGCCGAAGGGGGCGATGGCGCGGCCGAGGCGGATGGCGCCGGCGGTGGTGAACTGGCCATGGGTGCCGAAGAGAAGGTCGGCGCGGTCGCCGACCGCGGCCCGGATCGCCCGGCAGAAGGCGACCGAGCGGCCGATGTCGGAGGCCGCGGGTTCGTGCCCGCCGCGGATCGTGTAGGGGCCGGCGGGGTCGAACTTGACGGCCGTGAAGCCCTGGGCGACGAGCCGCAGGGCCGCCTCGGCGTTGCGGTCGGGATCGACCCAGAAGCCCGCGATGTCGCTTCCCGGCGCGGGGTAGAGGTAGGAATAGGCCCGCAGGCGCGCGTTCGTGCGCCCGCCGATGAGCGCCCAGACGGGCCGCCCGCGGGCCTTGCCGAGGATGTCCCAGCAGGCGATCTCGAGGCCCGAGAAGGCCCCCGTCACGGTCGGGTCGGGTCGCTGGCTGAAGCCCGCCGAATAGGCGCGGCGGAACATCAGTTCGAGGTTCTCGGGGTTCTCGCCCTGCATGTGGCGGGCGAAGACGTCGGCGATGACGGCATCCATCGCCCGCGGGCCGACGGTCGCGGCGTAGACCTCGCCCCAGCCCTCGATGCCGCAGGCCGTGGTCAGGCGCACGAGCGTCCAGTAGCGCCCCCCCCAGCCCGGCGGCGGCGGGGCGATGCGGAGGATCTCGAGCCCCTCGAGGCGCCTTCCGGTCCCCCGCCCGCTCAGCCCGCGGGCAGGATGACGTTGCGCCGCGCCCGCCCGGCCCTGGTGTCGGCGATCGCCTCGTTGATCGCCGCGAGGGGCCAGGTGCGGGTGACGAGGTCGTCGAGCCGGAGCCGGCCCTGGCGCCAGAGGTCGATCATCCAGGGGATGTCGCGGGCGAGGACGGTGTCGCCCATGGGCGAGCCGATGACCCGCTGGCCGAGGTAGGCCGTGACCATCGGCTCCCAGCGTGCCTCGGCCCCGGCGGCGGGCATGCCGACGGCGACCAGCCGGCCCTGGCGGGCGAGGAAGCGGGCGGCCGTCGCGTAGGCGGCGATGGCCCCGGTGGCGACGAGGACGGCGTCGGCCCCGCGCCCGGAGGTGAGCGCCCGCACCGCCTCCCAGGGGCGGGGGGCGGCGGCGTCGATCGCGTCCGTCGCCCCGAAGAGGAGGGCATCCGCCCGCCGGTCGGGGTTGGGATCGACGGCGAAGATGCGCGCCGCCCCCGCGAGCCGCGCCCCCTGGATGGCGTTGAGCCCGACCCCGCCGGCGCCGACCACGACGACGGTCTCGCCGGGGCGGATGCGGGCCGTGTTGACGGCCGCCCCGACCCCGGTGATGACCCCGCAGGCCAGCAGGCAGGCCGCGGCCATCGGCATCGTCCCGGGGACGGGGGCGCACTGGCGGGCCTGGACGACGGCGCGGGTGGCGAAGGCGGCGCAGTTCAGCCCGTGGCCGACCGCTTCGCCCGCGGGCGTGGCGAGCGGGCCCTTCATGCGGTCGTAGGGGGCGGCGCAGTGCACCGGCGCCCCCGCCGCGCAGGCCGGGCATTCGCCGCAGGAGCGGATCAGGGTCACGATCACCGCCTGGCCGGGCGCCAGCGCGGCGACGCCGGCTCCGGTCGCGACGACGCGGCCCGCGGCCTCGTGGCCGAAGACGGCCGGCAGCCCGCCGCCCCAGGCCCCGTCGAGAAAGGAGATGTCGGAGTGGCAGATGGCGACGGCCGCGATCTCGACCTCGACCTCGCCCGGGCCGGGCGGGGCGAGGGTGAGTTCCTCGATCGCGAGCGGGGCGCCGAAGGCGCGGCAGACGGCGGCCGTGATGGTGGTCATGCGCTGATCCCTCCTGTCGGGGCGAATGTCGGACGGCGGGCGCGCGGCCGCGCGCGGGCCCGCGACAGCGGCC
>JADLCV010000201.1 GCA_020846995.1 Paracoccaceae bacterium
CCGGGGGCCGGGCGCCGGGCCTTTCCCCGGTGCCGGCGCGCGCGCCCCGGGGGGCGGCGAAGTTTCGCGTTCCCCCCCCGGCCCGGCGCCGCTATGAGGGGCGGGTTGCGGCGCTAGCGCGGGTAGGCCATGGCCAATGTCGTCGTCGTCGGCGCCCAATGGGGCGACGAGGGTAAGGGCAAGATCGTCGACTGGCTCTCGGAGCGGGCCGACATCGTCGCCCGCTTCCAGGGCGGCCACAACGCCGGCCACACCCTCGTCATCGACGGGGTGACCTACAAGCTCTCGCTCCTGCCCTCGGGGATCGTCCGCAGGGGCAAGCTCTCGGTCATCGGCAACGGCGTCGTCCTCGACCCCTGGGCGCTTCTCGACGAGATCGGCCGGCTCGCGGCCCAGGGCGTCGCGGTGACCCCGGCGAACCTGATGATCGCCGAGAACGCGGCCCTGATCCTGCCCGTCCACGGCGAGCTTGACCGCGCCCGCGAGGCCGAGGCCGGTCGCGGCCGCATCGGCACCACCGGCCGCGGCATCGGGCCGGCCTACGAGGACAAGGTCGGCCGGCGGTCGGTGCGCGTGGCCGACCTCGCCGACGCGGCGACGCTCGCGACCCGGCTCGACCGCCTGCTCGTCCACCACGACGCCCTCCGCCGCGGCCTCGGGCTCGCGCCCGTGGACCGCGCCGCGCTCGAGGCCGGGCTGGCCGCGGTCGCCCCCCGCATCCTGCCCTTCGCCGGGCCGGTGTGGAAGGTCCTGGCCGAGGCCCGCCGGGCCGGCCGGCGCATCCTCTTCGAGGGCGCGCAGGGCGCCCTGCTCGACATCGACTTCGGCACCTATCCCTTCGTCACCTCGTCGAACACGCTCGCCGGCATGGCCGCCGCCGGGACCGGCATCGGCCCCGGCGCCATCGGCTACGTCCTGGGCATCGCCAAGGCCTACACGACGCGGGTGGGCGAGGGGCCGTTCCCGACCGAGCTTGCCGATGCCACGGGCGAGAGGATGGGCGAGCGCGGGCGCGAGTTCGGCACCGTGACCGGGCGCAAGCGGCGCTGCGGCTGGTTCGATGCCGTCCTCGTCCGCCAGACTTGCGCGACCTCGGGGGTCTCGGGCCTCGCCCTGACCAAGCTCGACGTCCTCGACGGCTTCGACGAGCTCCGCATCTGCACCGGCTACGAACTCGACGGCGTGACGCTCGACCACCTGCCGGCGGCGGCAGACCGCCAGGCCCGGGTGCGGCCTCTCTACGAGACCGTCGCCGGCTGGGCAGAAAGCACCGCCGGCGCCCGCTCCTGGGCCGATCTGCCGGCGGCGGCGGTGAAATACGTCCGCCGCATCGAGGAACTGGTGCGCTGCCCGGTGGCGCTCGTCTCGACCTCGCCCGAGCGCGACGACACCATCCTCGTCACCGATCCCTTCGCCGACTGATGGCGCTCGCCTGGAAGACCCGGCGGCGGCTCGCGCTCGCCGTCCTCGTCGTCGGCGTCCCCGCCTACGTCGTCCTGGCGGTGACGCTTCTCGACCGTCTCGGGCGGCCGCCCTTCCTTGCCGAGCTTGCCCTCCACGCGGGCCTCGGCGTCCTCTGGGCGCTGCCGCTCCGCGTCCTCTTCCGCGGCATCGCCCGCCCGCCGCCGCCGGCCCCGCCCCGGGGATGACGCCCGGCACGGCTGCGGGGGCGGGCGCCTGGGAACGCCGCCGCCCCGGGGTCAGCCCCGGGGCGGCGCGGGGAGCGGGCGCCCGGCCGGCGGTCAGGCCGCCGGTGGGGCGATGCGGGCGGCATAGCGCGAGGCGGCGCCGACCTCGAAGAGGCCGCGGCGCGAGCGCACGATCCGCCCCTCGCGCAGGAGCCGGCCGAAGGCGACGAGTCCGGCCTCGCGGCTCGGCTCGTCCCCGGCGTCCTCGCCCGCGGCGAGCGCGAGGCGCAGGACCTGCGGCCGCGCGAACTGGGCGATGCCTTGGGCGAGGGCGACGTGCACCGCCGCCGCCTCCATCCGGTCCTCGAGGTCGGTGGCGCCGATGCGGGCGACGAAGGCCTCGAAATTCTCGGCGCCGCGTGCCGGGGCGGCTGCGGGCGCGGGTTCGGTGACGGCCGCGGGCGCGGGCGCGGGCGCGGGCGCGGGCGCGGGCGCGGGCGCGAGGGGCTCGGGCGCGAGGGGCTCGGAGAGGGCGAGGTTGCCGGCGGCGACGCGGCGCGGGCGGACGGGGGCGGCCTCGGCCGGAACCTCCGGCGCCGGCCGGTCGATGCGCTGGGCCGAGACGAGGACCAGGGGTGCCGGGCGGTCGCCCGCCCGCTCGGTCCCCGGGCGCACGCCGCGGGCGGGGGCGGCGGGACGGCGGGGGCGGACGATGCTCGCCAGATCGTCGCGGAAGCGTTCGAGGGCCGAGGGCCGGGGCTCGCCCGCCGGGGCCTCGCCGGTGATCTCGCGCTCGGCCTCGTGGGCGGCGACGGCGGCCCTGAGATGGGCCATGGCCTGCTGGCGGCGGCGCGTCTCGGGATCGCTGGCCTCCGACTCGGCGAGGGCCATCAGCCGCCCGAGGTCGGGCTCGGGGCCGGCCGCGGGCCGCCCCGGGCGGGCGGACGCGGGTTGCCCGGCCGGGGCAGGGGCGGCCGCCGGGGCGGGGGCGGGGGCGGCGGCGGCCGGGGCGGCCGGTCCGGCCGCGGGGGCGCGGGCGGCGGGGGCAGGGGCGGCGGCGGCCGGGACGGCCGGCGCGGCGGTGGCCGGCGCCTGGGGGCCGGGGGCGGCAGGGTCGGCGCCGGCGGCAGCGGCGACGGCCAGGACCTCGCGCAGGAGGTCGGCCTCGTCCGCGGCCGCGAGTCCCGCCCCGCCGATGGCCCGGCCGAGGCGGGCGCCGAGGCTCTCCGGCGCCGCCGCGGCCGGGGCCGGCGCCCGGGTGTCATCGCCCGCCGCGCCGGCGACGGGGGTCATCGCCGGCGGCATCGCCGTCGAGGTCGCGGCGCCCGCGGCCTCGGCCCGGCGGGCGCCGCGCAGGACGATGACGCGCGCCGGCGGCGCCCCGGCCGCCACGTCCTCCTCGTCGGCCTCGTCGGCCTCGTCGGCGTCCGGCACCTCCCCGGCGCGCAGGCCGGCGAGGACCGCGCCGACCCCGGGCGCCGCCGGCACCGCCGCCACCGCTGCCGCGCCGGTCGCGAGGGCCTCGGCGGCGGCGGCCGCGAGGGGCTCGACGGCGGCGGCCGCAGGGGCCTCCGCGGCGGCGGCCGCGAGGGGCTCGGCGGCGGCGGCCGCAGGGGCCTCCACCGTGGCGGCCGCGGTCGCGGGGGCCGCGGTGGGGCTCGTGTCCGCGCCGGCCGGTGCGTCCCCGGCGGCGGCGGTGGCGGTCGTGACCTCGGGCGCGGGCGCGGGCGCGGCGGCGACTTCGGGGGCGGCCGGCGGTGCCGCGGCGGGGGCGGGGACCCCGTCCTCGAGATCGGCCGCAGGGGGTGGAGCGGCGGGCGCCGCGGTCAGGGCCGCGGGCGGGGCGGCCGGGGCCGGGGCGGCGGGGGCAAAGGTTCCGGCGCGGGCCTGGGCGACGGCGGCGCGGATGCGCAGGAGCTTCGCAGCCACGCTCTCGTCGGCCGGCGGCGCCGCCGCGGCAGGGACTGCCGCCGCGGGGGCTGCCGCCGCGGGGGCTGCCGCCGCGGCCGCCGTGGAGGCGGCGGCGGGGCGGGTCGCGGGCGCGGCAGGCAGGGGAGCGGGGCGGCGGTCGGCCGGCGGGGCGGCGGGGCCCGCCGCGCGGAGGACGACGCCGTTCTCCTCGACCCGCGCCTCGACGCGGCTCTGGACCTCGCGCTCGGCGATGCGATGCAGCATCTGGGCGTCCGGCACCGGCGGCTCGGCGCCGAAATAGCGGTCGGCGGCGGCGAGATCGCGGAAATACTCCGCGATCGCCTTCATGGTCGAGAACGGATCCTCGAACCCCTCGAGCGTGCAGGAGAAGGTTCCGTAGGAGACCGTGAGGATCTTGCTCGCACCGACCATGGGACGCTCGCCTTCTGCCGACCTGACCCGGACGAGGCTAGCCCCGCCGCGCGCGTTTCGATGGGCAGAGCGGGGTGAAAGTGGGGAAACTTTCGGGTCCACGTTGAGTTCCGCGCCACATTTGTCAACTGTCCGGGCATGGGCGGGGCATTGATCAGGGCAGAGGGCGGGGTCACGGTCGTCGGCGGCGGCCGGGTGGCGGCGCGGGCGCTCGCCCGGGCGCTGCGGCTGGCGCCGGTCCTCGTCGCCGCCGACGGCGGCGCCGACCGGGCGCTCGCGCTCGGCCATGTCCCGCGGGCAGTGATCGGCGATCTCGACTCGCTCTCGGCGGCGGCGCGGGCGGCGCTGCCCGCCGCCGCGATCCACCGCATCGACGAGCAGGAGACGACCGATTTCGAGAAATGCCTCGCCCGCATCGCCGCCCCCTTCGTCCTCGGCCTCGGCCTTGCGGGCCCGCGCCTCGACCATGCCCTCGCGGCCCTGAACGTGCTTGCCCGCCACCCCGGGCGGCCCTGCATCCTCGTCGGCGCCACCGACATCGCCTTTCTCGCCCCGCCCCGCCTCGCCCTCCGCCTGCCCGCGGGAATGCGCCTTTCGCTCTTCCCGCTCGGCCCCGTGGCGGGCGAGAGCGCGGGGCTCGCCTGGCCGATCGCCGGCCTCGACTTCGCCGGCGACGGCCGCATCGGCACCTCGAACCGGGTCACGGAAGAAACGGTGCGCCTGTCGTTCTCGGCCCCGCGGATGGTCGTCATCCTTCCCGCCGCGGCCCTCGCCCCGGCCCTCGCCGCCCTCGTCCCCGGGGCCGCCGCCCCGGGCGCGGGCGGGCGCCGCCCCCGGCCGGGGCGCTGAGCGCGGCCCGCCCCGGGCCGCGGAGGGCGGGAGGGGCGGGGGGCGCCCGCCCGCCGCTGGCGGTCCCCGCCCGGCGGGGCGGGGCATCGCATCCCGCTGTCCCGGGGACGAGCCACCCACGCACGCGGGGAGCGGGCGCTGACGTTCCGGGCGATCTCGGGAGAGAACGAGCCACCCACGCACGCGGGGAGCGGGCCCGGATGCCTTCCGGGACGAATTTACGTCGGTGGCTCCCCTCCGCTCGGCCGCGGACCCGGCGAGGCGGTCCGGATCCGCTTGGCGGCCGTCCGCCTCCCCTCCGTTCGCGCGCGGAACCCCTGGCTCGGGCGGGTCGGTCCCTGTCCCGTTCCCGCCGCCTCCCCGCCGCCCGACCGGATGCGGGGGCAGGGTCGCCCCGCGGCATGGCCCGGATCCCCCGGCCGGGCCCCGCCTCGCGCCCGAAGGCGACGGTCCCGCCCGGGCGGAGGGCGGCGCGGTTGACATCCCCCGGCCCGCCCGCCCATGGTGCCGCGCCACGCCCCGCCCCCGAGGAAGTTGCCCGCGCATGGCCGTCGTCGTCGTCGAATCGCCCGCCAAGGCCAAGACCATCGGCCGCTACCTCGGGCCCGGTCACACCGTGCTCGCCTCCTACGGCCATGTCCGCGACCTCCCCGCGCGCGACGGCTCGGTCGATCCCGAGAGCGACTTCGCCATGACCTGGGAGGTTGCCCCCGACAGCCGCAAGCACCTGCGCGCCATCGCCGAGGCCCTGAAGGCAGACGGCGCCCTGATCCTCGCCACCGACCCCGACCGCGAGGGCGAGGCGATTTCCTGGCACCTGACCGAGGCCCTGCGCGCCTCCCGCGCGCTCCGGGCGGACACCCGCGTCGCCCGCGTCGTCTTCAACGCCATCACGCGGTCGGCCGTCACCGAGGCGATGGCCGCGCCGCGGGCGGTGGACATGGAACTCGTCCACGCCTACCTCGCCCGCCGGGCGCTCGACTACCTCGTCGGCTTCACCCTCTCGCCGGTGCTCTGGCGCAAGCTGCCCGGCGCCCGCTCGGCCGGCCGCGTCCAGTCGGTCTGCCTGCGGCTGATCGTCGAGCGCGAGATGGAGATCGAGGCCTTCCGGGCCCGCGAATACTGGGGGGTGACGGCGGCGCTCGCGACCCCGCGGGGCGAGCCCTTCGAGGCGCGGCTGAGCGTGCTCGACGGCCGCCGGCTGGAGAAATTCGACCTCGCCGATGCCGCCGCCGCGGCCCGCGCGGTGGCGAGGGTCGCGCCCCTCGGCTTCGCCGTCCGCGCCGTCGAGGCCCGCCCGCTCGCCCGCAACCCCGCCCCGCCCTTCATGACCTCGACCCTCCAGCAGGAGGCGGGGCGCAAGTTCGGCATGGGCGCCAAGGCGACGATGGCCGCCGCCCAGCGCCTCTACGAGGCCGGCCACATCACCTACATGCGCACCGACGGCATCGACATGGCGCCCGAGGCGGTGGCGGCGGCGCGGGCCGAGATCGCCACCCGCTTCGGCGCCCGCTACGTCCCCGACCAGCCGCGGCTCTACAAGAACAAGGCAAGGAACGCCCAGGAAGCCCACGAGTGCATCCGGCCGACCGAGATGGGCCGCGCCCCCGAGACGCTGAAGCTCGCCGATGCCGACCAGCGGCGGCTCTACGAGCTGGTCTGGAAGCGGACCGTCGCGAGCCAGATGGCGGCGGCGCGGATCGAGCGCACGACCGTCGACCTCGCGAGCGCCGACGGGCAGGTGGAACTGCGCGCGACGGGGCAGGTCGTCCTCTTCGACGGCTTCCTCAGGGTCTACGAGGAGGGCCGCGACGACGACGAGGGCGAGGACGCCCGCCGCCTGCCCCGCCTTGCCACGGGCGAGGCCGTCAGCTTCCGCGCCGGGGCCCAGGAGCCCCTCTTGGCCCGTGCCGCGGCCGCGGGGGGCGCGGCGCCGGCGGTGCCGGCGGGCCTGCGCGCCGCGCCGGGCCTTGTCGCCGACGAGGGCGCGGCGATCCTCGCCACCCAGAGCTTCACCCAGCCGCCCCCGCGCTACACCGAGGCGACGCTCGTCAAGCGCATGGAGGAACTCGGCATCGGCCGGCCCTCGACCTACGCCGCCATCGTCACCACGATCCAGGACCGCGGCTATGTCCGCAAGGAGAAGAACCGGCTGGTCGCCGAGGACAAGGGCCGTCTCGTCACCGCCTTCCTCGTCACCTGTTTCCCGCGCTACCTCGACTACGACTTCACCGCCGGGCTCGAGGAGGACCTCGACCGCGTCTCGGCCGGCGCGGCCGACTGGCGGGCGCTCCTGCGCCGCTTCTGGGAGGACTTCTCGGCCGCCGTGACCGGCACGGCCGAGCTTCGCATCACCGACGTGCTCGAGAAGATCGACGAGGCCCTTGCCCCCCACCTCTATCCCGCCCGCGGCGACGGCGAGGATCCGCGCCGCTGCCCGGCCTGCGGGGCGGGGCGGCTCGGCCTGCGGACGGCGCGGACGGGAGGGGCCTTCATCGGCTGCTCGAACTACCCCGGCTGCCGCTACACCCGCCCGCTCACGGCCCCGGCCGCCGACGGCGAGGAGGCGGCGGGCGACCGCCTCCTCGGCGAGGATGCGGGCGTGCCGGTGTGGCTCAAGGAGGGCCGCTTCGGGCCCTACGTCCAGCGCGGCGAGGCGACCGAGGCGGCCCCGAAGCCGCCGCGGGCCTCGCTGCCCAGGGGCTGGACGCCCGAGGCCATGGACCTCGCGCGGGCGCTGCGGCTTCTCGCGCTTCCGCGCCTGATCGGCGCCCATCCCGGCGACGGCGCCGCGGTCGAGGCCGGCATCGGCCGCTTCGGCCCCTTCCTTCATCACGGCGCGACCTACGCCAACCTCGCCGACCCCGAGGAGGTGTTCACGATCGGCATGAACCGGGCGGTCGAACTGCTCGCCGCCCGGGCCGAGGGCCGCGGCCGGCGCGCCGCCGCGCCGGCGGCGCTGCGGACGCTCGGCGAGCACCCCGAGGGCGGTGCGGTCGCGCTCATGCCCGGCCGCTACGGGCCCTACGTCAAGTGGGGCACGCTCAACGCCTCGCTGGCGAAGGAGGCCGACCCCGCCGCCGTCACGCTCGCGGACGCCCTTGCCCTTCTTGCCGCCAGGGCGGCGCGGGGCGGCAAGGCGCCCAGCACCGGCCCGAAGGCGCGCAAGGCGCCCGCCGCCCGGACCCCCGCCGGGGCCGGGCCCGGGGGCAAGGCCCGGGCCAAGGCCGGGGCGGCGGCGGCGGGCGGAGAGGGGGCGGCGGACGCCCCGTCCCCGCCGGCCGCGAAGCCGAAGCGGGCCGCCGCCGCGGCCGGCAAGAAGCCCGCGCGGGCGCGCCCCGCCGCCGCTCCGCCCGCCCCGGCCCCCGAGGCCGCGCGCGCCGCCGCCACGTCCGCCCCCGGCGCCGAGGCCCCGCCGGCCGCCGGCGAACGGCGCCGGGCGAGGCCCGCGGCCGCCGCCGCGAGGGGGCCGTCCGCGGTCCGGCGGCGGGTGCCCCCGGCCTGAGCGTCCGGCCCCGGACCCTCGCCGCGGCGCGGCGCGATTGACAGGAGCGCGCCCCTTCGCCACACGGGCGCCCGACGCCAGCGGCAGGAGGGACGGGAGATGACAGGCAAGGTCTACGGCTCGGCGGCGGCGGCGCTCGAAGGCCTCCTCTTCGACGGCATGACGATCGCCGCCGGCGGCTTCGGCCTCTGCGGCATCCCTGAGAACCTGATCGCGGCCATCCGCGAGGCCGGCACGCGCGATCTCACCATCGCCTCGAACAACGCCGGGGTCGACGGCTTCGGCCTTGGCGTCCTGCTCGCCACCCGCCAGGTGCGCAAGATGATCTCGTCCTACGTCGGCGAGAACGCCGAGTTCATGCGCCAGTATCTCTCGGGCGAGCTCGAGCTCGAGTTCAACCCCCAGGGCACGCTCGCCGAGCGCATGCGCGCGGGCGGCGCCGGCATCCCCGGCTTCTACACCGCGACCGGGGTCGGCACCGTCATCGCCGAGGGCAAGGAGCAGAAGGAGTTCGACGGCCGCACCTACATCCTCGAGCGCGGCCTCGTCACCGACCTCGCGATCGTCAAGGCGTGGAAGGGGGATGCCCAGGGCAACCTCGTCTTCCGCAAGACCGCGCGCAACTTCAACGCCCCGGCCGCGACCTGCGGGCGCCGCTGCGTGGCCGAGGTCGAGGAGATCGTGCCCGTGGGCAGCCTGAACCCCGACGGCATCCACACCCCGGGGATCTACGTCCACCGCATCATCCAGGGCCGGCACGAGAAGCGGATCGAGAACCGCACCGTCCGCGCCGCGTGAGGGAGTCCGACCGATGCCTTGGGATCGCAACCAGATGGCCGCCCGCGCCGCGCAGGAACTGCGCGACGGCATGTATGTCAACCTCGGGATCGGCATCCCGACGCTGGTCTCGAACTACATCCCCGCGGGCGTCGACGTGACGCTCCAGTCCGAGAACGGGATGCTCGGCATGGGTCCCTTCCCGACCCCCGACGCCGTCGACCCCGACCTCATCAACGCCGGCAAGCAGACCATCACCGAACTGCCGCGGACCTCCTACTTCGACAGCGCGACCTCGTTCGCGATGATCCGCGGCGGCAAGATCGACATGGCGATCCTCGGCGCCATGGAGGTGTCGGAGACGGGAGACCTCGCCAACTGGATGATCCCCGGCAAGCTCGTCAAGGGCATGGGCGGGGCCATGGACCTCGTGGCCGGGGTCCGCCGGGTCGTCGTCGTCATGGACCACATGAGCAAGGCGGGCGAGAGCAAGGTCCTGCGCGCCTGCACCCTGCCCCTGACGGGGAAGGGCGTGGTCGACCGCATCATCTCGAACCTCGGCGTCCTCGACGTCGTCGCGGGCGGGCTCCGCATCGTCGAGTGCGCCGCGGGCGTGAGCGAGGCCGAACTGCGGGCGGCGACCGAGGCGACGATCGTCCCCTGACGGCCGCCGCCGCCGCGGTCTCCCGGAGACCGCAATGGGACCGGCCCGCCGGCCCGCCCTTCGGGCGAGGACCGGGGCCGCGGGCGGCCATGGCTTCGCCGGCGTCGCGGCGGGCCCCGCCGTCGCGCACCGGCCGGCCCCGGCGCGAGATCCATCCCCGGCGCGCCCGCCGTCAGGAGGGCCTCCGGGGATCACGCGGCGGCCCCGGACGGAAGGCGCCTCTCACCCCGGTGCGTCAGTAGCTGCACTCGGCGTAGATGCGCGAGAGATCGCCCGCCCAGGGCCCGTGATACTGCTCGAGAAGCTCGTCGGCCAGGGTCCGCCCGGTCTCGACGCTCTCCCTCAGGGGATCGAGGAAATGGGTCTCGTCGGGAACGAGCCCGCCGGCGCCGGGGCGGGCCCGGGCCCGGAGCCCGGCCTCGGCGATCGCCACTGCCTCGCGGGCGAGGTCGTGCAGGCGCAGGCCCCCCGCCTCGCCCTGAAGCCCGGCGACGCTCGCCGCCACCCGCAGCCCCTCGCGCGTCGCCGCGTCCCAGCCCCGCACGAGATCCCAGGCGGCATCGAGCGCCGTGGCATCGTAGACGAGCCCGACCCAGAAGGCCGGGAGGGCGCAGAGCCGCCGCCAGGGGCCGCCGTCGGCCCCCCGCATCTCGATGAAGCGCTTGAGGCGGGCCTCGGGGAACAGCGTCGTCAGATGGTCGGCCCAGTCCGAAAGCGTCGGCAGTTCGCCCGGCAGCGCCGGCAGGCGCCCGGCCAGGAAGTCGCGGAAGCTCTGGCCGCGGGCGTCGAGGTAGGCGCCGTCGCGGAAGACGAAATACATGGGCACGTCGAGCGCCCAGTCGACGTAGCGCTGGAAGCCCATGCCGTCCTCGAAGACGAAGGGCAGCATGCCGGTGCGGTCGGCATCGAGGCTGCGCCAGATCCGCGACCGCCACGACTTGTGGCCGACGGGGCGGCCCTCGAAGAAGGGCGAGTTGGCGAAGAGCGCGGTCGCGACGGGCTGCAGGGCGAGGGCGACACGCAGCTTCCTGACCATGTCGGCCTCGGAGGCGAAGTCGAGGTTCACCTGCACGGTGCAGGTCCGGTACATCATCTCCAGCCCGTGGGTGCCGACCGTCTGCATGTATTCGGTCATCAGCCGGTAGCGCCCCTTGGGCATCCGCGGCATGTCCTCGTGGCGCCAGACGGGCGCCGCCCCAAGGCCGATGAAGGACGCCCCGATCGCGTCGGCGACCGCATGCACCTCGGCCAGATGCTCGTTCACCTCGTCGCAGGTCTGGTGGATGGTCTCGACCGGGGCGCCCGAAAGCTCGAGCTGGCCCCCGGGCTCGAGGCTGACGTTGGCGCCGCCGCTGGTGAGGCCGATGATCCTGCCGGCTTCGGTCAGCGGCCGCCAGCCAAAGCGGTCGGCGAGCCCCTCGAGCATCGCCCGGACCGACCGCGGCCCCTCGTAGGGCAGCGGGCGCAGGGTGTCGCGGCAGTAGCCGAACTTCTCGTGCTCGGTGCCGATGCGCCAGGCCGCGGGCGGCTTGCAGCCCTGGGCGAGATACTCGGCGAGCTGGTCGGGATGCTCGATCGGGCCGCCGCCCGACTGGGGAATGGACATGGGGAGCGGCCTTCACCTGACCTGCGCGGGGGGCATGGGTGCGGCCTCGGGGGGGCCGAGTCAAGGCCCCCCGGGCCGTGCCGTCCGGCCCGCGCCTGGCGCGGGGCCGGCCCGCCGGGCGCCCGGCCGGGCCCCGCGCCCCGCGGCCGACGGCCGCGCCGGGGCGGCACGGCACGGCCCTCGCGCCCGCGCGGCCCCTCCGGGGAGAGCCCGCGCGCGGTCCGGCGCCTGCGGGGCGGGAAGCCTCTCCGGTGTCGCCTCGCCGCGGCCCCGTCCGCCGCCTGCGCCCCGTGGCGAGGTCCCCCCCCGGCCGGGCGGGGCCGGCC
>JADLCV010000202.1 GCA_020846995.1 Paracoccaceae bacterium
CCCGGCAATTCGGAAAGCGTTTAGGCGCAGGGATTTGCCGCCTCTATGCCGGAAGTTTACGGCGCCGCCGCCGGATCCCCCGCGAAGGGTCGGCGGATGGTCGCCCGGAGGGGCCGCCGGGCGGGCCGGCCGCGGCCGCGGGCGGGGAGAATCACCCGCGCGCCCCGGGGCCCCCCCGCGCCCGCGGGGATTCCGGTGACCCCGAGCCCGTAGGGCGCACATGGAACACCGCCCGCCCGCGCCCGCGGGGATTCCGGTTCTGGGCGAAGCCCCGGGTTGCGGCATGTTCGGCTCGCCCGCGCCCGCGGGGGAATTCGCCCGCGTCCCCCCGGGCGGCCATTGACGCGGGCGGCCGCGAGCGCCGAGGATCGGCGGGCGGGCAGGACGGGGCCGGGGCGATGCGGGCGCACTTCGACTACACCGGCGCGGCGGTCTTCGTCGCCGGCGGCACGAGCGGCATCAACCTTGGCATCGCCCGGGCCTTCGCCGAGGCCGGCGCCCGCGTCGGGGTGGGCTCGCGCAACCCCGCCAAGGTCACGGCCGCCGTCGCCCAGCTCTCGCGGCCGGGGCGCGAGGCCCGGGGGGCGGTCTTCGATGTCCGCGACGCCGCCGCCGTGGCCGAGGGCCTCGCGGGCTTCGCGGGCGCGGCCGGGCCGATCGACGTCCTCGTCTCGGGCGCGGCCGGCAACTTTCCCGCCCCCGCCCACCAGATCAGCCCCAACGGCTTCAAGGCGGTGGTCGACATCGACCTCCTCGGCACCTGGAACGTGATGAAGGCCGCCCATCCCCACCTCCGCCGCCCGGGGGCCGCGGTCATCAACATCTCCGCCCCCCAGGCGCAGGTGGCGATGGCGATGCAGGCCCATGTCTGCGCCGCCAAGGCCGGCGTCGACATGGTGACCCGCTGCCTCGCCCTCGAGTGGGGGCGCGAGGGCATCCGCATCAACAGCGTCATCCCCGGCCCCATCGACGGCACCGAGGGCATGGCGCGGCTGGCCCCCGACGATGCCGCACGCGCCCGCGTGGCGGCGAGCGTGCCGCTCGGGCGGCTGGGGGTGGCGGGCGACGTGGCCGCACTCTGCCTCTATCTCGGCTCGGAGGCCGCGGCCTACGTCACCGGCGCCGTCCTCGCCGTCGATGGCGGCTGGTCGCTCGCGCTCGGCGGGCTCGCGCTCGCGCCGGTGGCGCCGTGACCCGGGTCCGCGGCGCCCTGCGACGGGGATTCGGCCGGGACCGCAGCGCCGTTGACGGGGGCGCCGTGACGGCGGCCCCGCCCGGCGCGGAACCCGCCCGCCCCGGGGGGGGCCCGGCGGCCGCGGCGCCGCGCGCGCCTACCAGCGGGCGAGCGCCGCCTCGTCCTCGGCCCTGGCCGCGACCCAGACCGGGCCCGACCGCCGCAGCTCCTTCTTCCAGAAGGGGGCCCGCGACTTGAGGTAGTCCATGAGGAACTCGGCCGCCGCGAAGGCGGCGGCGCGGTGGCGGGCGGCGGTCGCGACCATCATGATCGCCTCGCCCGGGGCAAGGCGGCCGACGCGGTGGATGACGAGGCAGCCCGTCAGCCCCCAGCGCGCCCCGGCCTCCCCGGCGATGGCGGCGATCGCCTTTCCCGTCATCTCGGGAAAATGCTCGATCTCGAGGGCGTGGAGATCGCCCTCCTCGTCGCGGACGAGGCCGGCGAAGGCGACGACCGCCCCCGCCCCGGGCTGGGCGGCGGCGAAGTCCGCGGTCTCGGCGCCGAGGTCGAAGGCCCCGTCCCCGACCCTGACCCGGGCTGCCCCGCCCCCTCTCCCGCCGTCATCCGCCATCGTCCCCGCCCCCCCTCAGCCGCCCGTCATCGGCGGGAAGAAGGCCACCTCGCGCGCCCCCGCCAGCGGGGCATCGAAGCCCGCGAGCGCCTGGTCCACGGCCACCCGCAGGGCCGCGACATCGGCGAAGGCCGCCGCGTGCCCCTCGCTCTGGCCGCGCAGCTCGGCCACCAGCGCGGCGACCGTCGCGGCGCCGGTCTCGACCGTCTCGCGGCTCGCACCGACCCGCTCGCGCACCCAGGCGAAATAGCGCACATCGATTCTCATCGCGGCTTCCCCCTCAGATGCGGCAGCGCCTTGACGAAATAGTCCGCCCCGGTGATGACCGTCAGCCCCGCGGCAAGCCACAGGAGCGTGAGCCCGGCGAGGTTCGCAAGCCACGCCGACCAGCCGAGGAGGAGCCCGACCCCGGCCGCCGTGCGCTCGACCTCGACGAGCCCGGTGGCGAGGAAGAGGATGCCGACCGAGACCATCTGCAGCGTCGTCTTCCACTTGGCGAGCGGGGTGACCTTCAGGAGCCCGGCGAGATCGCCCATGAACTCGCGCAGCCCGGAGACGAAGATCTCGCGGAAGAGGATCGCCGTCGCCGGCAGGACCATCCACGGCGAGAGCCCCGAGGTGGCACAGAGGAGCGCCAGCGCGATCACCACCATCGCCTTGTCGGCGATGGGGTCGAGCATGGTGCCGAAGCGCGACTGCTGCTTCCAGAGCCGCGCCAGGTAGCCGTCGAAATAATCCGTCACCGCCGCCCCGAGGAAGAGGGCGAGCGCCAGCCAGTCGGCCCACGGCCGGTGGAAGAACAGGAACAGGACCGGCACCATGGGCGCCGCGAAGAGGCGCAGGACGGTGAGGAGGTTGGGCAGGGTCCAGAGCATGGATCCTCCATAGCGCCGCCGCGCCGGCAAGGAAAGCCGCCGGCCCGCCGCGGGTGCCGTCCCGTGGCCCGGGGCCATCCCCGCCCCCCCGGGGGGGGCCTCCGGGCCTGCCCGCCCGCGCCGCAGGCCCGCCGCGGCCGGCCGATCCCGGGCCGCCCGCGCCCGGGGCCCGGGGCGCCGGGGCCGCGGGCCGGCCTAGAGATCGCGGGCGAGGGCGCGGAGCTCGAACTTCTGGATCTTGCCGGTCGAGGTCTTGGGCAGGTCGCGGAAGACCACCGTCTTCGGCGTCTTGAAGCCGGCGAGGCGGGCGCGGGCGAAGGCGATGATCTCGGCCTCGCTGGCCGTGGCCCCCGGCCGCAGCTCGACGAAGGCGCAGGGCACCTCGCCCCAGGTCGGGTCGGGGCGGGCGACGACGGCGCACAGCGCGACCGCCGGGTGATGGGCGAGGACCCCCTCGACCTCGACCGAGGAGATGTTCTCGCCGCCCGAGATGATGATGTCCTTGGCCCGGTCGGTGATCCGCATCCAGCCGTCCTCGTGGACGATGGCGATGTCGCCCGAGTGGAACCAGCCGCCGGCGAAGGCCTCGGCCGTCGCCTGCGGGTTGCGCAGGTAGCCCTTCATCACGCAGTTGCCGCGATGGACGATCTCGCCCGCCGTCAGCCCGTCGCGGGGCACTCGCCGGCCGGCGGGATCGACGACGGTGATCTCCTCCATCATCGGCATGGCGACGCCGGTGCGGGCCTTGATGTCGGCGCGCGCGCCGGCGTCCAGCCCGTCCCAGTCCTCCGGGCGCCACAGGCATTCGGTGACATGGCCGTAGGTCTCGGTGAGGCCGTAGACCTGGGTGATGTTGAAGCCGAGGGGCTCGATGCGGGCGAGCGTCGCGGCCGGCGGCGGGGCCCCGGCGGTGAAGACCTCGACCCGGTGGGCGAAGGGGCGGCGATCCCCGGCAGGGGCGTTGACGATCGCCCCGAGGACGATCGGGGCGCCGCCGAAATGGGTCACCCCCTCGTCGGCGATGGCGTCGTAGATGCCGCGGGCGGTGATGTCGCGCAGGCAGATCACGGTGCCGCCGAGGACCGGGACCATCCACGAGTGGTTCCAGCCGTTGCAGTGGAAGAGCGGCACGATCGTCAGATAGCGGGGGCGGAGCGTGAGCTGCCAGGAGACGACCGTGCCCATGGTCATGAGATAGGCGCCGCGATGGTGGTAGACGACACCCTTGGGCCGGCCGGTCGTGCCCGAGGTGTAGTTGAGGGCGAGGCTCTCCCACTCGTCCTCGGGAAAGATCCAGGGAAAGGCGGGGTCGCCCTCGGCGAGGAGGGCCTCGTAGTCGAGATGGCGGCCCGAGGCGGGATGGCCGTGCTCGGCGTCGCCGACCTCGACGATGAGGGGGGCGGGGCCGTCAAGCCGCGCCACCGCCGCCTCGGCCAGGCCGAGGTGGCCGGCATCGACGATGAAGGCCCGCGCCCCGCCATGGCCGAGGATGTAGGCGACGGTGTCGACGTCGAGCCGGGTGTTGATGGTGTTGAGGACCGCGGCGCAGGCGGGGATGCCGAAATGGGCCTCGACCTGGGCGGCGACGTTCGGCAGGAGCGTCGCCACGACCTCGCCCGGCCTGATGCCGCGGCCGGCCAGCGCCCCGGCAAGGCGGCTGACGCGGGCGTGATAGTCGCGGTAGGTCCAGCGCCGGCGGCCGTAGACGAGCGCCTCGCGGTCGGCGAAGACGTCGGCGGCGCGGGCAAGGTGGGAAAGCACGGTCAGGGGCACGAAGTTCGCCCGGCAGCGGTCGAGCCCCGTCTCGTCGGCCATCCAGCCCATCGCCCGCCCTCCCCCGCCCGTGCCCGCGGCCGGGATATTGCCCCGCGCCGGCGGTGCAGGGAAGGGGGCGGCCGGCACCTCCGCCTCCCCGCGGGCATCCCCGCGGGCCGGGCGGCGGGCCCGCGCCTCAGACCTCGACCGCCATCGGCACCTGCGCGCCGACCTCGAAGACGCGCTTGTAGCGGGCGATCTCGGCCGCGGGGCCCATCGCCTTCAGGGGGTTGTCCGACAGCTTCACGGTCGGGCGGCCGTCGGCCGCCGTCGCCTTGCAGACGAGGCTGAAGGGAGAGAGCGCGTCGCGCGCCACGAGGCCGCGGAAATCGTTGGTGAGCAGCGTGCCCCAGCCGAAGCTGACCCTGACCCGCCCGGCAAAGCGGGCGTGGAGGTCGCGGATGCGGGCCGTGTCGAGCCCGTCGGAGAAGATGACGAGCTTCCTGGCCGGATCCTCGCCCTCGCTCCGCCACCAGGCGATCGCCGCCTCGGCGCCCTCCACGGGGTCGCCCGAATCGATGCGGATGCCGGTCCAGCGCGCGAGCCAGGCCGGGGCGCGGGCGAGAAAGCCGCGGGTGCCGAAGGTGTCGGGCAGGATGATGAGGAGGTTGCCGTCGTGCTCCTTCTGCCAGTCGGCGAGCACGCGGTAGGGGGCCTCGGCAAGCTCGGCGTCACTGCGGGCGAGGGCGGCATAGACCATCGGGAGTTCGTGGGCGTTGGTGCCGATCGCCTCGACCTCGCGGCGCATGGCGATGAGGCAGTTCGAGGTGCCGAGGAAGGCCGCCCCGAGGCCCTCGATCATCGCCTGCACGCACCAGTCCTGCCACATGAAGGAATGCCGCCGGCGGGTGCCGAAATCGGCGATGCGAAGCCCCTCGAGGCGGCGCAGCCCCTCGACCTTCTCCCACAGCCGCGTCATCGCCCGGGCGTAGAGGACCTGGAGCTCGAAGCGGCCCATGTCGCGCAGGACGGCGCGCGAGCGCAGTTCCATGAGCACGGCGAGGGCCGGGATCTCCCACATCATGACCTCGGGCCAGGGGCCCTCGAAGGTCAGCTCGTACTGGCCGTCGCGCTTCTCGAGCGTGTAGGGCGGCAGCCGCAGCCCCTCGAGGAAGGCGATGAAGTCGGGCCGGAACATCGCCCGCTTGCCGTAGAAGGTGTTGCCGCGCAGCCAGGTCGACTCGCCGCGCGACAGACGCAGCGAGCGGATGTGGTCGAGCTGCTCGCGGAGCGCGCCCTCGTCGACCAGTTCCGCGAGCCGGACCGAGCGGCTGCGGTTGATGAGGCTGAAGGCGACCGTGGTCGCGGGGCTGTGGCCGAACACCGACTGGCACATCAGGAGCTTGTAGAAGTCGGTGTCGATCAGCGAGCGGACGATCGGGTCGATCTTCCAGTTGTGGTTGTAGACGCGGGTGGCGATGTCGTCCATGGGCGGGCGTCCTGCGGCAGGGAACCGTCACGGCCGGCGGCCGGGGCCGGCGGGCGGGAGGGAGGCGGGGTCAGGGCGCGAGCACGACCCCCGCCGCGGCCATCGCCCGCCGCCGGGCGGCAAGCGAGCCGTCAAGATCGATCGCCCGCGAAAGCCCCTCGCGCACCGTCACGGCAAGGCCGAGGCGAGCGGCGTCGAGGGCCGAGAAGGCGACGCAGAAGTCGGTGGCGAGGCCGGCAAGCGTCAGCGCCGTGATGCCGCGGTCGGCAAGCCAGCCCGCGAGTCCCGTCGGCGTCCGGCGGTCGTTCTCGAAGAAGGCCGAATAGCTGTCGACGCCCGGGTTCATCCCCTTCCTCAGGATCAGCGCCGCGGGATCGGTGCGCAGCCCGGGGTGGAAGGCCGCGCCCGCCGTCCCCTGCACGCAGTGGTCGGGCCAGAGCGTCTGGGGGCCGTAGGGCAGGGTGACGGTCGCGAAGACCGCCTGCCCGGGATGGGAGGAGGCGAAGGAGCGGTGGCCCGCGGGATGCCAGTCCTGGGTCAGGACGACGGTCGCGAACTCGTCCATGAGGGCGTTGAGGGGCAGGACGATGCCGTCGCCCCCGGCGACGGCGAGGGCGCCGCCGGGGCAGAAATCGGCCTGGAGGTCGATGACGATCAGGGCTTCGCTGGCAGGGCGCATGGGCAGCCTCCCGAGAGGCGCACGCGCAAGGGGGACGCGCGGGCCGCGGCTCTCCGCCAAGGGCTAGGCCATGACCGAGGCGAGTTCAATCGCCGCCGCGGGACGCCGGTACGGGCGGGAGGGCGCCCGCCGCACTGCCGCGGGCGGCGCCGGCCGGGGCGCGCGGGGCGGGGGGGCGCGGGGGGGCCGGTCAGGCGGCGCCGTCGCTGCCCCCCGGGCCCGGCCGCGGCCGGCCGCGGTAGAGCGCGGTGAGTTCGGCCGGCAGTTCCGAGCCGTCGTCGAGGCCGAGCGTCACCCCCCGCCGCAGCGAGGCCCCCCGCAGCGCCGCCGCCCGGCCCGCCGAAAGGGTGATCCGCTGCGCCGGCCGCAGCGCCCAGTCGAGGAGCCGCGCCTCCATCCCCGCCACCACCCCGGCGCAGCCGGGGTCGGCGCCGCGGTCGACGTATTCGCAGGGATCGTCGGCGAGGTCGTGGAGCATCGGCCGCATCCCCTCGACGCGGACGTATTTCCAGCGCCCGTCGAAGACCATGTGCAGCCGCGCCCGCATCGGGTCGAGGCCGAGGCGGGCGGCATGGGGGCCAAGCGCGAGGTCGTATTCGGAGAAGACGCAGTCGCGCCAGGCCGCGGGCAGGCGGCCGTGCAGGAAGGGCAGGAGCGAGCGCCCCTCGAGGACATGGGGCAGGGCGGCGCCGCCCGCCGCCTCGACGAAGGTCGCCGCGAGGTCGATCGATTCGACGAGCGCGTCGCAGACGGTGCCGCGGGTCGCGTCCGCCTCGGGCCGGGGATCGACGACGATCAGCGGGATGCGCACCGAGGGGTCATGGAAGAGGTCCTTCTCGCCCAGCCAGTGGTCGCCGAGATAGTCGCCGTGGTCGGAGGTGACGACGATCAGCGTGCTGTCGGCGCGCCCGCTTGCCCGCAGATGGGCGACGAGCCGGCCCACCGCCTCGTCGCACTGGCCGACGAGCCCCATGTAGGCCGGGATCACCCGCTCGCGCAGGCGGTCGTCCTGGAAGGCGCGGGCGACGCGGCCGTCCATGAACGAGGCATAGAGCGGGTGGGGATCGGCGCGCTCGCGGGCGTCGCGCAGGGGGGCGACGACGTGCCCGGGCCCGTAGAGCGCGTGCCACGGCGGCGGCGCGATGTAGGGCCAGTGCGGCTTGATGTAGGAGACATGGGCGCAGACCGGGGCCTCGCCCGCCTGGTCGAGGAAGGCGGTCGCCCGGCGGGTGATGTAGGGGGTCTCGCTGTCCTCCGCGGCGATCGCCGCCGGAACGCCGGCGTTGGCCATGAACCAGCCCGAGAGCATGGCGCCCGCCCCGTCGCGGCCGGCATTGGCAAAGTCGTGCCAGGGATTGGCGCTGGCGTAGCCGCGCCCGCGCAGCCAGGCGTTGTAGGCCAGTGCGCCGCGGTCGTCGTAGAAGCCGTCCGGCCCCTCCGGGCGCAGGCCGTCGTCGCGCTCCCAGACGTCGAAGCCGCATTCGGCGACGCGGGCGCCGGCCGCGCTGTCGCGCCCGAGGCCGAGCCGGGCCATGCCCTCGGCGTCCTCGCGCATGTGGGTCTTGCCGACGAGCCAGCAGCCCATCCCGGCGGCCCGGAGATGGTCGCCGAGCGTCGGCTCGCCGGCGCGGAGCGGCACGCCATTCCAGCTTGCCCCGTGCGAGTGGACGTAGCGGCCGGTGTAGAAGCACATCCGCGCCGGCCCGCAGATCGGCGACTGGACGTAGGCGCGCGAGAAGCGGACGCCGCGGGCGGCGAGGGCGTCGATGTGCGGGGTCCGGAGGTGGGGATGGCCGGCGCAGCCGAGATAGTCGTGGCGAAGCTGGTCGAACATCACGAAGAGGATCGTGCGGATCGCGGTCATGGTCCCTCGGTCCCTCGCGCCCCCCCCCGGGCGGCCGGCCGAGGATGCCGCCTTTGGCCGCCAGAGGCCATCCCCCTTCCGCCCCGGCCCCGCCGTCGTTGCCCCGGCCCCCCGGCGGCGCCGGGCCGGAGAGCATCGCGCCCGGGCCGGCCGCCCCGGGGGGGCCGGGCCCTTCCCCGGCCCCGGGCCGGAGGGCGCCGGGCCTGCGCCCTCGCCCGCCGCCGGCCCGGGCGAGGCGCCCTGCCCGCCCGCCGCCCGCGCCGACGATCGCCGGCAAGGGGGGAGAGGGCCGTGACCGGGGCGCTCGCGCGGGGCGGGACGGGGGACGCGGCGGTTCCCTCGAGCGGGGAACTGCCCTAGCCTCGGCCCCCGGGGGCGGCGGGGAGGGCAGGGACGATGGCCGGAACGGTGCGACTGTCGGGGCGGGTGGCCGTCGAGGGGGCGGCGGCGGCGCCGCATGCGCTCGCCCGCCTGCGCGAGGCGGTGCCGGGGGCCGACTGGGGCGCGGCCGCGCCGGGGGCGGCCGCGGGGGCAGCGCGGCTCGTCCTCGAGCCGGTGGCGGGGATGGAGGAGGGCGCCTTCGCGATCCTCGCCCGGGCCGGCGACACGCCCGAGGTGCGGGTCCGCGCGACCTCGCTTTCGGGGCTGATCTGGGGCACCGAGGCGCTGATCGCGGAAGGCGCCGGGCCGCGCGGCCTCGCCGTGCCCGCGGGCGCGCGGAGCGAGGCGCCGGGCCTTGCCCATCGCACCTTCTGGACCTGGGACCACTCGACCAACTGGGAGCTTTCCCAGATCGGCCAGCAGGAGATCGGCGTCTTCAACCCCTACGGCAAGCCGCCCGAGGGGTTCCTCGCCGACTACCGGCGGCTGGTCGACTGGTGCTCGCGCCACCGCGTCGCGGCGGTGGTGATCTACGGCTTCCTGCGCGACAGCCACGGCGGCGAGGCGGCGGCGGCCGAGCTTGCCCGCTACGGCGCGGCCCGCGGGGTGCGCGTCCTGCCGGGGATTGCCATCGGCAGCTACGGCGGCGTCTACTGGGAGGGCGATCACCCCTACAACCTCGCCGCCTGGCTTCGCCGCCACCCCGAGAACGCGGCGACGCTCGAGAAGGGCGTGGGCTTCCAGATCGCCGACCTCGCCTTTCCCCTGAGCTTCCCGCGCTCGGACTACACCCTCTCGGCCTGCCCCTCGCGACCGGCGACGATGGCGTGGATGGAGGAGGCGGTCGACTGGCTCGCCCGCAGCTTCGAGATCGGCGGCCTCAACATCGAGGCCGGCGACTACGGCGTCTGCGGCTGCGACCTCTGCGTCGCCCGCCGCGCCAACGCGGCCGAGGCGGCGCGCCGGGTCGATGCCTACGGCGACAGCTGGTCGCATACCGACATGGCCGACAACTTCCCCCGCCTCTTCCGCGCCGCGCAGGCGGCGCGGCCCGGCCTCTGGGTCTATTCCGAGATCCAGTGGGACAACCTCCTCGACCCGGTGGCGCGGGCGGCGCAGGCCCGCCTGCCGCCCGGCGCCCTCTACCAGCACACGACCAACCGCCGCTACTGGGGGCGGCTGCAGCGCGAGCTCACGCGGGCCCGGGTCGAGGGGCTGCCGATGCAGCCCAACGTGCTGCGCTGCCAGTTCGCCTGCCAGTGGAACGGCGACGCCCGCACCGAGCGCTACCGGCTGAACGCCGCCGACTTCGCCGCCATGGCCGCGACCTGCGCCGCGACCGGCCTGCGCGGGCTGACCGTCTGGGGCGAGCCCTCGCCCTATCACGCGACGGTCGAGCTCTCCTACCTCGCCTTCGCCCGCTTCGGCTGGGATCCGGCGCTGACCTGGGAGCGCTTCATGGCCGAGGAGGCGGCCCCCCGCCTCGGCGGCGACGAGGCGGCAGCGGGCTTCGTGGCCATCGCGGGCGAGGTCGACGCCGCGCCCGCCCTCCCCGCCGACCGGCTCGAGACGCTGCTCGCCCGGGCGCTCGGGATGGCGGCCGAGGGCGGCGAGGCAGGGCGGCGCTGGCTCTCGCTCGCCGACACCATCGCCCGCCGGCGCTTCATGGGCCGCTGACGGTTGCCACCGCCGCCGCCCCGCCGGCACCCGCAAGGACCGCGCGGCCGCGGCACGGAGGCGGTGGACATTCCTCGCCTTTCGGCGCAGGCAGGGGGGGCCGTCCGGGGCGCGCGCACGCGCCCCCCGCCGGCGGGCCGCCACGACCGGAAGGAAGAACGCCCATGGCCCGCACGCCGACCCTCGAGCTCGCCCCGCGCATCGCCGACGAGGTGCGGCGGACGACCTGCTACATGTGCGCCTGCCGCTGCGGCATCGAGGTCCACCTCAAGGACGGCCGCGTCCGCCACATCGAGGGCAACCGCGACCATCCGGTCAACCGCGGCGTGCTCTGCGCCAAGGGCGCCTCGGGGGTGATGCAGCACAACGCCCCCTCCCGCCTGCGGGCGCCGCTCCTGCGCACCGGGCCGCGGGGCTCGGGCGCGATGCGCGAGATCTCCTGGGACGAGGCGATGGACCTTGCCGTCGGCTGGCTGGCGCCGCTGCGGGCGACGGCCCCCGAGAAGCTCGCCTTCTTCACCGGCCGCGACCAGAGCCAGAGCCTGACCGGCTGGTGGGCGCAGATGTTCGGGACCCCGAACTTCGCGGCCCACGGCGGCTTCTGCTCGGTCAACATGGCGGCGGCGGGCATCTACACCCTCGGCGGGGCATTCTGGGAATTCGGCGCCCCCGACTGGGAGCGCAGCCGCCTGCACGTCATGTTCGGGGTTGCCGAGGACCATGATTCCAACCCGATCAAGATCGGGCTCGGCCGCCTCAAGGCCCGCGGCACGCGCGTCATCGCCGTCAATCCGGTGCGCACGGGCTATGCCGCCATCGCCGACGACTGGATTGCCATCACCCCGGGCAGCGACGGCCTCCTCATCCTCGCCCTCGCGCAGGAACTCCTCCGGGCGGGGCGGATCGACCTCGACTACCTCGCCCGCTGGACCGACGCCGGCATCCTCGTCGATGGCCGCGAGGGGCCGACGAAGGGCCTCTACCTGCGCGACGCCGAGGGCCGGCCGCTCGTCCGCGACCGCCGCCAAGGCGCCCCCGTGCCGTGGGAGGCGGCGGGTGCCGCCCCCGACCTTGCCCGCGGCTGGGTCGCGGACGGGGTCGAGCACCGTCCGGTCTTCCGCCACCTCGCCGACCGCCTCCTCGACCCCGCCCATGCCCCCGAGGCCGTCGCCGGACGCTGCGGCGTGCCGGCCGCGCGCATCCGCGCGCTCGCGGCCGAACTCGCGGCCGCGGCCTTCGATGCTCCCCTCAGCCTTCCGCGCCCGTGGACCGACTTCCGCGGCGAGCGCCATGCCGAGATGGTCGGCCGCCCGGTCAGCTTCCACGCCATGCGCGGCATCGCCGCCCACGCCAACGGCTTCCAGACCGCCCGCGCGCTCCATGTCCTGCAATGCCTGCTCGGCGCCGTCGAGGCGCCCGGCGGCATGCGCTTCAAGCCGCCCTGCCCGCGCCCGGCCGCGGCCCAGCCGCGCCCGCACGGGATGCAGGGCCCCGGCCGGCCGCTCGCCGGCCCGCCCCTCGGCTTCCCCCTCGGCCCCGAGGACCTCCTCGTCGATGCCGAGGGCCGGCCGCAGCGCCTCGACAAGGCCTTCTCGTGGGAGGCCCCGCTCGCCGTCCACGGGATCATGCACATGGTCATCGCCAACGCCCATGCCGGCGATCCCTACCCCGTCGACACGCTCTTCTTCTACATGGCCAACATGGCCTGGAACTCGTCAATGAACACGGCCGCGACGATGGGCATGCTCGCCGACCGCCGGCCCGACGGCGAGTACGTGATCCCGCACATCATCTGCGCCGACGCCTATTCCTCCGAGATGGTGGCCTACTCCGACCTCGTGCTGCCCGACACGACCTATCTCGAGCGCCACGACTGCATCTCGCTCCTCGACCGGCCGATCTCCGAGCCCGAGGCGATGGCCGACTCCATCCGCTGGCCGGTGGTTGCCCCCGAACGCCCCGGCCACGCCGGCGTGCGCCCCTTCCAGTCGGTGCTCCTCGACCTCGGGGCCCGCCTCGGACTGCCGGGGATGGTGCGGGAGGACGGCAGTCCGCGCTACCGCGACTATGCCGACTACATGGTGAACCACGAGCGCAGGCCGGGGATCGGCCCGCTCGCCGGCTGGCGCGGCGACGGCAGCGCCGGCGGGCGCGGCGCCCCGAACCCCGGCCAGCTTGACCGCTACATCGCCAACGGCGGCTTCTGGCAGGCCCATGTCCCCGACGGGGCCGCCTTCTTCAAGCCCTGGAACCGGGCCTGGCAGGACTGGGCGACGGCGATGGGCCTCCAGGACCGCCCCACCCCCTACCCGTTCGCGCTCTGGGTCGAACCCCTGCGCCGCTTCCAGCTGGCCGCCGAAGGCCACGGGCCGCGGCAGCCGCCCGCACATCTCCGCGACCGCATCCGCCGCTACCTCGACCCCCTGCCCTTCTGGCATCCCCCGCCGGGAGCGGAGGAGGCCGAGGCGGCGGGCGCCGGCGCCTTCCCCCTCCACGCGCTGACCCAGCGGCCGATGCCGATGTATCACTCCTGGGGCAGCCAGAACGCCTGGCTGCGCCAGATCCTCGGCCAGAACCTCCTCTTCCTGCCCGAGGAGCTGTGGCGGAGCGAGGGTTTCGCGGCCGGGGACTGGGCCCATGTCACCTCGCCCCACGGCACGATCACGGTTCCGGTGGCGCCGATGGCGGCGCAGAACGCGGCCACGGTCTGGACCTGGAACGCCATCGGCAAGCGCGCCGGGGCCTGGGCGCTCGACCCCGCCGCCCCCGAGGCGACGGGCGGCTTCCTCCTCAACCACCTCATCGGCGAGCTTCTGCCCGACCGCGGCGACGGGCGGCGCTGGTCCAATTCCGATCCCGTGACCGGGCAGGCGGCGTGGTTCGACCTGCGCGTGCGGGTGACGCGGGCGGGCCCCGGGGCCAGCCTCGCCCCGGCCTTCCCGGCCCAGGCAAGCCCGGTCGGCCGCGGCCCCGACCGCGTCCTCCACGGGAGCGACTGGCGATGACCGCCCTGCCCGCCCGGACCGAGAAGAGCCTCGGCCTCGTCATCGACCTTGACACCTGCGTCGGCTGCCAGGCCTGCGTCACCTCGTGCAAGGAGTGGAACAGCGCCTCGGGAACCCACCTGCCGCTCGCCGACCTCGACCCCTACGGGGCCAGCCCCCGGGGCAGCTTCCTCAACCGCGTCCACAGCTTCGAGGTCGTGCCGGCGGCGGGGCCGGCGGTCGTCGTGCACTTCCCCCGCTCCTGCCTGCACTGCGCCGACGCCCCCTGCGTCACCGTCTGCCCGACCGGGGCCTCCTGGAAGCGGGCCGAGGACGGCATCGTCCTCGTCGACGAGGGGGCCTGCATCGGCTGCGGCCTCTGCGCCTGGGCCTGCCCCTACGGGGCGCGCGAGCTCGACGGGGCGGCGGGGGTGATGAAGAAGTGCACCCTCTGCGTCGACCGCATCGGCAACCCGAACCTCCCCGCTGCCGACCGGGTGCCGGCCTGCGTCAAGGCCTGTCCGACGGGCGCGCGCCATTTCGGCGACCTTGCCGACCCCGCGAGCGCCGTGAGCCGCCTGGTCGCCGAGCGCGAGGGCTTCGCGCTCATGCCCGAGCAGGGGACGCGGCCCGTCAACCGCTACCTGCCGCCGCGGCCGCGCGGGCCCGCCGGGGCGGCGCCGCTTGCCCCCGCGGCGGCGGCCGCGCCGGGGGGCTTTCTCGGCTGGCTCGACCGTGCCCTCGACCGCCTCTGACCGGCCGCGGCCGGTGCCGCGGCGGCGCCCGACCCCGCACCCCAAGGAGGGTTGATGCACCCCGCGGTCTCGATCATCCTCTTCACGGTCCTGTCGGGGGCGGGCTTCGGGCTTCTCGCCCTCCTCGGCACGGGGGCGGCGGGGTGGCCCACGGGCTGGCCGGCGCTTCTCGCCTTCGCCCTCGGCTACGGGCTCGCGGGGGCGGGGCTCGTCGCCTCGACCTTCCACCTTGGCCGGCCGGAGCGGTCGCTGCGCGCCTTCACCCAGTGGCGGACTAGCTGGCTCTCGCGCGAGGCGGTCCTCGCCGTCGCCTGCCTCGTCGCCTTCGCCCCCCACGCCGCCGCCTCGGTCTTCCTCGACCGCCCGCTGCCGCTCCTCGCCGCCGTCGCGGCGGCGCTGGCGGTGGCAACGGTCGTCTCGACGGCGATGATCTACGCCCAGATGCGGACGGTGCCGCGCTGGCGCCACTGGACGACGCCCGCGGTCTTCCTTGCCGCGGCGGCGGCGGGCGGGACGCTCCTTGCGGGGCTGCGCGGCCCCGCGCTCGCCCTCCTCGCCCTCCTCGCCCTCGCCCTCCTCGCCCACTGGCGGCTGGGCGGCGGGCGCCTTGCCGCGACGGGCACGGACCTCGGCACGGCGACGGGGCTCGGCCGGCTCGGCCGGGTGCGCCCGCTCGCCCCGCCGCACACCGGCGGCAACTACGTCCTGCGCGAGATGGTGCATGTCGTCGGCCGCCGCCACGCCCGCCGCCTGCGCGCCCTCGCGCTCGTCCTCGCCGTCGCCGTGCCGGCGGCGCTCCTCGCCCCCGGCTGGGGCGGCGCCCCCCTCCTCGGGCTCGCCGCCGCCGTCCACCTGGCCGGCATGCTGGCCGCGCGCTGGCTCTTCTTCGCCGAGGCCGAGCACGTCGCCGGCCTCTACTACGGCCGCGGCTGAGGGGCCGTCCCGGGGGCGCGCGCCTCAGCCGAGCCGCATCCGCCCCCCGAGGACGGCCTCGGCGAGCGCGAGGGCGCGCTCGGCGTAGCGGCGGGCACGGGGGTCGTCGGCGGCCATGCGGCCGATCGGCCAGCCGGCCGAGGCAAGGCAGCGCAGGAGCGTGAAGAGGGCGAGCCCGCCGCGGCCGGCCCCGGTCAGGGGGCGGATCTCGGCATAGCCGTCGGCAAGCGCGACGGCGAGGTCGCCAAGCCCCGGCTCGGCCAGATCCTGCGAGAGGACAGTGCCGAGGTCGTAGAGGCGGAAGCCCCAGCCGGCATCGTCGAAGTCGATCAGCGCCGGCCCGCCCGCGCCCCGAAGGACGTTTTCGCGCAGCACGTCGGCGTGGATGAGGCCGAAGTCGCCGCCGGCGGCGGCATGGGCAAGAAGCGCCCGGCGCAGGTGGCGGCGGGCGGCGACGAGCGCCCGCGCCTCGGCGGGGTCAAGCCAGGGCGCGGCCCAGAAGCGGCCCCAGCGCGGCCGCGGCCCGAGCAGGGCGGACAGGTCCCAGCGCGGCCGGACGAAGCCCCGCGGCAGGGTCAGGCGGTCGGTCGCGGCGTGGATGCGGCCGATCAGCCGGCCAAGGCGGCGGTGGCGGGCGGCCACGGCGGCGGGTTCGCCCGCGAGCGGGACCCCGCCCGCCCCCGACGGGCTCCCTGCGAGCCAGGCGACGGCGGTCGCGAGCCGGCCGTCGGCGAGCCGCAGCGTCAGGGCGCCCCCCGGCCGGCGCACGGGTGCCGGCACCGGCAGCCCTTCGGCGGCGAGGGCGGCGAGCCACCAGAGTTCGGAGCGGATCGCCGGCGCGCTCTGGTAGCCCGCCCGGTGCAGGCGCAGGGCCGCCGGGCCGGGGGCGAGTTCGATGCGATAGACCGCGTTCTCGCGCTCGGCGACGGCAAGCGGGGCCGAGCGCGCGCCCCAGGCGCGGGCGGCGGCGTCGGCCGGGGTCACGCCCGCGAATCCAGGCGGGCGAGGACGCGGCCGAGGGCGGCAAGGAGGATCCCGGCGTGCTCGTCGCCGAAGGGCATGGGCGGGCGGAGCTTCAGGACCTCGTCGTCGCGCCCGGCAAGGCCCGCGAGTACGCCCTCGGCCCGGAGCCCCTCGACGACCTCGCGGGCGAGCGCGGGCAGACGGAAGGCAAGGCCGAGGAAGAGGCCGGTGCCGCGCACGCTCGCGAGGGCGGGGGGGACGGCCGCCGCGAGGGCGGCCCGCAGGCGCTCGCCGGTGGTCGCGGCGCGGGCCTGCAACCCCTCCTCCTCGAGCACCTCGAGGGTCGCGAGCGCGGCCGCGGCGGCGACCGGGCTGGCCCCGAAGGTGTTGAAGTAGCGGAAGCGGTCGCGGAAGGCCGCCATCGGCCCCGGGCCCGCGACCACGGCCGCGACCGGATAGCCGTTGCCCATCGGCTTGCCCAGGGTGAGGATGTCGGGGACAAGCCCGGCGCGGTCGTGGGCCCAGAGATGGCTGCCGAGGCGGCCGAACCCCGGTTGCACCTCGTCGGCGACGAGAAGCCCGCCGGCGGCCCGCACCGCCGCCGCGGCCGGCGCGAAGAAGCCCGCGGGCAGGTCGGGGAAACCCTCGTTGGCCTGGAACGGGCAGAGGATCATCGCCGCGAGCCCGTGTCCCCCGGCGGCGAGGGCGGCGATCGCTTCCTGCACCCCGGCGGCGAAGCCCGCGGGCGTCGCCGCCCCGGCCCGGTCGGGGGCCGGCACCAGCCGGACGAAGGCGGGCCGGCCCCCGATCGGCGTCCGGCTGGCGGTGACGGCCGAGACGAGCGCGGTGTTGCCGTGATAGCCGGCATCGGTGGCGATGAGCCCCATGCGCCCGGTCGCCGCCTGGGCCATGCGCAGGGCGACGTCGTTGGCCTCCGACCCCGTGCAGACGTAGAGGACCTGTCCGAGCCCGTGGCCGAGCCGCGCCGTCAGCCGCTCGGCATGGTCGAGGATGGCGTCGTGGAGGTAGCGCGAATGGGTGTTGAGGGTCGCGAGCTGGCGGGCGACCGCCTCGACCACCCGGGGATGGCCGTGGCCGACATGGGGAACGTTGTTGTAGGCGTCGAGATAGCGCCTTCCCCCGGCATCGCGGACCCACACGCCCTCACCCGCCACGAGGTGCACGGGCGCGGCGTAGAAGGTCGGCACCCCGGGGCCGAGCAGCCGGGCGCGGCGGGCGGTGAGCGATTCGGTCATTCCTCGGTCTCCACACTCGCGCGCCCTGCCTTCAGCGCCCCGCGCCGCACCTTGGCCTCGATCCTCCGCCGCGCGCTCGCCAGCGTCGGGCGGGTGGCGATGCGCCGGCGCGGGGCGACGAGGGCGGCGCGGACGAGGTCCGCGAGCCGCTCGCGGGCGAGCTCGCGGTTGCGCGCCTGGCTCCGGGTCTCCTCGGCGCGGATGACGATCGCGCCCTCCTGCGTCCAGCGCCGGCCGGCCAGCCGGCGCAGCCGGGCCTTGACGGGGGCGGGCAGCGAGGGGCTGCGGGCGGCCTCGAAGCGCAGCTCGACCGCCGTCTCGACCTTGTTGACGTTCTGCCCGCCGGGGCCCGAGGCACGGGCGAAGGTCTCGCTCAGCTCCCAGTCCGCGAGCGCGAGGGTGTCGGTGATCCGGAGCATCGGGAGGGGCCCGCGACGGTTGCGGGGACCGCCATAGACCAGTCCGGGGGCGAACGGAACCGGTCCCCGCCGGGATCGGGCGCCCGCAAACGAGGAAGGGCCGCCTGAGCAGGCGGCCCCTTCCCGAGTTCCACAGGAGATGGGCCAGTTAGGGCCTGGACCCAATCAGGTGACGCTGGCCCGAGGGCCTGCCCTCAGGCGGCGATCCCCCCGACTGTCCCGACACCACGCTCCAATATCACTCTCGACACTGGACCACCTCCTTCCGCGATGTTGCACCCGAGGGCCAACCTGACAGCGTTTCCGCGCTTGTCAAAGGAAATCACGCCGGCCGCCCGGCGAGCCGGTTCAAGATGACGCGAAACGGCACCAGTGCCACGGCGGCGAGCGCGAGCTTCACCCCGAGATCGGCGACCGCGAGGCTGGCCCAGAGCGGCACCACCGGCCCGAGGCCGAGGAGGGCCACGGCCTCGTTCGCCCAGGCGACGTCGTTCGCGGGCTCGAGGGGGGCAAGCCAGGCCGAGAAGGCGATGGTGAAGAAGAGGACCGTGTCGACGCTCGCCCCCGCCAGCGTCGACACGAGCGGAGCCCGCCACCACGACCCCGCGCGCAGGCGGTCGAAGATCGCGACGTCGAGGAGCTGGGCGGCGAGGAAGGCCGTCCCCGAGCCGAGCGCGATCCGCCAGGTCACGAGCGGCCCGGCCGCGCCCTCGATCTGGGTGCCGAGGAGCGAGCAGAGGACGCCCGTGGCAAAGCCCGCGAGGACCACCCGGCGGGCCGCCGACACCCCCTGGAGGCGGTTGACGAGGTCGTTGACGAGGAAGGCGAAGGGATAGGTGAAGGCGCCCCAGGTCAGCCACGGACCGGCGAGGAACTGGACGAGGATGTTCGAGGCGACGACGATCGCGGCCATGGCGGCGATGCCGGGCAGGAGGGCGCGGGTCATCTCGGGCGGCGGGATCCGGGGCGCGGGGGAGGGAGGAGGGCGGGCGGGCGGCCGCCGCCCTACACCGGGCGCGCCGGGCGGGCAAGCGCGGCGGCGGGGCGGCCCCCCCGGAGGCCTCAGGGCAGGCGATACTCGACGACCTCGGTCGCCAGCAGGGGTAGGAAGTTGTCGTCGGCGACCATGGTCAGGCGCAGCCCGCCGGTCGCGTCCCGCCAGACGGCGATGCCCTCGAGATTGCCGTGGCGGCCGGGCGGAGTCAGGAGCACGACCTCCCCTGCCCCCCCCCGGCCCAGGGCGAAGCGGCGGACGCGGCTGCGGAAGCCGAAGGGCAGGACGACCGCCCGCTCGAGGACGTAGAGGGCGCCGTCGGGGCCGAAATCGGCGCCGGTGACGGAGAAGGGCGGGATGCGGTCGAGGGCGGCGACCTCCTCCCAGCCCGAAGGCAGAAGGCGCCAGACCGGCAGGTCGTCGCGCCCGGGCGGCGGCCGCTCGGGGATGGCGTGGAGAAGGCCGCGGGCGTCGGTCGCCAGCGCCTCGACGCCGGTGTTGGCGGGCAGGCGGCCGTCCCCGGGCAGGGGCGGCAGCGAACGGCCCGCGGCGGCCCCCGGGCGGGGGTAGAAGACGACCCGATGGGCGCCCTCGAAGGCGACGAAGAAACCCCCGCCGGGGGCGGCCGCGATCGCCTCGGCATCGGCCCGGCGGCGGGCGAGCGGGCGGCCGGCACGGTCGGCGAGCGGCAGGGCGGGTCCGGCCGCGGCCGCGACGAGGGCGCCGGCGGCGTCGCGCCGAAGGTGCCCGGCGACGATCCGGCCGCGGTCCGAGACGGCGACGAAGTCCTCTCCGCCGGCCGCGACCACGAGCCCCGAGAGCCCGCCGATCCCGCCCTCCCCGGCCGCGACCGCCGCCCGTCCGAGGAACGCCGCCCCGCCGGGGCCGGCCGCGCTCGTGGGCGGGCCGGCGAGGGCGACGAGGGCGAGAAGCGTCAGCGCGCGGCGACCACGTCGCGGCATTGTCCGGGCAGGTCGGCGAGGGTGTATTCGCGCACCGAGCGGACGCGCGGCGGCGGCGGGGCATCGGGGTCGGGCTTGGGCGGGTTGAGATATTCGGTCACCCACCAGGTCAGGGTCTCGTCGCAGCCGTTGCCGCCCCTGGAAAGCTCGGCCACGGTCGGCGTCTGGGTCTGGCAGCCCTCGCTCCCCGCGGGGCATTTCAGGCGGACGTGGAAATGGGTGTCGTGGCCGTAGAGGGGGCGGACCTTCTGCAGCCAGGGGGTGTCGGCGGGGGTGGCGGTGCGGCACATCTCGATCTTGATCGCCGCCGCGACGAAGAGGCGATCGACCCGCGGATCGGAGGCCGCGGCCCGCAGGAGGGCGTGGTGGGCGGCGCTCCAGTTGCCGTTGATGCGCCGCTGGTCGGCGGTGCGGACGGAGATCGAGCCGATCTCCTCGCGCTCGGCCCGGCTGAGGTTCAGCCGCCGCGGCGGCAGGAACCAGACGTCGGCGTCAAGCCCGATCTGGTGGCTGGTGTGGCCCGAGGTCATGGGCCCGCCGCGCGGCTGGCTGATGTCGCCGACATAGAGCCCCCGCCAGCCGGCGCGGGTGGCGGCGCGGCTGAGGTCCTCCAGGAAGGCGACCATGACCGGATGGCCCCAGTTGCGGTTGCGCGACAGCCGCATCACCTGCCAGGTCGGCCCGCTCTCGGGCAGCGCGACAAGGCCCGCGGCGCAGCCCTTGGCGTAGGCGCCGATCGCCGCCGGGGTGGCGCGGGTGGGCGCGCGCTGGCCGCCGAAAAGCCGGTGCGCGAGGTCCTCGGCCGCCGCCCCCGGCGGCAGGAGAGGGAGGATCGCGGCCAGGATCGCCGCGAGAAGGGTCGGGAAGCGGCTCATGGCTCTCGTCGTTCGCCTTCGGGTCGCACGAAGGATAGCAGAACCAGCCCGGCAAGGAACAACAGGATCAGGGGGGCGACGCCGAGGCGCTGGTCGCCCGTCGCCGCCGTCACGAGGGCGACGAGGGCGGGGGCGAGGAAGGCCGTGGCCTTGCCCGAGAGGGCATAGAGGCCGAAGGCCTCGGTCATGCGCCCGGGGTCGGCCTGGCGGACCATCATCGTCCGCGACGCCGCCTGGAGGATGCCGCCGGCCGCCCCGATCGCCGCCCCGCAGAGGTAGAAGGCGACGTCGGGCAGGATCGAGGCCGGGCCGACCGGAACCATGAGGACGCGGTCGCGGGCCGTCGTCAGGACGACGAGGCAGACCGCGACCAGGGCGAGGATCGCGGCCGCGATCACGGGCTTCGGCCCGAGGCGCGCGTCGGCGTGGCCGCCCGCCCAGGCCGCGGCCGCGCCGACGACGGCGGCGACGATGCCGAAGATGCCGATCGCGACCACCGACCAGCCGAGGACGCCCCCGGCATAGAGCCCGCCGAAGGCGAAGACGCCGTTGAGGGCGTCGCGCCAGAGCATCGAGCCGGCGAGATAGGCGGCAAGGCTCGGCCGCCGCGGAAGCGTGCGGAGGGTCGCGGCAAGGCCCGCGAGCCCGCGGCCCACGCGGCCGCGGCGTGCCCCCCTGCCCGGCCGCGCCGGCGCCGCCGCCGGCACCCAGAGGAAGAAGGGGATGGCGAAGACGAGATACCAGAGCGCGGTGAAGGGGCCGACGAAGCGCGTGCCCTCGCGCGCCGCCGGGTCGAGGCCGAGGGCCGGGGCGGTGCCGAGAAGCGTGCGCCCGGAGGCGTCCTCGGCGAAAAGCGCGAGCACGAGCGCGAGCGCGACCACCCCGCCCGCGTAGCCGACCGCCCAGCCCGTGCCCGAGACCTGCCCGATGGCGCGGCCGCGGGCGATCTCGGGCAGGTAGGCGTTGGTGAAG
Organism: Paracoccaceae bacterium; assembly: GCA_020846995.1. Classification (GTDB taxonomy): domain Bacteria; phylum Pseudomonadota; class Alphaproteobacteria; order Rhodobacterales; family Rhodobacteraceae; genus JAHDXW01. The sequence continues at coordinate 21,639 of JADLCV010000202.1, forward strand.
ACGATGCCGCAGTCGAGCCCGACCATGCCGACGGCGAAGGCGAGAAGGACGGCCGGGACCGCGGTCGGGGAAAGCCCCGGGGCCGCCCACCAGAGCGCCCCCGCCCCGGCCATGTAGAGGACCGAAAAGGCGACGAGCCACGGCCGCCGCGACCCGCCGGCGTCGGCCACGGCGCCGAGCACCGGGGCGAGGAGCGCGATTGCCGCCCCGGCGAGGGCGAGCATCGTGCCCCATTGCGCCTGCCCGGTGACCGGGTCGGGGGCGACGGCGGTGGCGAAGTAGGGGGCGAAGACGAAGGTCAGAAGCAGCGTGTGGTAGGGCTGGTTGGCCCAGTCGAAGAGATACCAGCCCCAGCGCCGCCGCCGCTCCGCCCCGCCCGCCACCGCCCCGCCCCTGCCCTTCTCCGCCCCGTCCGGCCCGGCCCGGCCGCGCCGGCCACTATGCCGCCGCGGGCCGACTGTCAAAGCCCCGCGCCGGGGGACGGCGCCCGGCCCGGCCCGCATGTGCGCCGTCACCCCCGGTCAAGGGCCCGCGCGGGAAAGGCGCCGGCGTTGCGCCCGCCCTGCCGCCCCGGGGCGCCACCGCCCGCCCTGCCGCCCGCGGCCGCCACCGCCCGCCCTGCCGCTCCCGCGGCCTCCGCCCCGCCGCCCGCGGCCGCCACCGCCCGCCCTGCCGCCCCCGGGGCCTCCGCCCCGCCGGCCGCGCCCGCCGGGGTCCTCAGGCGTCGCCGCCCTCCGCGTCCTCCGCGGCCGGGGCGAGGATGGCGAGGAAGGCCGCGCCGAAGCGGGCGGCGCGGGCCGGGCCGATCAGGCGGGCGAGGGCCGCGGCGTCGGCGGGCCGGGCCGTGGCCAGCCGGGCGAGTTCCGCCTGGCCGAGGGTGAGCGGCTTGTCGCGGCCCTCGGGCCCGCGGACGAGCGCCGTCGCGGCCGCGGCGAGGGCGTCGTGCAGGGCCCCCGCGGGCCCGCCGGCGAGGCGGCGGCGGGCGGGATGGGCGGGGGCGGAGGGGGCGCCGGTGATGACGGCGAGGAAGGCCGCGCCGTAGCTCTCGAGCTTGCGCGCCCCGACCCCGGAGACGGCGGCGAGCGCATCGAGCGTCGCCGGGCGACGCTCGGCCATCTCGATCAGCGTGCGGTCGGGAAAGACGATGTAGGCCGGCACGCCCTGGGCCTCGGCAAGCTCCCGGCGCAGGCCGCGGAGGGCGGCAAAGAGCCCCTCGTCGGGCTCGGCGACGGCGGCCCGGGGGGCGGCGCGCGGGGCCCCGGGCGGGGGGTCGTCGCGCAGCATCACCGGCACCTCGCCGCGCAGGACCGGCCGCGCCGCCCCCGTCATGCGCAGGGCCCCGTGGCGTTCGGGATCGGGGCGCAGGAGGTCGCGGCCGAGCATCTGGCGGAAGACCGCCTGCCAGCGGTCGCGCGACAGCGCCCGCCCGGCGGCGAAGGTCGGCAGCCGGTCGTGGCCGCGGGCCCGCACCTTCTCGGTCGCGGTGCCGGTCAGGATGTCGATGAGATGGCCGGCGCCGAACCACTCGCCGGTGCGGGCGACCGCCGACAGGGCCTGGCGGACGGCGAGCGTCGCGTCGACCGCCCGCGGCGGGGCGAGGCAGGCATCGCAGTTGCCGCAGGGCGCGGCCGCCTCGCCGAACCAGGCGAGCAGCGCCTGGCGCCGGCAGCCGAGCGCCTCGGCGATGCCGAGAAGGCCGTTCAGCCGCGCGTGGTCGGCCGCCTTGCGTTCGGCCGGGGCCGCGCCCTCGTCGATCTGGGCCCGGCGCAGGTGGATGTCGTCGGCCCCCCAGAGGGTGAGCGTGTCGGCCGGCGCCCCGTCGCGGCCGGCCCGGCCCACCTCCTGCCAGTAGGCCTCGACCGACTTCGGCAGGTCGGCCTGGAGGACCCAACGGACGTCGGGCTTGTCGATGCCCATGCCGAAGGCGACGGTGGCAACGACGATGAGCCCGTCCTCCTGCTGGAAGCGGGCCTCGGCCGCGGCGCGCGTGGGGGCGTCGAGCCCGGCGTGGTAGGCGGTGGCGGCGTGGCCCTCGGCGGCGAGGGCGGCGGCGATCGTCTCGGCCCGCGCCCGCGTCGCGGCATAGACGATGCCGGCCTGGCCGCGCCGGGCGGCGGCGAAGGCGAGGACCTGGCGGCGGGGGTTGTCCTTGGCGGCGAAGGCGAGGCGGAGGTTCGGCCGGTCGAAGCCCTGGACGAAGGTCAGAGACGGGCGGCCGCCGAAAAGGCGGGCGACGATCTCGGCCCGCGTCTCGGCGTCGGCGGTCGCCGTGAAGGCGGCGAGCGGGGTGCCGAGTTCGGCCCGGAGCGGGCCGATCGCGAGGTAGTCGGGGCGGAAGTCGTGGCCCCACTGGCTGACGCAATGGGCCTCGTCGACGGCCAGGAGGGTCGTGCCGATGCGGCGCAGGAAGGCCGCCGTGCCCGCCCCCGCGAGCCGCTCGGGGGCGAGGTAGAGGAGCTTGAGCGTCCCCCGCCCGAGTTCGGCCCGGATCGCCGCCGCCTCCTCGGCGGTGGTGGCCGAGGTCAGCGCCCGCGCCTCGACCCCGGCGGCGCGGAGCGCCCGCACCTGGTCGCGCATGAGCGCGATGAGGGGCGAGACGACCACCGTCACCCCCGGCCGCAGGAGCGCGGGAAGCTGGAAGCAGAGCGACTTGCCGGCCCCGGTGGGAAGGATGGCAAGGGTGTCGCGGCCGGCAGCGACCGCCGCCACGACCTCTTCCTGGCCGGGGCGGAAGTCGTGGTAGCCCCAGACCCCGGCGAGAAGGGCGCGGGCTGCGGGCAGGGCCGGCCCCGTCAATAGAAGGCGCCCGCGTTCGTCTGCAGCACCGTGCGCGCGACGAGAAGCCCGATGAGGACGACGAGGGGGGCGAGGTCGAGCCCGCCGGCCGGCGGCAGCAGGCGGCGGACGCGGGCATAGAGGGGCTCGAGCAGGCGGTTCAGCCCCTCCCAGAGCTGGGCGACAAGCGGCTGGCGGCGGTTCAGGACCTGGAAGTTGATGAGCCAGCTCATGATCACGTGAACGATGACGATGAACCAGGCGACATCGAGAAGAAGCATCAGGATGTTGTAGATCGTGAGCATGGTCACCCCATCGCCTGCGCCGCGCCCTTGGTAGGCCGATCCGGACCCCGAGGCAACGGCAGCGCGCGCCCCCGCCCGCGGCCGCGCCGCCGCGCCCGCCCCGTTCCCCGGGGGGGAGGGGTCAGAGGCGGTTCCCCCGGCGGCGGAAGCGGCTGGCCGTGATCCCCGGCCGGCCTTCCGCGAAGAGGCGGTCCCCCCGGGCGGCAGAAGCGGCCCCCCGTCACGCCGCCCTCCCCCCGGGCCGGCCAAGGCCCTTTGGGACGAGGGGCTCCGCCCGCCGCCCGCGCCCCGGCTCTCGCCCCGGCGCGGTCGCCTCCCGACGGCACGGCGGCGCGGGGACGGCGGGACAGGCACGGCGGGCCGGGCACGGCGGGCCGGTCGGGCCGGCGGCACGCGAAGGGCGGGGGCCGGGTCGCGGCCGTCATTGCGCGCCCCCCCGGGGGGGGCCTCCGGCCAGCGGGCGGGCGCGCCCGTCCGGCCATGCCGGCGGCCCCCCGCGGCCGCCGGGCGCTTCCCGGCGCGGTCTCGCCCGGCACGGGCGACCCCCCCGTAACGCCGGGCGCTTGCGGGTGCGGTCCCGCGCGGCACGGGAGGCGGCACGGTCCCGCCGCGCCGGCGCCGGCCGCGGGTGGAGGTCTCGCGGCCCCGGGCGGCGGACCGGTCATGCCGGGCCCGCGGCCTGCGGCGGGCGGGTGCCGGCGGGGCGCAGGGCGAGGATGCGCTCGACGATCGCGGTCTTGCGCAGGGGCTTGGTTAGGTAGTGGTCGAGGCCGGCGGCGAGGATCGCCTCGCGGTCGCCCTCCATGGCGTGGGCGGTGAGGGCGACGATCGGCACCCGGCCCGCCCCCCGCGCGGCCTCGGCGGCGCGGATCGTCCGCGTCGCCTCGCGGCCGTCCATCTCGGGCATCGAGATGTCCATGAAGATCATGTCCGGGTGGAAGCGGTCGACGAGATCGACGGCCTCGCGGCCGTTGCTGGCGAAGGCGAGCTCGATGTCGAGATCCTTGACCATCTTCTGGAAGACGAGCTGGTTGGTGCGGTTGTCCTCGGCGGCAAGCACGCGCATCGCCCGCCGCAGGGCGCTCTCGACTGGCGCCGGCGCGGGCGGCGGCTCGGGGGCGAGCGCGGCGAGCCGGCGGTAGAGGTCGCGGCGCAGGAGCGGCTTCTGGAGGACGGCCGCGAGGAGGTTGCGCGCGGCCTCGCCGGGGACCGCGGCGGGGTTCGACGAGACGAGCAGGACCGGGGCCGTGACGCCCCGGGCCCTGAGCGCCGCGGCGAGCTCGATCCCGTCCATCTCGGGCATGGCGTGGTCGGTCAGCACGACGTCGGGAGGGGCGCCGGCGTCGAGGGCGCGGAGCGCCTCGGCGCCCGAGCGGCAGAGCGTCACCTCGAGGCCGTAGGCGGAAAGCTGGCGCTCGAGGATGGTGCGGTTGACGAGCTGGTCGTCGACGACGAGCGCCCGCCGGAACCCTGCCGGCGCGGGCGCGATCTCGCCCGCGGGCTCGGCCGCGGGCAGGGTCAGGCGGAAGCCGAAGCACGAGCCCTCGCCGGGCACGCTCTCGACCCAGATCTCGCCTCCCATCAGGGTGACGAGCTGGCGGGTGATGGCAAGGCCGAGGCCGGTGCCCTCGTACTTGCGGTTGGCCTCGGCCTCGACCTGGTTGAACTCGCCGAAGATGTGGTCGAGGTGCTCGGGCGCGATGCCGATGCCCGTGTCCTCGACCGTGACGTGCAGCTGCCAGCCCCCGGCGCCGGTATCGAAGCCGACGACGCGGAGAAGGACGTGGCCGGCCTCGGTGAACTTGACGGCGTTGCCGGCGAGGTTGACGAGCACCTGGCGGAGGCGGCCGGGATCGGCCACGAAGCGGGTGGGCAGGAACATGTCGTAGTCGATCGTCAGGTCGATGCCCCTCGCCGTCGCCCGCGGCATCAGGAGCACGGCGATCTCGTGCACCAGACGCTCGAGATCGACCGGCTCGGGGTGGAGGACGAGCCGCTCGGCCTCGATCTTGGAGTAGTCGAGGATGTCGTTGATGATGTGCAGGAGCGCCTCGCCCGAGGAGCGGATGGTTTCGGCATAGAGACGCTGCTCCTCGCTCAGGCTGCCGTCGCAGAGAAGCTCGGCCATGCCGACGACGCCGTTCATGGGCGTCCGGATCTCGTGGCTCATGTTGGCGAGGAAGGCCGACTTGGCCCGGCTCGCGGCCTCGGCGCGGGCCCGGGCCTCGTCAAGCTCGCGCTCGCGGGCGATCGTCTCGGTGATGTCTAGGGCCATGCTGACGGTGTCGCCGCCGCGCCCGCGACGGTCGATGAGGCGCAGGAAGCGGCCGGCGGCAAGGCGGAGGACGCGGGCGGGGATCGGCTCCTCGTCCCAGCGGGCGGCCATGGCCCCGACCCAGTCGGGGGCGGCGGCCCCCTCGAGCTCGACGATGCCGCGTTCGGCCGCAATGGCGAGGAGGCGCGGGTAGGCGATGCCCGGGGCGACCTCGCCGGTGCCGGCGAAGAGAGCGAGGAAGGCGCCGTTGGCGGTCACGAGCCGGCCCTCGGCATCGAAGATCGCGAACCCGTCCTGGATCGTGTCGAGCGAATCGAGCAGCCGCCGCTCGGCCATCACGGCGGCGGCATGGGCCTTTTCGAGTTCCGACAGGACGCGGCTGTTCTGGCCCTTGAGCGCCTCGGCCTCGGAGAGGGCTGAGGCCACGACCTGGCGCTGCTCGACGATCTGGACCGAGAGGGCGCGGGCGTGGATGGCGAGCTGCTGGTTGGCGGCGAAGAGCTCGCGGCTCTTCTGCTCGAGCAGCCGCTCGGCCGCGAGCCTCAGCCGGCGCTCGCGCGCGAGCCTCTCGGTGATCGTGGTCGTCGCCTCGCCCATGCCCGCCCGGCCCCGTTCCGGCGGCGACGATGGCCGAACGCCGTGAATCCCCGCTTAACGATGGCGGCCGGGGCAGGGGGAAAGGCTTTCCGGTTCCCGGGTGGCCGCCTCGCGCCCCTTCCCGCGGCGGGCGCGCGGGGTCCCCGGGGGGTGTTCCCGGCCCGCTTCCGGCCGGTTCCCCTCGGCCCCGCCGGGTGGGGAGGCGAGGGCGTCCGGGTGGCACGGGCCCGCGTCCCCCGGCGGAACGGCGCTGGCGGGCGGATGCGCCGGCGGCGGGGGGCCCGGGGGGCGGGATCCCTTGCCACCGCCCGGCGGCCCGTGGCAGCATCGGTCGCGAAGCGGCTGCGGAGTCCTCCCATGTCGGTCCGGTCTGCCCTCGCCCTCACGCTCGGCCTCGCCGCGACCCTCGCCGCGGGCCTTTCCCCCGCGCCGGTCGCGGCCGAGGACTCGCCCGTGCCCGCGCGGCGGCTCGCGCGGACCTCCGACATCGACTTCTACGGCAACGACCTCCGGTCGATCTTCGACACGAGCCTCGAGGCCTGCGAGCGCGCCTGCCTCGCCGATGCCGCCTGCCTCGCCTACACCTACAACACCCGCTCGAGCGCCTGTTTCCCGAAGGCGGCGGCGGGCGATCCGCGGCCCTTCGCGGGGGCGGTGTCGGGGCGCGTCTTCGCGACCGATCCCGCGGTCCTGACGCGGGCCGCGACCCGGCGGGCCGAGCTCACCTTCCTTTCGGACTACGATTTCGAGCGCGCCCGCAGCCAGGCCGAGGGCATGGCCGCCCTCCACGTCAGCGACGAGTGGACGGCCGAGGACTTCCGCGCCGCCGAGGCGCGGGCGCGCGAGCAGGGCGACCTCAGGGCGGCGGCGCACTTCATCGGCGCCCGCATCAACCTTACCGACGCGGCCGCCGACTGGCTTCTCTATGCCGAGACGCTGGCGGCGATCGACGAGCGGAACACCAACGCCCGCGACCAGCTTCGCGCCCGCGCCCTGCAGGCGGCGACCAACGCCTACCTGCGCGCGGCGCCCGCCGGCCGGCGGGCGGCGGCACTGAAGGCGATGGCCCGGCCGCTCGAGGAGTTCGGCCGCGGCCGCGAGGCCCTTCGGGCGGTGCGGCTGGCCCAGGACATCGCGCCCGACGGCGCCACCGCCGATCTCCTCGCCGAACTCGAGGAGAAGCACGGCTTCCGCATCCTCGAGCACCAGGTCGAGAGCGACCTCGCCCGGCCGCGGATCTGCGCCGTCTTCTCGGAGAACCTCGCCGAGAGCGGCGTCGACTATGCCCAGTTCCTGCGCAGCGAGGCCGCCGGGCTCGCGGTCGAGGCCGAGTTCCGCCAGCTCTGCGTCACCGGGCTCGAGCACGGGCAGACCTATGCCCTGACCTTCCGCGCCGGCCTGCCCTCGGCCGAGGGCGAGCGGCTCGGCAAGTCGGTGACGATCGAGGCCTATGTCCGCGACCGGACGCCCGCCGTGCGCATCGCCGGGCGGGCCTACGTGCTGCCGCGGGGGGGCGCGGTCGCGATCCCGGTCGAGACCGTCAACACCGCCCGCCTCGACCTGCGCCTGATGCGGGTCGACGACCGCAACCTCGTCCGCTCGGTCATCGACCGCTTCTTCGGCCGGCCGCTCCAGGAGTTCGAGGACGAGGAGTTCGCCGCCGGCATCGCCGAGGTCGTCTGGCGCGGCAGCGCCGAGGTGGCGATGGAGGTCAACCGCGACATGACCACGCGCCTGCCGCTCGACGAGGTCGCGGGCGGGCTCGCGGCCGGGGTCTACGTCCTGCGCGCCGCCGTCCCCGACACCGAGGCCTGGGAGAACCCGCCCGCGCACCAGTGGTTCGTGGTCTCCGACCTCGGCATGACGACGCTCTCGGGTGCCGACGGGCTGCACGTGATCGTCCGCAGCCTCGGCACCGCCAGGGCCCGCGAGGGGGTGCGGGTCACGCTCCTCGCCCGCTCCAACCGCGTCCTCGGCGAGGTCGTGACCGACGCCGAGGGTTACGCCCGCTTCGCCCCCGGGCTGGCCCGCGGCACCGGGGCGGCGGCGCCGGCGCTGGTCCTGGCCGAGGACGGGGACGACCTTGCCTTCCTGCCCCTCACCGATCCCGAGTTCGACCTCTCCGACCGCGGCGTCGCCGGCCGGCCGGCGGCGCCCGCGGTCGACGTCTTCGCCACCACCGATCGCGGCGCCTACCGCGCCGGCGAGGTCGTGAACGTTACCGCGCTGGCCCGCGACCCCGCCGGGCAGGGCATCGCCGGCCTGCCGCTGACGATCCGCACCCTGCGCCCCGACGG
>JADLCV010000203.1 GCA_020846995.1 Paracoccaceae bacterium
CTCCGTCACTGGAACGGAACCATCAACCTCGTCGCCCGCGGCACGCTGGCCGAGGTCTGGTGGCGCCATGTCGCCGATTCGGCGCAACTCCTCGCCCTCGCCCCGGCGCCGGCGCGGCTCTGGGCCGATCTCGGCAGCGGGGCGGGTTTCCCCGGGCTCGTGGTCGCCATTCTCGCGGCCGAATCGCGCCCCGACCTCCAGGTGACGCTGGTCGAGGGCGACGGCCGCAAGGCCGCCTTCCTCGCCACCGCCCTGCGCACGGGGGGGGTTGCAGCCGGCCTTCATGCGGCCCGGGCCGAGACCGTCCCCCCGCTCGGTGCCGATGTCGTCTCGGCGCGGGCGGTGGCACCCCTCCGCGGCCTCCTTCCGCTCGCCCGCCGGCATCTTGCCCCGGGGGGGGTCGCGCTCTTCCCCAAGGGCGCGGCACATGGGCGGGAGCTTGCCGATGCCCTTGCGTCCTGCCCGCTCGAGGTCCACAAACATACCAGCCGGACCGATCCGGACGCCGTGATCCTCGAGATGCGAGGGCTTGCCCGTGGTTGAGGCCTCATCCGGACCGCGAATCCTCGCCGTGGCGAACCAGAAGGGCGGCGTCGGCAAGACGACGACGGCGATCAACCTTGCCGCCGCCCTCGCCGAACTGGGCCGGCAGGTGCTGGTCGTGGACATCGACCCCCAGGGCAACGCCTCGACCGGCCTCGGGGTCGAACGCGCCCGGAGGCGGGTCACGACCTGCGATCTCCTCCTTGACGGGACGCCGGTCGCCGAGGTGGCGATGGCCACCGCCACCCCCGGGGTCGCGCTCTGCCCGGCGACGACCGACCTCGCCGCCGTCGACGTCCGGCTGGTGGGGAGCGAACGGCGCTCGTTCCTTCTCCGCCACGCCCTCCGGGCGCCGGAGGCGGGCCTCGGCCGCTACCACCACGTCCTGATCGACTGCCCGCCCTCGCTCGGCCTTCTCACCGTCAACGCCATGGTCGCGGCCGACGCCGTGATCGTTCCGTTGCAGGCCGAATTCTTCGCGCTCGAGGGTCTCTCGCAGCTCATGCTGACGGTCCGGCAGGTGCGCGAGACGGCCAATCCGGCGCTGCGGATCGAGGGCGTGCTGCTGACCATGCACGACGCCCGCAACAACCTCGCCCAGCAGGTCGAGGACGATGCCCGCGCGACGCTCGGCGATCTCGTCTACCGGACCGTCGTTCCCCGCAACGTGCGGCTGAGCGAGGCGCCCTCCTTCGCCATGCCGGCGCTTGCCTACGATTCGGGCTCGCGCGGCAGCCAGGCGTATCGCACGCTCGCCCGCGAGATGCTCGCTCGCCACGGCGCGGCGACGGTGGAGGCCGGCGCATGAGCGACCCTCGCCCGGAACGCAACCGGCTCGGCCGCGGCCTTTCGGCCCTGATGGCCGATGTCATGGGCGCGGCCGGCGAGGACGAGCCCCCGGCCCGCTCGGCGCCGATGCGGGTCGCGATCGACCGCATCCGCCCCAATCCCCAGCAGCCGCGCCGGGCCTTCCCGCAGGAGGCGCTGGAGGAGCTTGCCGCCTCGATCCGCGAGCGCGGCGTCCTTCAGCCGCTGATCGTGCGCGAGTTGCCGCCCGCCTCCGGACAGTTCGAGATCGTCGCCGGCGAGCGGCGCTGGCGGGCGGCGCAGCTCGCGCGGGTTCACGAACTCCCGGTGATCGTCCGCGACCTCTCGGATTCCGAGGCGATCGAGATCGCGATCGTCGAGAACATCCAGCGCGCAGACCTCAACCCCATCGAGGAGGCTGCCGCCTACCGACAGCTCATGGATCGCTTCGGCCACACCCAGGAGCGGCTGGCCGAGGCTCTGGGCAAGAGCCGGAGCCATATTGCGAACCTCCTCCGCCTCCTTTCGCTGCCCGAGGAGGTGATCGAGCATGTCCGCCAGGCACGCCTCAGCGCCGGTCATGCCCGCGCCCTGGTCACCCTGCCCGATCCGGCGACGGCGGCGCGCAGGGTGATCGCGGGCGGGATGTCGGTGCGGCAGGTCGAGGCTCTGGCCCGTGGCCCGGGGGGGCCGCGCCCGCGCCCGGGCCAGGCCGCGAAGGATGCCGACACGGTCGCGCTCGAGCAGGACCTCGCCGCCCATCTCGGCATGGCGGTCACCATCGACCACCGGGCCGGGGACGGCAGCGGCCGGCTCACCATCCGCTACCCCTCGCTCGCCGCGCTCGACGCGCTCTGCCGGGCCCTGAACGGGGTGGGCGAGGGGGAGTGATCAGCGGGCGAGAAGCTCGCCGAGGATGCGGTCGAGGACCAGGCGGCCGCTCCGCGTCACCCGCAGCCGCCCGGCCGCGATGTCGATGAGGCCGAGATCCGCGAGGACACCGCGACGGGCGGGGTCGGGGACGATGCCGGCCGCGGCGAGGCGGTCGAGGGCGATACCCTCGGGCAGGCGAAGACCCATCAGCGCGTATTCCTCGCCGACCTCGGCGAGGGTGAGCGCGGCCCGGCGGCTCTCGCCGCTGCCCTGCGCCTCGACGGCCTCGAGCCAGGCGCGCGGGTTGCGGTGCGCCTCGGTCGCGAGGCGGCAGCCCGCGAGCGTCAGCCGCCCGTGGGCACCGGGGCCGATGCCGGCGAAATCGCCCGAGCGCCAGTAGATCAGGTTGTGGCGGCACTCGCCGCCGGGACGGGCGTGATTGGAAACCTCGTAGGCCGGACGCCCCGCCGCCTCGCAGAGCTCCTGGGTCAGGTCGTAAAGCGCCACCGCCCGATCCTCGTCGGGAAGGCCGGGGAGGCGTCCGGCCCGGGCCCGGACGGCAAAGGGCGTGCCCTCCTCGATCGTGAGCTGGTAAAGGGAGAGGTGGTCGGGCTCGAGCGCGAGGGCCTCACCCAGGTCCTCGCGCCAGGCGGCGGGGGTCTGGCGCTGGCGGGCATAGATGAGATCGAGGCTCGTCCGCGGAAAGAGGCCTCGCGCCAGCGCGAAGGCCGCCCGCCCCTCGGCCGCGCTGTGAAGCCGGCCGA
>JADLCV010000204.1 GCA_020846995.1 Paracoccaceae bacterium
CACATCCGACCCCCGTGGGGCAGTAGCTCAGTCGGGAGAGCGCGTCGTTCGCAATGACGAGGTCAGGGGTTCGATCCCCCTCTGCTCCACCAGCGATCCTCAGCAAGTGATGGGAACCGGGTCGCCCGGGCGGCCTGTCCGCGTTGCGGCCGCGGGGCCCTTCGGGAGAGCGGGGGGCGGCTCTCGCGGACGGTGATCGCGCGGCCCGGGGGCCGCGGGGGGCCGGTGGACGGGCGCGGGGGGAGGGTGCAGGATGGTGCCGTCCCCCGGGGAGAGGGCGCCATGAACGTCCGCCAGATCGAGACCTTTCTCTGGGCCGCGCGGCTCGGGAGCTTCCATGCCGCGGCCCGCCACCTGCGGGTGACCCAGCCCGTCGTCTCGGCCCGGATGCGCGAGATCGAGCGGCTGCTCGGCGTCGCCCTCTTCGAACGCAGCGGCCGCCGCGTCCACCTCACCCCGCGCGGGCGCGACCTCGTGCCCTATGCCGCGCGCTTCCTCGACCTCCACGCCGAGATCCAGAACCGGGTCGCCAACGCCAGCCGGCTCGCCGGCCGGGTGCGCTTTGCGATCACCAGCCGGCCGGCGATGACCTGGCTGCCGGCGCTGATGCGACGCCTCGAGCGCCAGTATCCCCTGATCGAGGCCGAGTTCGTGATCACGAACAGCGAGGACATGTCGGCCCAGCTGCGCCAGGGCGAGCTCGACTTCGCGCTGATGGCGGGGCCGGTGGCGGCCGCCAACATCCGCTCCGAGACGGTCATGGTGGCGCGCATGGGCTGGCTCGCGAGCCCGCGCCTGAGCCTGCCGCAGCACCCCCTGAGCCCGCGCGAGCTGGCCGGATTCCCCGTCATCACCGACACCCGCGGCTCGCGTCTCTTCCAGCTCGCCATGGACTGGTTCCGCAGCGAGGAGGCCGAGCCCCGTCGCCACCACGGCTGTTCGAGCCTCGTCGCCCGCACCCATCTCGCCGTCGAGGGGCTCGGGGTGGCGCTGATCCCGCTCGCCTCGGCCGCGGCCGACCTCGCCGCCGGCCGGCTCCGCGTCGTCCACACCGCCACTCCCCTGCGCGATCTCGACTACGTCATCGCCTACACCGACGCCGGCCTGACGCAGGCCGTGCGGGTCGTGGTCGAGGAGGCCAAGGCCCTGATCGCCGGCACGCCGCCGCCCGAGGGCGGATGAGGAGGGTCAAGACCCGGCAAACCCCTATCACGGTTGATAGTCATTGATTATCAGTCGGACGCAATATCCGCGATCCTGAAAAGTATTGTTGACCAGCGGGCGGAATTGCCCCAGCCTGACCCTCACGCGCCGCACGCCCGTGCGGCGGGGGCAACCATGAAAGGGGGGGAAGGACATGCTTCTGGGCAGGCTTCTGGTCCCGGCCGCGGCAGCGCTCGCGGTCGCCGCCGGCGCCGTCGCCGCGACCGGCACGGCGGCGCAGGAACTGCGCATCGGCTATTCCGCCGACGTGCCGACGCTCGATCCCGGCAACCACCGCAACCGCTTCGCCGAGGGCGTGATCCTCAACATCCACGACGCCCTCGTCGCCCGCACCGACGACATGGCCGTCGTCGACGAACTGATCGAGGGCTGGACCCAGATCGACGCGCTGACCTACGAGGCCCGCCTGCGGCGAGGGGTCAGGTTCCACTCCGGCGACGAGATGACGGCCGAGGACGTCAAGTTCACCTTCGACCGGCTGACCAAGGAAGGCTTCATGGGCGGCCAGACCAGCCCCCGGAAAAGCCTCCTCGGCCCGCTGGCCGACACCGAGATCGTCGATCCCCACACCGTCCGCTTCCATCTCTCGGCGCCGTGGCCGATCCTGCGCGCCTACCTGCCCTTCCAGCAGATCGTCTCGAAGCGCTTCGTCGAGGCGACCGGGACCGAGGGCATGGCCACCCACACCAACGGCACCGGGCCCTTCCGGCTGGTCGAGTGGCGGCGCGGCGAGGCGATCATCCTCGAGCGTTTCGACGATTACTACGGCGGCGCACCCGACTTGCCGCCGGTCGGCCCGGCGGGGGTCGAGCGGGTGATCTTCCGCATCATCCCCGAGAGCGCCTCGCGCGTCGCGGCCCTGCTCGCGGGCGAGGTCGACATCATCGACAACCTGCCCGTGACCGACATCCCCGTCGTCGAGGCCAACCCCGCCACCCGGGTGATGACGACCAACGGCACCCGCAGCTTCTTCGTCGACCTCAACAACGCCGTGCCGCCCTTCAACGACGTCCGCGTGCGGCAGGCCGCCAACATGGCGATCGACCGCGACCTGATCGTCGAGCGCGTGCTGGGCGGGCTCGCGGTGCCGCTGAACGGCCTCATCAGCCCGCAGTCCTACGGCTACAACGCCGACCTGCCGCCGTGGTCCTACGATCCCGACCGGGTGCGCGCCCTCCTCGGCGAGGCCGGCTTCCCGGACGGCGTCGACGTCACCCTCGACGTCGATCCCGCCAACCGCGAGAACGCCGAGGCGGTCGCCGCCATGCTGACCCAGAACGGCATCCGCACCACGGTTCAGGTTTGGGAGCTGAACGTCATGGACGCGACCTGGCGCGAGGAGAACGCGGCCGGGCGCAACATGCGGTACCGCTCGTGGGGCGACGGCGCACTCGACCCGGTGGGGATCTTCGACCCGGTGCTGCGGACGGGCGGGCGCGGCAACTTCTCGCGCTACTCGAACGCCGAGGTCGATGCGCTCCTCGCCGCCGCCGAAAGCGAGACCGACGTCGCCAGGCGCTCGCGCATGTATCAGGACGCCCAGGCCATCGTCCGCGAGGAGGCGCCCCTCCTCTTCCTCTGGCTGCCCCGGGACATCTACGGGGTCTCGGCCCGCCTGAGCGGCTGGCGACCCTCGCCGCGCGGGGTCATCAAGATCCACGACGCGCGGGTGGACTGAGCGCCGGAACGGGCCGCGCGGGCCGGCCGGCCCGCGCGGCCGCCGGACCGGCAGCGGCAGCGGCGGGCAGGGGGAAGGGCGGCGATGTCGCCGATCAAGCTTCTCGAACGGCTGATCCAGCTCGGTTTCGTGCTGTTCGGCATCTCGCTCATCGTCTTCCTGATGATGGAGGCGACGCCGGGCGATCCCGTCGAGATCATGCTCGGCGACAGCCTCGCGAGCGCGGAGCAGAAGGAACTGCTGCGCCGCGACATGGGCCTCGACCGGCCGCTCGTGGCCCGCTACCTGCACTTCGTCGGCAATGCCCTCGGGGGCGAGTTCGGGCAGAGCTTCTTCCACCGCCGGCCGGTCGCCGACCTCATCCTCGAGCGGCTGCCGGCGACGATCGAGCTCACGCTGGTGGCGATGGTGGTGGCGGTGGCGGTGGCGATCCCGCTCGGCATCATCGCCGCCGTCCACCGCGGCGGCCTCCTCGACCGGCTGGCAAGCGTCGGCGCCATGCTCGGCGTGTCGATGCCCGGTTTCTGGTTCGGCATCCTCCTCATCATGCTCTTTGCCGTGCGCCTGCACCTCCTGCCGGTGGCCGGCCGCATCGGCTACTCCCACGAGGTGCCGGCGGTCACCGGCCTCCTCCTCGTCGACAGCCTCATCGCCCTCCAGCCGGCAAGCTTTCTTGCCGCCCTCGGCCATCTCGTCCTGCCGGCGGTGACGCTCGGCCTCGCCATGGCGGCGATCCTCATGCGCGTCACCCGGACAGCGATGCTCGAGGTCCTGTCGCAGGACTACATGACCTTCGCCGAGGCCAAGGGCCTCTCGCGCCGCCGCATCCTCGTGCGCCACGGGCTGAAGAACGCGCTCATCCCGACGGTGACGGTCGCGGCGATCGAGACCGGCTCGCTCCTCGGCGGCAACATGATCGTCGAGACGATCTTCGCCTGGCCGGGCCTCGGCCGGCTCGTGGTCGAGGCGATCTTTGCCCGCAACTATCCCGTCGTGCAAGCCTGCGTCCTCTTCTACGCCGTCACCTACGTGCTCCTGAACTTCGTCGCCGACGTCCTCTACACGGTCCTGAACCCCAAGGTGCGGCTGTGAGCGAGAGCGCGGGCCCCCTCGCCGCGGCGACCGCCGCCACGACGCCCGCCCGCCGCCACCTGCGCGAACTCGGCCGCGACGGGGCGACGATGGCCGCGGTCGCGGTCGTTCTCCTCTTCGCGCTGATGGCGCTGCTGGCCCCCTGGATCGCGCCCCAGGATCCCTACCGCGCCGACTTCCTGCGCCGCCTCCAGCCCCCGGCCTGGATCGAGGGCGGCTCGTGGGCCTTTCCGCTCGGCTGCGACGCCCTCGGCCGCGACCTCCTCTCGCGCATCGTCCACGGCGCCCGGGTGTCGATGCTGATCGGGCTT
Source organism: Paracoccaceae bacterium (assembly GCA_020846995.1). Classification (GTDB taxonomy): domain Bacteria; phylum Pseudomonadota; class Alphaproteobacteria; order Rhodobacterales; family Rhodobacteraceae; genus JAHDXW01. The sequence continues at coordinate 4,306 of JADLCV010000204.1, forward strand.
CTCGTGGTCGTGGTCGCGACCTCGGTCGGGGTGCTCGCGGGGCTGCTCGCGGGTTACCTGCGGGGCTGGGTCGACGTCGTCATCTCGCGCCTCGTCGACATCCTCCTCGGGTTTCCCTACCTGATCTTCGCCATCGGGCTCATGGCCGCGCTCGGGCCGGGCTTTCTCAACATGCTGGTGGCCCTCGTCTACAAGGAATGGGTGCTGCCCTGCCGGGTGGTCCGGGCCGAGACGCTCGCCGCCCGCGAGCAGGACTTCGTCGAGGCCGCCCGCGCCCTCGGCGCCTCGCGCCGCCACATCATGCTGCGCGAGATCCTGCCCAACATCCTGTCGCCGGTAATCGTCGTCGCGACCTTCCGCGTCGCCTACGTCATCATCATCGAGGCCTCGCTCTCCTTCCTCGGCCTCGGGGTCCAGCCGCCGACCGCCTCCTGGGGCTCGATGATCGCCGACGGCCGCCAGTTCCTGCTCAACGCCTGGTGGGTCTCGACCTTCCCCGGCCTCGCCATCCTCGCCCTCGTGCTGGCCATCAACGTCGCGAGCCAGGGCCTGCGCGACGTCCTCGATCCGCGGTTCGCGCGATGACGGCGCTGCTGGCGATCGAGGGGCTGCAGACCTTCTTCGCCACCCCGGCGGGCGAGATCCGGGCCGTCGACGGCATCGACCTCGAGGTCGCGGCGGGCGAGTGCCTCGGCGTCGTCGGCGAGAGCGGCTCGGGCAAGTCGATGGCCTTCCTCTCGGTCATGGGGCTGGTGCGGCGCCCCGGGCGGGTCGTCGCCGGCCGCATCCTCCTGCAGGGCGAGGACATCCTCGGGCTTGCGCCCGCGGCCCGGCGCGGCCTGCGGGGGCGGGTGATCGCGATGACGATGCAGGATGCGCTGACGGCGCTCAACCCGGCCCTGACGGTCGGCGAGCAGGTGGCCGAGACGCTCGAGGCCCATGCCGCCGACCTGCCCACCGGCCGGGCGGCGCGCCGGCGGGCGGTGCGGGCGCGGGTCGTCGAGATCCTCGGCCTCGTCGGCCTCCCCGATGCCGGGCGCCGGCTCGGGGACTATCCCCACCAGTTCTCGGGCGGCATGCGGCAGCGGATCATGATCGCCTGCGCGCTTGTCTGCCGGCCGCGGATCCTCGTTGCCGACGAGCCGACGACGGCGCTCGACGTCACCGTCCAGGCCCAGATCCTCGACCTCATCGGCGACATGCGCCGCGAGCTCGGCATGGCGGTGGTGCTGATCAGCCACGACCTCGGGGTCGTCGCCGAGCGCTGCGAGCGGGTGGCGGTCTTCTACGCCGGCCAGGTGGTCGAGACGGGGGCCGTGCGCGACATCCTCGACCGGCCCGCCCACCCCTACACCCGCGGCCTCCTGCGCTCAATCCCGCGCCTTGACGATCCCGGCCGCCGGATCGAGCCGATCCCGGGTCAGCTCACGCCGGCCGACGCCCGGCCGGGGCGCTGCCGCTTCCTGTCGCGCTGCGCGCTGGCCGCGCCCCCCTGCCGGGCCGACATCGCGCTCGCCGACCTCGGCCGCGGCCACCGCGTGCGCTGCGTGCGTCTGCGGCCATGAACGAGGCCGCCGCCCCGCCCCTGGTCGTCGTCGAGGGCCTGCGCAAGATCTTCGACCTGCGCCAGGGCCTGCGCCGGCTCCTCGCCCCGGCGCGGGGCAATGTCGTGCAGGCGGTCAACGGCGTCGACCTGACCATCGGGCGGGGCGAGACGCTCGGGCTGATCGGCGAGTCGGGTTGCGGCAAGACCACGACCGGGCGGGCGATCCTGAACCTCGTGCAGCCGAGTGGCGGGCGCGTGAGCTTCGACGGCACCGAGATCGTCGGGCTCGACGAGCGGGCGATGACGCCCCTGCGTCGGCAGATGCAGATCATCTTCCAGGACCCCTACACCTCGCTCAACCCCCGCCGCACGGTGGCCGAGATCGTCGGCCTCGGGCTGCGCATCCACCTCGGGCTCGGCCCGGCCGAGGCCCGGGCGCGGGTGGCGGCGATCCTCGGGCGGGTGGGGCTCGACGCCTCCCATCTCGACCGCTACCCCCACCAGTTCTCGGGTGGCCAGCGCCAGCGCATCGGAATCGCCCGGGCGCTGGTCGTCGAGCCCCGGTTCGTCGTCTGCGACGAGCCGGTGTCGGCCCTCGACGTCTCGATCCAGGCCCAGATCATCGCCCTCCTCGAGGACCTCCGGGCCGCCCTCGGCCTCACCTACCTCTTCATCTCGCACGACGTCTCGGTCGTCGCCCACGTCGCCGACCGGATCGCCGTCATGTATCTCGGCCGCATCGTCGAACGGGCGCCGACGCGCGCGCTCGTCTCGGCGCCCGCCCATCCCTACACGCGGGCACTCCTCTCGGCCGTGCCCGCGGTCGCGGCGCGCCCCGGGCGCGCCCGCATCCGGCTCGAGGGCGACCTGCCCTCGCCCCTGGGCCTGCCGCCGGGCTGCCCGTTCCACCCCCGCTGCCCGCAGGTGATGGCGGTCTGCCGGCACACCGCCCCGGCCGAGGTCGCGCTCGGCGGCGGCCATTCGGTCTCCTGCCATCTCCACGAGGGGCCGCCGCCATGACCCGCTTCGCCGCCGCGATCGCCGCTGCCCCCGTCCGCCTTGCCGGCGATCCCTTCGCCCGCGGCCGGGCGCAGGCCCGGGCCTTCCCCGCCCTTGCCGGCGCCGTCGCCGCGGCGGTGGACCTGCGCCTCTCGGACCCCGCCGCCGCCGTCACGGCCCCGGCGACGGAGGCCTACACCCGCGCGCTCGAGGCCTGGACGGCGCGTCACTACCCCGCCATCCTTGCCGAGATCGAGGGCATCGGCGCGGGCTTCGGCATCGCCCCCTACCGCCTCTTCGCCTATCTCAACGCCTCCCATGCCGCCGACCTTGCCCAGGGCGCGACCCTCGCCGAGGGCTGTACCGCGCTGGCCGCGGGCGGCCCGGCGGGGGGGGCGATCGTCGCCAAGAACCGCGACTACCGGGCCGAGCATGTCGCCCTCCAGCAGGTCTTCCATCACGAGGATCCCGCCTGGGGCGGGCTCGGCTTTCTCTGCGTGGGCTCGCTCGGCAGCCCCGGCAACTTCTCCTCGGGGATGAACTCCGCGGGCCTCGCGGTCGCCGACACGGCCAGCCGGGTGCGGCGCCACGGGGTCGGCATGCACCGCTACTTCCTGCTCACCTGGCTTCTCGTCCATTGCCGCGACGTGGCCGCGGCGCTGGAGGCGATCCGCGCCCTGCCGCACGCCGGCGGCGGGATCCTCGTCCTTGGCGATGCCGGGGGCCGGGTGGCCGCGGTCGAACTCGGGCCCGGCCACGAGGTCGGGATCGAGGCTCCCGCGGCGGGCCGGGCGGTGGCGCGGGCGAACCACTTCGTCCTGCCCGCGACCGCCGCCCTCAACCTCGACACGCCCGCGACCCGCGCCGCGAACTGCCATTCGGAGGCCCGCGCCGCCGCGCTCGCTGCCCTCGCAGGGGCCTGGGGGGAAGGCTTCGCCGCGGCCGACGCGGCCGCCGTCCTCGCCCGCCACGCCGCGGACGGGGCGGGCTTCTGCCGCCACGGCGGCGCCGACATCTCGACCACGATCAGCGCCGCGGTCTGGGACACCCGCGCCCGCACCCTGACCCTTGCCCCCGGCAACCCCTGCTCCGCGGGCTGGCAGCGCTTCTCGATCGCGCCCACGGGCCGAACCCCGACCGAAGGAAAGAAGGACCCGCCATGAAACGCATCAAGATCCTCTGCCCCACGGGGCACCTCGCCTTCACCCCGATGGAGAAGGAGAGCTTCGCCGCCGGCTGCCGCGAGCGGCCCGACTTCATCGTCGCCGACGCCGGAAGCTGCGACATGGGCCCGCGGCCGCTCGGCGCCGACACCCATGTCAGCCTCGAGGCCTGGCAGCGCCACGACCTCGAGGCGATGCTGCTCGCCGCCCGCGCGCTCGGCGTGCCGATGATCGTGGGCTCGGCCTCCGACACCGGCACGGACCGCGGCGTCGACCAGTTCGTGGGCCTGATCCGCGACATCGCCCGCCAGCACCGGCTGGCGCCCTTCCGCCTGGCGGCGATCTATGCCGAGATCGAGGTCGCCGAGCTCGAGCGCCGGCGCGCCGCCGGGGTGCGGATCGAGGGCCTCGACGGGCGGGCGCCGGCCGATGCGGCGACCCTTGCCCGCACCTCGCGGGCGGTGGCGGTGATGAACGCCGAGCCGATCGTCGCCGCCCTCCGGGCCGGGGCCGAGGTCGTCATCGCCGGCCGCAGCAGCGACTGTGCGCTCTTCGCCGCCCCCCTCCTCCTCCACGGCTTCTCCCCCGCTATCGCCTACTACACCGGCAAGCTCATGGAATGCGCCTCGTTCTGTGCCGAGCCCTACATGGCCAAGGAATCGATCCTGGGCGAGGTCGAGGGCGAGGCCGTGTGGCTGACCCCCATGCACCCTGCCCAGCGCTGCACCCCGGCCTCGATCGCCGGCCATTCGATGTACGAGCGCGCCGACCCCTTCCACGAATACGTCGCCGGCGGCGTCGTCGACATGACCCTCTGCCGCTACGAGCAGTCCGGGCCGCGCACCACCCGCGCCTCGGGGGCGGCCTTCCGGGCCGATGCCGAGGTGCGGGTCAAGGTCGAGGGCTCGGGCCTCGTCGGCCAGCGCCGGCTGGCCGTGGTCGGCATCCGCGATCCCTACACGATCTCGCTCATCGACGACGCCATCGCCTGGGCGCGGGGCAAGATCGCCGAGCGCTTCGGGCCGCCGGGGCCGTCACGCTACGACGTCTTCTTCCACCGCTACGGCGACCGCGGCGTCATGCGCGACCTCGAGCCGCGCCGCAACGCCCCCGCCCACGAGCTCGGCCTCGTGGTCGAGGTCATCGCCCCCGACCCGAGGGTGGCCGAGGAGGTGGCGGCCCTTGCCGCCCGCAACCTCTTCTATGCCCGCCTGCCGCAGGTGAAGGGCACGGCCGGCACCGCGGCGCTGATGTCCGACGAGATCCTGATCGGCGAGCCGGGCTATGTCTGGACGCTGAACCACCTCCTGCCCGTCGGCAGCGCGACCGAGCCCTTCCGCACCGTGATGACGACGATCGACGTCACTCCAGCCAAGGAACCCGCCTGATGGCCGACACCCTGCGCGACCTCGCCTCGACCATCCGCTCGAAGAACGCCGGGCCCGACAACATCACCTTCGACGTCATCTTCCGCGACCGCGCGAACTTCGAGCGGGTGCGCGATTCCGGGGCGCTGAGCCGGGCCGCGGTCGCCGCGCTCTACGACATCCCGCCGGCGCGGATCGTCAACTTCGACGTCATCGACGCGGCGAGCGCGATCAAGTTCACGATCCGCCGCCTCCAGCCCTCGGGCACGCCGGGGGAAAGCGACGTCTTCGGCTCCCAGCAGTATGCGCCGCTCTTCGACGTCGTCATCCCCTGAGGCGCGGGCGCGGGCGGGGGTCCCGGACCCCCGCTTCCCCCCGGGCCCGGCGCGGGGGGGCCGCGAGGGCACGCGGGGGGCCGCGCGCGGGCACGGGGCCGGCGGCGCCGGCCGCCCCGCCCTCAGGCGAGCCGCGCGAGGAGTGCCATCAGCGCCGCCCTTTCGGCCGGCGCGAGCGGGGCGAGCGTCGCGGCGCTGACGGCAAGCGCACGGGCGCGGGCGGCGGCGAAGAGCGCGGCCCCTGCCGGGCCGAGCGCGACCACGAGCCGCCGCCGGTCGCCCGCGTCGGGCGCGGTCACGACGAAGGAGAGGCGCCGCAGCCGGTCCACCACCCCCTTGACGGTCGCCGCATCCATGGCCGCGGCCCGGCCGAGCTGGTTCTGCGACATCGGCCCGGCCTCGGCCAGCCGCGCCAGCACCGCGAACTGCATCGTCGTCACCTCGGGGATGGCGGCGGCGAAGATCGCGAGGTGGCGCTGGTTGACGCGCCGCAGGAGGTGGCCGATCTGGTCGTCGAGCCGGTAGGGCGGGCCGTCCTCGGGCATGGCAGGGGCGGGATAGCGGCCCCGCCCGCCCGGCGCAAGCCGGCGTTGACAGGGGTCGGGCGCGGCCCCAGAGTGATTTGTGCACAAACGATTCCGCGGCCCTGCCGCGGCCCCGGGGGGACCGAGCGGGAACGGCGATGAGCGGCTATGCCCGGCCTGCCAGCCTGAGCGAGGCGCTCGCGCTTGCCGCCCGCGGCCCCCACGTCCTCCTGGCCGGTGGCACCGACCTTTTCCCCGCCACCGCGGCGCCGCGGCTGGCGGGCGCGGTGATCGACCTCGCCGGCGTGCCGGGGCTCAGCGGCATCGCGACGGTGCCGGGCGGCGGCCTCTGCATCGGCGCCGGCACGACCTGGTCCGCGGTCGCGTCCGCGGACCTCCCCCCCGCCTGCGACGGGCTCCGGGCGGCGGCGGCGGCGATCGGCGGCCGCCAGATCCAGACCGCGGGCACGATCGGGGGCAACCTCTGCCACGCCTCGCCGGCCGCGGACGGGGTGCCGCCGCTCCTCACGCTCGCGGCCGAGGTCGAGCTCGTCGGCCCTGTCGGCACGCGCCGCCTGCCGCTCGCCGCCTTCCTCGTCGGGCCGCGGCGGACGCGGCTGGAGAGCGGCGAGATCCTCCTCGCCGTCCATCTTCCCGCGGCGGCGCTCGACGGCCGGGGGACGTTCCTCAAGCTCGGGGCCCGCGCCCAGCTGGTGATCGCGATCGTCACCGTGGCGGCGCGGCTCGCCTTCGCCGGGGGCCGGGTTGCCCGCGCGGCGATTGCCGTCGGCGCCTGCTCGCCCGTCGCCCGCAGGCTCGCCGAGGTCGAGGAGGCGCTCGTCGGGGCCGGCCCGGGCGAGGCCGCCGCGCGCATCGACCGCGCCCGCGTCGCCGCCGCGCTCGCCCCCATCGACGATGTCCGCGCCTCCGCCGCCTACCGGGCCGAGGCGGCGGGCGAACTCGTCCTGCGCGCCGTCGCGGCGCTCGCCCGGGCCGGGGCCGGGGCCGGGCCATGACCGGGCCGGCGCCGGCGCCCTCGCTTTTCGTCAACGGCCGCCCGGCGACCCTAGGCCCGGACCGGGCCCGGCGGCTCTCGGAGGCCCTGCGCGAGGATCTCGGCCTCGTCGGGACCAAGACGGGCTGCGACGCGGGCGACTGCGGGGCCTGCACGGTGCTCCTCGACGAGGTGCCGGTCTGCGCCTGCCTGACCGCGGTCGGGCGGGCCGAGGGGCGGGCGGTGACGACGGTCGAGACGGCCGGGCTCGAGGCCCTGCGCGCGGCCTTCCTCCGCCATGGTGCGGCCCAGTGCGGCATCTGCACGCCGGGGATGCTGATGGCGGCGGCGGCCCTGCTCGCGCGGGCGCCGCGGCCGGCCCCGGCCGCGGTGCGGGAGGCGCTCGGCGGCGTGCTCTGCCGCTGCACCGGCTACGGGCCGATCGTCGCCGCGGTCTGCGATGCCGCGGACGCCGCCGCCCCTGCGGCCCCGGCCCCGGCGGCCGGGGCGGCGGTCGGGGCGGCGGTCCCGCGGCTGGACGGCGCGGCCAAGGTCGCGGGCCGCGCGCACTACGGGGCCGACCTCTGGCGCCCCGGCGGCGTCGTCCTCAAGGCCGTCCGCTCGCCCCATGCCCGCGCCCGCTTCGTCCTCGGCGACCTCGGGGGCTGGGCCCGGGCGCGGGGCAATGTCGCGGCCGTCCTGACCGCCGCCGACATCCCCGGCGAGAACCGCTTCGGCGCCATCCCCGCCTTTGCCGACCAGCCGGCGCTCGCCTCGCGCGAGGTCCGCCACCGGGGCGAGGCGGTGGCGCTCGTCGCCTTCGAGGACGACGGCAGCCCGACGCTCCTCGACGGCTTCCCGGTCGGTTGGACCGAACTCGACCCCCTCCTCGATCCCGCCCTCGCCGCCGCGGCCGCGCCCCTCCATGCCGGCCGCCCCGGCAACCTCCTGGTCGAGGGGCGGGTGCGCTGCGGCGATGCCGAGGCGGCGCTCGCCGCCGCCGCCCATGTCGTCGCCGGCAGCATGCGCACGCCCTTCGTCGAGCACGCCCCGATCGAGCCCGAGGCGGGGGCCGCCTGGATGGACGGTCCGACGCTCGTCATCCGCGCCACCACCCAGGCCCCGGGGATGGACCGCAGCGATACCGCCCGCATCCTCGGGCTCGCGCCCGAGCGGGTGCGCATCATCCCCTCGGCGGTCGGCGGCGGCTTCGGCACCAAGCTCGACCTGAGCCTCCAGCCCCTCCTCGGGCTCGCCGTCCTGAAGCTCGGCCGGCCGGCGCGGATGACCTTCACGCGCGCCGAATCGATGCAGGCGACGACCAAGCGCCACCCCGCGACGATGACGGCGCGGCTCGGCTGCGACGCCCGCGGGCGGGTCACCGGGCTTCACTTCGAGGGCGTCTTCGACACCGGCGCCTATGCCAGCTGGGGGCCGACGGTCGCGAACCGCGTGCCGGTGCACGCGAGCGGCCCCTACCGCACCCCCGCCGTGCTGGCGCAGGCGCGGGCCGTGCACACCCACAACCCCGTCGCCGGCGCCTTCCGCGGCTTCGGCGTGCCGCAGGCGGCGCTTCTCGTCGAGGCGCTCTACGACCGCCTCGCCCGCGCCGCGGGGATCGACCGGCTGGCCTTCAGGCGGCTGAACGCGCTCGCCGGGGGCGAGGCCACGGCGAGCGGGCAGGTGCCGGGGGCGGTCGGCATCGGCGCCTGCCTCGCCGCCCTCCAGCCCCACTGGGAGCGGGCGCTGGCCGCGGCGGCGGCGGCCGACGCGGGGTCGCCGGCCGGGGGGGACGGGCTTCGGCGCGGCGTCGGCGTCGCCGCCTGCTGGTATGGCTGCGGCAACACCGCGCTCCCGAACCCCTCGACGGTGCGCATCGGCCTTGGCCGGGACGGCGCCTTCGTCCTCCACCAGGGCGCGACCGAGATCGGCCAGGGCGCCGACACCGTGATCGCCCAGATCGCCGCCGACGGGCTCGGCGTGCCGCTCGCGGCCCTCCGGCTCGTCGGCCCCGACACCCACCTCACGCCCGACGCCGGCAAGACCTCGGCCTCGCGCCAGACCTTCGTCACCGGGCGGGCGGCGCTCGCGGCGGCGCGGGCGCTCCGGGCGGCGATCCTGCGGCTGGCCAACGCCGGCGAGGGGGCGACGCTCGTTCCCGGGGCGGGCCATGTCGGCATCGCCGAGGGCGGGCGGCACCGCCGGCTCGAGCTTGGCGCGCTGCCCGCCGACGCCTTCGGCCACGCGCTCTCGGCGACCGAGACCTACGACCCCCCGACCGCCCCCCTCGACGCCGACGGCCAGGGCGCGCCCTATGCCGTCTACGGCTGGGGCGCCCAGATGGCCGAGGTCGCGGTCGATGCCGCCCTCGGCACCGTGCGCGTCCTGCGCATCACCGCCGCCCACGACGTCGGCCGGGCCATCAACCCCGCCCTCGCCCGCGGCCAGATCGAGGGCGGCATCGCCCAGGGGCTGGGGTTCGCGCTGATGGAGGAATACCTGCCGGGCCGGACCGAGAACCTGCACGACTACCTCATCCCGACCATGGGCGACATGCCCGAGGTGGTGCCGATCCTCGTCGAGATTCCCGACCCCGAGGGGCCGATGGGGGCCAAGGGGCTGGGCGAGCACGCGCTGATCCCGACCGCGCCGGCGATCGTCAACGCCATCGCCGACGCCACCGGGGCCGAGATCGGCGAGGTTCCGGTCCTGCCCCACCGGCTGCGCGCGGCGATCCTCGCCGCCGGGGGGCGGCGATGACGCGGGCGGCCGACGGCGGCACCGACGGCGGCCCGGTCGCCCCGGCCGAGGCTCCCGACCGGCGGGCGGGCAAGATCCGCTGCGACGCCTGCCCGGTCATGTGCTACATCGCCCCCGGCCAGACCGGGGCCTGCGACCGCTATGCCAACGAGGGCGGGCGCATCGTCCGCTCCGATCCGGTGACGATCCTCAGCCGCACGCTCGCGCAGGGCGGCCGGGTCGTGCCCTTCGGTGCCGCCGCCTGGGACGGCTCGCTCGCCATGCCGGCCGACGCCTTCGTCACCGGCATCGGGGCCGGCACCACCTACCCCGACTACAAGCCCGCGCCCTTCATCGTCGCAGCCGGGGCCGCGGGCGCCGACACCGTCACCGTCGTCACCGAGGCGATCTTCTCCTACTGCGGGGTCAAGGTGAAGATCGACACCGACCGCCACCTCGGCCCCGAGGGCGCCGTGGTACGGGCGGGGGGGGAGGCGGTCGGCCATGTCACCACGGCCGAATACGGCAGCCAGATGCTCGCGCTCGGCGGCGTCCACCACCTCACCGGCGGCTCCAAGGCCGAGGGGCGGGTGACCTGCGCGACGCTGCTTGCGCTCTGCAACCGCGAGACGGTGGAACTCGCCATCGACGGCGGCGCCACCGTCGGGGTCGCGGCCGGGGCCGCCCCGGTCGTCGACGGGACGCGCGAGGCGCGGATGCGCGTCGGCTGCGGGTCGGCGACGATCGGCATGTTCGCCGTCCAGTGGCAGGGGCTGGCCGACGAGGTCGTCGTGGTCGACGACCACATCACCGGCGTCGTCAGCGAGCATCAGGCCGGCAAGGTCCTGGGCTGGCCCGACACCGGCATCCGTATCCGCGGCCACCGCTCGACGCCCGGCCGCTACTTCCGCGTCGCCGAGCCGGGGCTCGGCTGGGGCGGCACGAGCCTTGCCGATCCGCTCGCGATCCTCGGGCCCTGGAACCCCGCCAAGGGGGCGCGGCCGGGGCTCCGGCTGCTCATGGTCTCGACGACCGGCGAGCACGCCGCGTACTTCGAGCTCGACGATGCCCTCGTCCCCCGGCCGCAGCCGCTCTCCGCGACCCTCGCCGCGACCGTCGCACTCATCGCCGAGAACTGCGAGCCCGCACTCTGCACCGTCCTCTTCATGGCCGGGGCCGGCGGCAGCCTCCGCGCGGGCGTCACCCGCAACCCGGTGCGGCTGACGCGCGCCGTCCACGCCGGCCGGGTGCGCCTGACCGCCGGGGGAGCGGCGGCCCATGTCTGGCCGGGCGGCGGCATCACCTTCATGGTCGATGTCACCCGCCTGCCGCCCGGGGCCTTCGGCCATGTGCCGACGCCGGCACTGGTGGCGCCGGTCGAGTTCACGCTCGCGCGCGAGGACTACCTCGCGCTCGGCGGCCATGCGGGGGCGATCCGCAGCCTCGGGGAGGTCATGGCCGCGGGGGGCGAATACCCGACCGCGGCCCGCCTCGCGCCCTGGCCCGGGGAGGAGCGCCCGTGATGACCCCGGCGCTCGTCGCCCGCCTTGCCGACGGCCGCCTGCACCTCCAGCACGGGCCGATCGACATCGTCCTCGGCCTCGTGGGCAAGGCGGACGCGGTGGCGGCGGGCGAACGGGCGGCGGCGGTGCGCCTCGCCCCCATCCTCGGGGACCTCGTGGCCGAACTCGCGGCCCTTCGCCGGCCCGACCCCGGGCCGCTCCGGGGCAGCGTGGCGCGGCGGATGGAGGAGGCGGTCGCCCCCCACCGGCCGGTCTTCGTGACCCCGATGGCCGCCGTCGCCGGCGCCGTCGCCGAGGCGGTGCTGGCGGCGGCGGTGGCGGCGGCGGGGCCCGGCCTCCGCCGCGGCTATGCCAACAACGGCGGCGACATCGCCCTTCACCTCGCCCCGGGCGAGCGGCTTGTCGTGGCGATCGCCGCCCGCCCGGGCATGCCCGACCGCATCGCGCTCGCCCATGGCGACGGCGTCCTCGGCATCGCCACCTCGGGCTGGGGCGGGCGGTCGTTCTCGCTCGGCATCGCCGATGCCGTCACCGTGCTGGCCGCCCGCGCGCCCGAGGCCGACGCCGCCGCGACGCTCATCGCCAACGCCGTCCCCCTGCCCGGCCATCCCGGCATCCGCCGCCGCCCGGCGGTCGAGCTCCAGTGCGAGAGCGACCTCGGCGCGATCCCGGTGACGGTCGCCGTCCCGCCGCTCCTGCCCGCCGAGCGCGCCCGCGCGCTCGCCCGCGGCCGCGCCGCGGCCGCCGCCATGGCCGCCCGCGGGCTGATTGCCTCGGCCGCGCTTTTCCTTCAGGGTGAAGTCGCCACCCTCGGCCCCGCGGGCCTCCTGCCGCCCAGCCCGGAGCGCCTTCATGCCTGAGTTCGCGGTCCGCAAGATCGTCCTGCACCTCGAGGAGATCCGCCACGAGGGCGGGCCGCCGCCGCCCCTGCCGCGGCAGCGGGGGGCGGTGGTCGCGGTTTGCGCCAACCCCTTCGCGGGCGGCTACACGGCCGACCTCCAGCCGGCGATGGAGGACCTCAAGCCCCTCGGCCTCATGCTCACCGACCGGCTGATCGCGGCCCTCGGCGGGCGCGAGGGCATCGACGGCTACGGCAAGGGCACGCTCGTCGGCGAGGGCGGCGAGAGCGAGCACGGCGCCCTCTGGCACGTCCCCGGCGGCTACGCGATGCGCGCCCGCCTCGGCGAGAGCCGCGCCATCGTCCCCTCGGCGATGAAGGTCGCAGGCCTCGGGGCCAGCCTCGACGTCCCCCTCGGCCACATCAACGCGGCCTATGTCCGCAGCCATTTCGACGCCATCACCGTCGCCGTCGCCGATGCCCCGCGGCGGAACGAGATCGCCTTCGTGCTGGCGATGGCGAGGGGCGGGCGGGTCCAGAGCCGGATGGGCGGGCTCGAGGCCTGGCAGGTGAAGGGCGAGGACGGGCTGCGCTGATGGCGGCGGGGCGCAAGTCGGCAGGGACGGCGGCGGGAGGGGCGGCGGTCGCCCGTCCCCGCCGCCCGGCCGGCCGGCACCCCGGCACGGGGGCCGGCGCGGGGCCGGCGGGCCCGGGGAAGGGCAGGCGGGAACGGGCAACAGAGCGGGAAGGGATGCGTCCCGCCCCTCCGGGGGCGGGCGACGACGCGGGCCCGACATCGCTGCGGCCGGGCGGGCGGGTGCGGGCGGCGGCGGGGGGAGGGATCCTTCTCGCCCTGCCGGGGGCGGCCTTCGCCTGCGCGCTGCCGCCCTCGGTGATCCTGACGCTGCCGACCGACCTCTACATCGCCGGGGCGGCGATCACGGTCGGCGTGACCGCCCTCATGGGCGCCGCCGCCGGCCGCCTGCCGCGCCTCGAGGCCCGCCTCCTCATCGAGCGGCGGATCCTCCTGCCCCGCGATCTCACGAGCTACGCGAGCTTCCTCGTCTTCCTCGGCCTCTGCCTCGCTGGCCTCCTCGGGGTCCGCGACCCCATGCACAACCTCATGACGCTGATCTTCTGGACCGGCGTCTGGGTCGGCCTGCCGCTCGCCTCGCTCCTCCTCGGCAACCTCTGGCGGCCGCTCAACCCCTGGCACGCGCCGGTGCGCATCGCCCGCGCGCTCCTCGGCCGGACGCGGGCGGCGGGGCTTTCGCGCCTTGGCCACTGGCCCGCGGTCGCGGGCCTCTTCGGCTTTGCCTGGTTCATGATCGTCTCGCTCGCCCCCGACGATCCCGCCGTGCTCGCGACGGCGGCGCTCGGCTACTGGACGGCGATCTTCCTTGCCGCCGTCCTCGAGGGCGAGGAGTGGGTCGAGCAGGGCGAGTTCCTGACCGTCTTCTTCGGCCTCGTCGCCCGCGTCGCGCCCTTCTGGCTCGAGACCGGGGGCGGGCGGGCGCGGCTGATGGCGGGCTGGCCGGGCACGCAGGTGCTGGCCATGGCCCCGCTCGCGCCCTCGGGCATCGCCTTCGTCACCCTCGCGCTCGCCGTCCTGAGCTTTGACGGGCTCGTGGGGACATTCTGGTGGATGGCGCTCGTGGGCGAGAACCCGCTCGAGTTCACCGGCCGCTCGGCGGTCGTCCTCGACAACACGCTCGGCCTCGCGGCGGCCTGGGCGGCGACGGCGGCGGCGATCCTCGGTGCGCTCGCGGTCGGCCGCCGCCTCGCCGGGCGCCGCGGCGGCTTTGCCACCGGCCCGGTGATGCTGAGCTTTCTTGCCATCGCCGCGGGCTACCACGCCGCCCACTACCTCGTCACCCTGCTCACGGCCGGCCAGTACACGCTCGCCGCCCTCAACGACCCCCTCTTGCGGGGCGACGCGCTCCTCGGCCTGCCCGCGGTCTATGTCTCGCTCGGCTTCCTCGCCGACCGCGGGGCGATGGGCGCGATCTTCCTGTCCCAGTTCGCGGCCATCCTTGCCGCCCATCTCCTCGCCGTGCTCCTCGCCCTCCATCTCGCCCGCCGGGGCGGGGCGGGCGGCGGCGTGCCGGGGGTCGCGCATCTGCCGCTGACGGCCCTCATGGTCGGCTACACGGTGATGGGGCTCTGGCTTCTCTCCACCGCGCGGGTCAGCTAGGGGGCGGCCGTGCGCGCATCCGACGAGAGCGAGAAACCCTGCCGGCGAGGGCGCCGCCGGCCGGACCGCGATGCAGGCGCCACTTCCATCAGCGGAGACGCACCATGACCCTCTCCACGCCCTTCCAGCCCACCCGGCGCAGCGTGCTCGGCGGCCTTGCCGCGGGCGGCGCGCTGGCGCTCTCGCCGGCGCGCTTCGCCTCGGCCCAGAGCGCCGCACCGATCCGCCTCGGCTTCCAGCTCCACCGCACCGGCATCGGCGCCGCCTACGGCCGCTGGTACGAGCGCACCACCCAGGCGGCGCTGAAGGTCCTGAACGAGGCCGGCGGGATCAATGGCCGCCCGGTCGAGGTCATCTTCGAGGATGACGGCACCGACCCCCGCCGCGGCGCCGAGGTGGTCGAGAAGCTCGCCACCCAGGCCGGCTGCGACCTCATCTTCGGGGCGCTCTTCAGCCATGTCGTCGTCGGCTCGGCGCCGCGGGCGGGCGAGCTCAAGATCCCCTACCTCGTCTGCTCGGAGGGCTTCCACGTCGCCTCGGGCACGCTCAACCGCTGGACGCTCCAGCCCGGCATCACCGACGTGCGCGCCCAGGTCTCCTCGATGGCGCCGTGGGTGACCCAGAACCTCGGCCGCAAGGTCACCATGCTCTTTCCCGACTACGCCTTCGGCCACGACCACCGCGACTACTTCTCGGCCGCGCTCAAGGCCCAGGGCGGCGAGATCCTCGAGCTTGTCCCCATCCCGCCGACCGAGACGAGCTTCACCCGCTACTTCCCGCGCATCCCGGCCGCGACCGAGGTCCTCTACCACGTCATGGTCGGGCCCGCGGTCCTGAGCTTCGTCAAGGAACTCGGCGAGTTCTACGCCGGCGGCGGGCGGCCACAGATCTTCGGCTTCATCGACAGCCTCGAGGCCGTCGACACCGCGAGCCCGGGGCTCGAGTTCCTCGAGGGAACGCATTTCTGGGAGGGCCACTGCCGGATGCGCCAGGCCGACGCCTCCGAGCACGAGGACTTCTACCGCGCTGCGGTGGGGGTGGACGCCAACGGCGCCTCGGTCGCCGATGCCCGCGACGTCTCGACCTACGCCCACATGTTCAGCTGCTGGGAGACGCTCTTCGTCATCCGCGACGCCATGGTCGCCGCCGGCTACCAGGGCCCGGCCGACCGCCAGCGCCTGGTCGAGGCGGTCGAGGCGATGACGACGATGCCGCTCTCGCGCGAGCATGTGCAGGGCGACAAGGTCTTCAACGGCCGCACCCACCAGGTCTTCGGCCACCAGTACATCTCGCGCGTCGAGGGCGGCAAGCTCGTCCGCGTGCATGCGACCGCGATCGAGGACAGCCTCTATCCCGACGCGGTCGACTACACCGCGATGGCGTTCTGACCGGAAAGCGGGAGGGGCGGCCGCCCGGCCGCACCCTCCCTTCCCCCCGGGCCCGGGAGCCCCGCCTTGGACTTCGGACCCTTCCTCCTCCTCGCGCTGATGGAGGGCACGGTGCAGGCCGCGGTGCTCGCGCTGACGGCCGTGGGCCTCGCGCTGGTCTTCGGCGTCATGCGCGTCGTCAACGTCGCCCACGGCGAGTTCTTCATGCTCGGCGCCGTCACCGCCTGGTTCGTGGCCAGCCACGTCCCGGGCCCGCCCTGGGCGGCCTTCCTCGCCGCCCTCGTCCTCTGCCCGCTGGTCGCGGGGGCGGTCGCGGCGGCGGCCGACACGCTGGTGCTGAAACGGCTGGACTACGACCCCGGGGCGACGATCGTCGCGACGATCGGCCTGCTCTACATCCTCCAGCAGGCGGCCCTGTCGCTCTACGGCCCCGAGGCGCGGCCGGTGCCGGCGCCCTTCACCTGGCCGATCCGGCTGCCCTGGTTCGGCTGGTCGGGCTACAAGGTCTTCGTCGTCGCCGCCGCGGCGGCGATCCTCGGCCTCGTCTGGCTGATGCTGGCGCGGAGCCGGGCGGGTCTCGTCATGCGCGCGACCCAGGTCGACCGCGACATCGCCCGCGCCTTCGGCATCAACGTCGATCGCGTCTATGCCGGGGTCTTCGCGCTCGGAGCCGGGCTCGCGGCGGTGGCGGCGGTGCTGATCGTGCCGATCCAGCAGGCCCACTACCTGATGGGGCACGATCCCCTCCTCCTTTCGTTCGCAGTAGTCATCATCGGCGGGCTCGGGAGCCTGCGCGGCACGCTCGTCGCGGCGCTGGTGATCGGGCTTTCGGACGGGGTGATCTCGGTCTTCATCTCGCCGACGCTGGCCAAGATCGTCGCCACCCTCGTCGTCGCCCTCGTCCTTGTCTTCCGCCCGCAGGGCCTTTTCGGGGCCCGCGCGTGAGGGGGAGGGCGCCGCCGGCGGGGGGGATCGGACGCGGCGATCTTGCCCTGCACCTCGGGGTGCTGGGCGTCCTCTTCGGGCTCCAGTTCGTCCTGCCCGCCTACCACCACACCAACCTCGCGCGCGTCATGGTGCTCGCGGTCTTCGCCATGGGCTACAACCTCGCCTTCGGCTACACCGGGCTCCTCAGCCTCGGGCACGCGCTCTTCTTCGCCGCCGGGCTCTACGCGACCGGGCTCGG
>JADLCV010000205.1 GCA_020846995.1 Paracoccaceae bacterium
CAGGCCGCATGCGGGCCGGGGGCAGAAGCCCCGGCGCGGAAGGGTGATGGCGCGGCCCGTGGTCATGGCCGGGCACGATACGCAGGCGCCGCGAAAAGGCAAGGCGCATTCGCCACCCGCGGGCCGCGGGGGACCCCCGGAGGAAGGCCGCCCGCGGGGCGGGCGGCGGCCGCGGGGGGCGCGGCGGGCCGGGCACTCGGCGGGGCGGCAGGCGAGGCAGGACCGCGACCGGGGCGCGGGGCGGGGCCGGAGGGCGGGCGGCGCGGATCCCGCGCCTTGACTCCGCCCCGGCCGCGGGTAGAAGGCGAACCCTGGGGATTTTGCCCGGGCCCGCGCCGCCCGGCAGGAGAGACGCCACCATGGCCAAGCCGACGACGATCAAGATCCGCCTCAACTCCTCGGCGGACACCGGGCACTTCTACGTCACCCGGAAGAACGCCCGGACGATGACCGACAAGTTCAGCATCAAGAAATACGACCCCGTGGTGCGCAAGCACGTCGTCTACAAGGAAGGCCAGATCAAGTGACGGGCCCCGTCCCGTCCGCCGTCCGAGGGCCGCGCAGATCGCGCGGCCCTCGGTCTTCCGGGGGCCGGGAATGGCCACGCCGACGCTGACCGTCCGGCGCGCCGGGCGCACCGACCTCGCCGCGATCGACGCCCTGCTCGCAAAGACCTATCCGGCGCTGCTCAAGGCCGACTACCCGCCCTCGGTGATGGTGACGGCGGTGCCGCTGATCGCCCGCGCCAACCCCGCCCTCGTCGCCTCGGGGCACTACTTCGTCGTCGCCGACGGCGAGGGCCGCGTGGTGGGCGCGGGCGGCTGCACGCCGGGGCGGCCAGGTGCGGGCGCGGCGGGGCCCGCGGGGCATGTCCGCCACGTCGTCACCGACCACCGCCGGCTCCGCGAGGGGATCGGCCGGCGCCTGCTCGAGCACATCTTCGGCCATGCCCGCGGCGAGGGGATGCGCGTCCTCCTCGCCCAGGCGACGCGCACGGCCGTGCCGTTCTATGCCGCCATGGGCTTCGTCTCGCTCGGCCCGATCGAGGTCGAGCTCCGCCCCGGCATCACATTTCCCGCCGTGGCGATGGCGCGCACGCTCTGAGAGGGGCGCGGGGGGGCGATCCCGCGCGGCGGCCCCGAAACGACAGGGCCGGCCCCGGGGCCGGCCGGGGGAAACGACGGGGCCGGCCCTGCGGCCGGCCCCGGGTTCGTCCCGTTCCGCCGTCCCCTACTCGCGGTTGCCGAGGAACTGGAGCAGGAACATGAACATGTTCAGGAAGTCGAGGTAGAGCCGGAGGGCGCCCATGATCGCCGACTTCTCGAGCCACTCGCGATCGCCCGAGGCCGCGTGCTGGACATACTCCTGCTTGATCGCCTGGGTATCGAAGGCCGTCAGCCCGGCGAAGATCAGGACCCCGAGCACCGAGATCGCGAACATGATCGCGGGGGAGCCGAGGAAGATGTTGACGATCGAGGCGACGATGAGCCCGATCACCCCCATCATCAGGAAGGTTCCCAGGCCCGAGAGGTCGCGCCTGGTCGTGTAACCGTAGAGGCTGAGGCCGGCGAAGGCGATCGCCGTGACAAGGAAGGTCTGGGCGATCGAGACGCCGGTGTAGACCGCGAAGATGAAGCTGATCGAGAGCCCCATCAGCGCCCCGAAGGCGAAGAAGACGAGCTGGGCCATCGCCGCCGACATGCGGTGGATCATCGCCCCGAAGGCGAAGACGACGATCAGGGGGGCGAACATCACCACCCATTTCAGCGGCGTGCCGAAGATCGCGGCCAGCATCGCCTCGTTGGTGCCGACCGCCCAGGCGACGCCGCCGGTGACCAGCATCGCCAGCGACATGAGCCCGTAGACGCGGTTCATGTGGGCACGCAGGCCCTCGTCGATCCGAGCCGCACCGGCCGTGCCGGCGCGCGAACGCATCGTCTCATAGTCTGCCATGGGCTTCCTCTCCCTTGCCGGTCCCTGACTGGCGCCCCCCGCCGGGGAACCGCCGATGCCCGGAATATCGGGACCACCGGGGCGGATTTCAAGCGAAACCGGCAGCGTCCCGATCGCCGATTGCGGGCCCCTGTGCGGCCCGGTGCCGGCATCCGCCGCCTTGTGCCGCAGGCGAGGGACGCGCGCCCCGATCCTTGGCACGGGGGAACCGGGCTCCGGGCATCCCCGTGCCCGCGGCGGCCCGGGAGGAAGGGAGGCGGGACCGGGCCGGGGCGGTCGCGAACCGAGGGAGGGGGTTGCGCGCGGGGACACCCGTCAGCCGGGAGGTGGTGCCGGGCCGGGCGCCGGCCGGTTCCACCGGCGCGAAGTCGGTCGAAGTCAGTCGTTGCGCCGCCAGTGCATGGGCGCGTCCCAGACCGGGCGCTCCGCCTCGCGCGCGGCCTCGGCCCGAGAGCGGCCGATGTCGGCCAGCATGCGATCGTCAAGCCTGCTCAGCCGCGACCGCTCGCGGCTGACGGCAAGGGCATGGGCGAGACGTCCCAGGACCGTGCGGCGGCGGCCGGCGACGCGCGGATCCAGCGGAACGGAGGCGAGGACGGTGGGGAACATGGCGTGATCCTTTCGATCCCGTGATGGATTATGCATCTCTCATCACCATGGTTGATGTCATACCGAAATCGTGCCATCTTGGAAAACGAATGATTGTGGGATGATGTATCGGAGTTCGTGATATGCCACGCACGCTCGACCTGACCGCACTGCGCAGTTTCGCCGCCGTCGCCGACTGCGGCGGGGTCAGCCGTGCCGCCGGCCTCCTGAACCTGACCCAGTCGGCGGTGTCGATGCAGATCAAGCGCCTGGAGGAGGGGCTGGCGACCCCGCTCTTCGACCGCGCCGGGCGAAAGATGGTTCTGACGGCGCGGGGCGAGCAGCTGCTCGGCCACGCGCGGCGCATGGTCGCCATGAACGACGAGGCCGTCGCCCAGTTCGCCGTGCACGAGGATGCAGGCGAGATCCGCCTCGGGGTGCCGACCGACATCGTCCATCCGGCGGTGCCCGAGGCGCTCCGGCGCATCGCGGCCTGCTTCCCGCGCCTGCGGATCCAGCTTGTTTCCTCCTTCACGATTCCGCTCAAGGCGGCCTTCGCGCGGGGCGAGGTCGAGGTCATCCTGACCACCGAGGACCGGCCGGGCCCCGGGGGCGAGGTCCTGGCCGAGCGCGCGCTGATCTGGGTGACCGGGGGGGAGGGCAGCGCGGCCCGCCGGCGCCCGCTCCGGCTCGGCTTCACCGAGACGTGCGTCTTCCGCGGGCTTTCGATCGCCGCGCTGGATGCCGCCGGCCTTGTCTGGGAGATGGCGACCAGCGGCGCGAGCGATTCGTCCGTCGAGGCCATGGCCGCCGCCGACCTCGTGTTGACCTCGCGCCTTGCCGACCTCCTGCCGCCCGGGCTCGTGCCGGCGGACCCCCGCGCCGGGTTGCCGGCGCTGCCGTGCATCTCGGTCTGCCTCTATGTCGCGCCGACCTTGCGGGGCGAGGTGGCGCGCGTGCTCGTCGCAGCACTCCGCCAGGCGCTGGTCGACGGCGGCCGGCCGGCGGCCGCGGCACGCTGAGGCGGCTCAGCCGGTGGCGATCACGACCTTGCCGGTCGCCTTGCGGCCGGCGAGGAGGGCGAGCCCCTCGGCCGCCCGCGCGAAGGGGAGGAGGTGGCCGACATGGGGCCGGATGGCGCCGCGGGCGAGCCAGTCCGTGAGGGTGGCGAGGCTTGCCGCCAGCGCCTCGGGCCGGAAGGCGGCGTAGCCGCCCCAGTAGAAGCCGATGACGTCGATGTTCTTGACGAGGAGGTGGTTGGCCGCGAATTGCGGGACCTCGCCCGCGGCGAAGCCGATGACGACGTGCCGGCCCTCCGGCCGCAGCGTCCGGAGGGCCTCGGCCGCGAGCGGCCCGCCGACGGGGTCGTAGACGACATCGGCGCCGCCGAGCGCCCGCACCGCCTCGCGCAGGCCCCCCGCGCCGGTGTCGACGAGGTGGTGGGCGCCGGCGGCCCGCGCCACCTCGAGCCGGTCGGCGCCGCGGGCCGCGGCGATCACGCGGGCGCCGAGGCGGCGGCCGATCTCGACCGCCGTCAGGCCGACCCCGCCGGCCGCCCCGAGGACGAGGAGGGTCTCGCCGGGGGCGAGGCGGGCGCGCCGGGTCAGCCCCAGATGCGAGGTGCCGTAGGCGACGGGGAAGGCGGCCGCGGCCTCGAAGCTCACCCCGTCGGGGATCGGAAGGCAGCGGCCGGCGGCAAAGCAGCCGGCCTCGGCAAGCCCGCCGCGGCCCGAGTGCAGCATGACGCGGCTGCCGGGTGCGGGCCCCGCGACCCCCGGCCCGAGCGCCTCGACGGTGCCCGCGACCTCCATCCCCGGCACGAAGGGTAGGGCGGGGCGTTCCTGATAGGCGCCGCGAATCAGGAGCAGGTCGGCGAAGTTGAGGCCGCAGGCGGCGATGCGCAGGCGCACCTCGCCCGGCCCCGGCACGGGCAGCGGCGCCTCGGCGAGGACAGGGCCGGAGCCGAACTCGGTGACGATCCAGTGACGCATCTCCTGCCCCCGCTTCGGCCCGGGCGGCAGTATCGCAGGGCCGCGGCCGGGATGCCAGCGGCGGCCGCTCGCGTTGCGGGATGCAACGATTCGCGCCACTCCCCCGCGGGTTGTGTTGCAGGATGCAAATCCCCACCCGCCGGACTTCCGGCGGGCCGTTGCGGATGGGGAGGGTTGCGCGGATCCGGGTTTGGCACGAAACTTGCTTGAAAGGAGGGCAGGGGAACTCTCCCGTTCGCGAAAGGAAGGTGGAAGGTGAAGCATCCGGTCGACGCGCACGTCGGCAAGCGGGTCCGTCACCGGCGCTGGCTGGTCGGCATGACCCAGCAGCAGCTGGCCGACAGGGTGGGCATCAAGTTCCAGCAGATCCAGAAATACGAGACCGGCATGAACCGCGTCAGCGCCTCGCGGCTCTGGGACATCGCGGCCGCGCTCGAGGTGCCGATCGCCTATTTCTTCGACGGGCTCGACAGCGCCCAGGCGCGGGCGCCCGCGGCCCAGGGCGACTATCTCGCCGACAAGGAGGCGCTGGAACTCGTCCGCTCCTACTACGCGATCCCCGAGCCCCAGCGCCGCCGCCTCTTCGACCTCGCCCGCGTGCTGAGCGAGGCGGCCTGAGACCGCGGCCCCGCCGGGGCTTGATTCGCCGCCCCGGCGGGGCATGATGGCGGGGCGATGACGGTCAACCCGCCGACCCCGTTCCCCGGACCCTGCCGGCAGGTGGCCGAGGTCTGTTTCGACCGCCGCGAGCTTTCGGCGATCCTCGCCCTCTACAGCCCGATGGTGGCGGCCGGCGAATGGCGCGACTACGCCCTCGCCTGCGGGCGCGACCGCGCCGTCTTCGCCGTCTTCCGCCGCAGTTCCGAACAGCCGCTCTACCGCATCGAGAAACGCCCGGCGCTGCGCGGCCGGCAGGGCATGTATGCCGTCATCGGCGCCGACGGGCGCGTCCTGCGCCGCGGCCACGACCTCGCGCAGGTGGTGCGGGCGGTCTCCGGCCGCCACCTGCGCGCGATCGGGGGATAGCGCGGTCGCGGCCGCCGGAACCCCGCCGCCCGCGGCGGGGACGGGAGCCCTCGGCCTCAGCCCGGGTGGCGGACGTAGCGCAGGTAGGGCAGGCGGACGTCGATCGCGCCGAAGCGCGCGCGCGCCTCCTCGGTCGCAACCGAGAGGGCGACGATCACGTCCTCCCCGGGGACCCAGTTCGCGGGCGTGGCGAAGGGCACCCCGTCGGTCGCCTGCACGGCGTCGAGCGCGCGCAGGATCTCGGCGAAGTTGCGCCCGACCGACATCGGATAGGTCATCGTCAGCCGCACCTTGCGGTCGGGGCCGATGATGAAGACGGTCCGCACCGTCGCCGAATGGGCGGGCGTGCGGCCGTCGGGCAGGACCGCCTCGGCCGGCATCATGTCGTAGAGCTTGGCGACCGTGAGCGAGGAATCGTCGATGATCGGGAAATCGGCCGGGACGCCGGCGACGGCCTCGATGTCCTTCACCCACTTGCGGTGGTCGGCGACGCTGTCGACCGAGACCCCCATCACCCGGGTGCGGCGCCGCGCGAACTCCGGCGCCAGGCGGGCCACGGCCCCGAACTCGGTCGTGCAGACCGGGGTGAAGTCCCGCGGATGCGAGAAGAGGATCGCGTAGTGGTCGCCGATCCAGTCGTGGAAGCGGATCGGTCCGGCCGTCGAGTCGGCCGTGAAGTCGGGAGCGAAGTCGTTGATGCGCAGGCCCATGGCGGTCTCCTTGTCCATTCTTTCCGGTGATCGTCGGTGATGGCGTTGCCCCCGTGTAGGCGAGATCGGCGGGGGATGGAACCGGCCCCCGGGGGCGGTCGCCGGCCCGGATGCCGCGCGGCGGCGGGACGACGCTTGCGCGAGGGGCCCCGCCGTGCCAGTCTCGCCCGATCCCCCCTTCCTCGACGGAGCGACGACATGCCCGGACGGCACGAGTTCTACATCAACGGCGCCTGGGTCGCCCCGCGCGCGGCCCGCGGCACCTTCGAGGTCATCGACCCCTCGACCGAGGAGCCCTGCGCGACGATCGCGCTCGGCGGGCGGGCGGACACCGACGCCGCCGTGGCCGCCGCGAGGACGGCGCTGCCGGGCTGGATGGCGACCCCGCCGGGGGCGCGGCTGGCGCTCGTCCGCCGCATCCTGGCCGTCTACGAGCGCCGCGCCGAGGACATGAGCCGCGCCATCAGCCGCGAGATGGGGGCCCCGATCGCCATGGCGCGGGACCAGCAGACGCCCTGCGGGAACTGGCACATCGGCAACTTCATCAAGGCCTTCGACCAGATCGGATGGGAGGTGCCGCTGGGCGCCCACGCCCCCGAGGACCGCATCATCCGCGAGGCCGTCGGGGTCGTGGCGATGATCACGCCCTGGAACTGGCCGATGAACCAGATCACGCTCAAGACCATCCCGGCCCTGATCGCCGGCTGCACGATGGTGCTCAAGCCCTCCGAGATCGCCCCCCTCTCGGCCCTCGTCTATGCCGAGATCCTCGACGAGGCGGGGGTGCCGAAGGGGGTCTTCAACCTCGTCAACGGCGATGGCGCCGGGGTCGGGACCGACCTTTCGGGCCATCCCGACGTCGACATGGTCAGCTTCACCGGCTCGACCCGGGCCGGCCAGGCGATCTCGCGCCATGCCGCCGAGACCCTGAAGCGGGTGCATCTCGAACTCGGCGGCAAGGGCGCCAACCTGATCTTCGCCGACGCCGATGCCAAGGCGGTGACGCGCGGGGTGCGCCACTGCTTCAACAACACCGGGCAGAGCTGCAACGCGCCGACGCGGATGCTCGTCCAGCGCGAGGTCTACGACGCCGCCGTGGCGACCGCGCGCGACGTCGCCCTTGCCACCCGCGTCGCCTCGGCCCACGAGCAGGGCGGCCACATCGGTCCGGTGGTGAGCCGGGCCCAGTTCGACAAGGTCCAGCGCCTGATCGAGGCCGGCATCGCCGAGGGCGCGCGTCTCGTCGCCGGCGGCCCCGGCCGGCCCGAGGGGCTGAACCGCGGCTACTTCGTCCGCCCCACGGTCTTTGCCGACGTCACCAACGACATGACCATCGCCCGCGAGGAGATCTTCGGCCCGGTGCTGTCGATCCTGCCCTTCGCGACCGAGGACGAGGCGCTGGCCATCGCCAACGACACCCCCTACGGGCTGACCAACTACGTCCAGTCGGCCGACCCGGCGCGGCGCAACCGGCTGGCGCGGCGGCTCCGCGCGGGCATGGTCGAGATGAACGGCAAGGCCCGCGGCGCCGGCTCGCCCTTCGGGGGGATGAAGATGTCGGGCCATGGCCGCGAGGGCGGCGTGTGGGGGATCGAGGACTTCCTCGAGGTCAAGGCGGTCTCGGGCTGGGGCCTCGCGGCGGCCGAATAGGGCTGCCGGCTCAGAACGGGCAGGGGGCGCGGAAGGCCATCCCGCGCCCCCCGTCGGGGTGGGCGAGGCGCAGCGTCTCGGAATGCAGCATCATGCGCGGGAAGGCCCGCGCCGGCCCGTCGGCGTAGAAGGGATCGCCGAGGACGGGGTGGCCGATCGCCTTCAGGTGCACGCGCAACTGGTGGCTGCGGCCGGTCTCGGGGCTCAGTTGCAGGCGCGCGGTCGCGCCCTCGCGCCGCAGCACCGTCCAGCGGGTGACGGCGGGCTTGCCGGTTGCGGCGCAGACCTTCTGCAGCGGCCGGTTCGGCCAGTCGACGATCAGGGGCAGGTCGATCCGGCCCTCGCCCTCGGCGGGCTCGCCCCAGACGCGGGCGACATAGGTCTTGCGGGCGAGGCGACGCTCGAACTGGAGACCGAGGTGGCGTTGGGCATGGGGGGTGAGCGCGAAGACCATGACGCCCGAGGTGTCGCGGTCGAGGCGGTGGACGAGCAGCGCCTCGGGATAGACGCCCCGGAGGCGGGCGAGCAGGCAGTCGGCGAGGTGCTCGCCCTTGCCGGGCACCGAGAGCAGGTCCGCGGGCTTGTCGACCGCGACCAGCATGTGGTCGGCATGGAGGATGGCGAGCGGCGTCGCCGGCGGGGCATAGGCGTCCATCGCCCCGAGGTGCGGGTGCGGCCCGGTGCTGTCAAGCCCGGCCGGGGACGCTTGACGGCCGGCGCGGGCGGGCGCGACTGTGCCCCCGGGCGCGGCAATCGCGGAAATCGCGGGGAGGCGGGGGATGGACCTCGAGACGGTGAGGGCGGCCGATTTCGGCCGCGGGCTGCGGGGGCTGGGGCTGAACCTCCTCGTCCGTGACGTCGGCCGCAGCGTCGCCTTCCTGACCGGGGCCTTCGGCATGACCGCCCACCGCGCCGGACGCGACTTCGCGATCCTTGCCTACGGCGGGCAGATGTTCCAGCTTCACGCCGACCGCACCTTTGCCGGCCACCCCCTCGCCGCGCTCCTGCCCGAGGCCGGGCCGCGGGGCGCGGGGGTCGAGTTCCGCCTTTTCCAGACCGACCCTGACGCCGCCTGCGCCGCCGCCGCGGCAGCCGGCGGCGAGGTCCTGAAACCCCCCGCCGACCGCCCCCACGGGCTGCGCGAGGCGGTGATCCTCGACCCCGACGGCTACGCCTGGGTGCCAAGCCGGCCGCTGCCGGCCTGAGCGGGGGCGGGCGCGGTCAGCGGACCCCGGGACGCCCGAAGGTCGCGGCGAGGATCGCGGCGAGCGCGGTCGCGTCGGCCAGGTCGAAGGCCGCCGGGCGGTCGCTGTCGATGTCGAGGACGCCGATCAGCGCCCCGCCGGCGTCGCGCACCGGCAGCACGATTTCCGACCGGGTCGAGGAGGCACAGGCGATGTGGCCGGGAAAGGTATCGACGTCGGCGACGATCTGGGTCACGCCCGTCCGCGCCGCGGCCCCGCAGACGCCGCGCGCGAAGGGGATGACAAGGCAGCCGTGCCCGCCCTGGTAGGGCCCGATCTTGAGGATCCCCGGCGCCACCACCCGGTAGAACCCCGTCCAGTCGAAACGGTCGTCGGCATGGTGAAGCTCGCAGGCGAGCGTCGCCATGAGCGCGACGGCGTCGGTCTCGCCCGCGGTCAGGGCGGCGATGCGGGCGGCAAGGGCGGGATAGTCGGGCATGACGGCCTCCGGCCGGGAAGGATGCGCCGCGCCACTCTCGCCCTCCGCGGCGGCGGGCGCCAGCCCCGCGGCGCCGCGGGCGCCTTCGCGGGGCCCGGGGTGCGCGGGGCGCCCCCGGGGGCGCAGGCCCCGTCGCCCCGGCCGCCCGCGATGGCGGGCAGCCTGCCGCCCCTCGTCCGGAACGACCGCGAGGGCGCGGCCTCGCCGCCGGGCGCGGGGGCGCGCCGCCGGGTGACGACGGGGCGGACGCGCCCCGCATCGGCCCGGCAGGCACGGGCGGGCACGGCGCGCGCGGGGGGCGGCGCGCGCGGGGGGCAGCGGTCCGGGGCACTCGCCGGGAGCGGCGGGCGGGTGCGGGGGCAGGCGGGCGCAGGTGGGGCCGGGGCGCGCGCGGCCGCGGGCCCCGGGCCCGGCGGGGAGGTGGCAGCGCGGCCCCTCGCGCGGGGGGCCCGGAGGCTTGGGAATCCGCCCGCCGCCGTCATCACGCCCGCGCGCGCCTCGTGCGGGGGTCAGGGGCCGCCGCGGCCGCGCCATCGGCTCTCGACGCCACGCACGCCCCTCGCGCGGGGGGCCCGGGTGGTCAGGTCCGCATGGCCACCGCGCCTCTCGCGCGGGGGACGGGGGGAGCGGCCCCGCCGCGAACGGCGCGGTTGCGGTGCCCCGGCCCCGGCCTATAGTGGCCGCTGATGACGACCGCGCTCTTCACCCACCCCGCCTGCCTCCTCCACGCCCCCCCGCCCGGCCACCCCGAGCGGCCGGAGCGGCTCCGGGCGATCGCGGCGGCGCTCGATGCCCCGGCCTTCGCCGGGCTCGACCGCAGGCTCGCGCCCGCGGCGAGCGCGGACGACCTCGCCCTGGCCCATCCCGCGGGCTACATCGCCGGCCTTCGCGCGGCCGAGCCCGCCGCCGGCAGCTTCGCCCTCGACCCCGACACGCATCTCTCGCCGGGGTCCTTCGCGGCGGCGCTGCGGGCGGCCGGAGCAGCGATCGCCGCCGTCGACGCCGTCATCGCCGGCGCGGTCGCCAACGCCTTCTGCGCCGTCCGCCCCCCCGGCCACCACGCGCTCGCGGCCCGGGCGATGGGCTTCTGCCTCGCCGGCAACGTCGCCCTTGGCGCCCGCCACGCCCTCGACCGCCACGGGCTCGCGCGGGTCGCCATCGTCGACTTCGACGTCCATCACGGCAACGGCACCCAGGCGCTCCTCTGGGACGAGCCCCGCGTCCGCTTCGTCTCCTCCCACCAGATGCCGCTCTGGCCGGGCAGCGGCAGCCCCGACGAAGCGGGCGCCCATGGCCAGATCCTGAACCTGCCGCTCGCCCCGGGGACCGGCGGGGCGGCGTTCCGCAAGGCCTACGCGACCCGCGTCCTGCCCTGGCTTGACGCCTTCGCGCCCGAACTCGTCCTCGTCTCGGCCGGCTTCGACGGCCATCGCGCCGACCCCCTCGGCGGGCTCGCTCTCGAGGCGGAGGATTTCGCCTGGCTCACCCATGGGCTCGCCGATCTCGCGGGCGCCCATGCCGGCGGGCGGCTGGTTTCGGCGCTCGAGGGCGGCTACGATCTCGACGCCCTCGCCCGCTCGGTCGCGGCGCATGTGGCAGTCCTGATGGAGCGGGGCGCATGAACGGCAAGCCGGTCGCCGAGATGAGCTTCGAGGAGGCGATGGCCGCCCTCGAGGCGGTGGTCCAGCGGCTCGAGCGGGCCGAGGTGCCGCTCGAGGAATCGATCGCCCAGTATGAATACGGCGCCGAACTCCGCGCCCATTGCGAGGCGCGCCTGCGCCAGGCCGAGGAGCGGGTGGAGGTGATCCGCGCCCGCGAGGGCCGGGCGGTGGGCGCAACCCCGGTCGAGGAGTCCTGATGGTCGAGCCGGCCCGGACCGAGGCCGCGGCCCGCATCGAGGCCTGCCTCGCCGAGGCGCTGGCCCCCTTCGGCGACCTCGCCGTGGCGGCAGCGATGCGCCACGCGCTCGAAGGCGGCAAGCGGCTGCGCGGCTTCCTTGTCCTCGAGGCGGCGGCGCTTTTCGGGGTCGGGGCCGAGCAGGCGGTGTTTCCGGCCGCGGCGATCGAGGCCATGCACGCCTATTCGCTCGTCCACGATGACCTGCCCTGCATGGACGACGACGCCCTCCGCCGCGGCCGGCCGACCGTCCACGTCCAATGGGACGAGGCGACGGCGGTTCTCGCCGGGGACGCGCTCCAGACCCTCGCCTTCGAGCTTCTGACCCGGCCCGAGGTCGGGCCGGCGGCGGTCCGGGTGGCGCTCGTCGCCGGCCTTGCCCGCGCCGCCGGGGCCCGCGGCATGGTCCGCGGCCAGGCCCTCGACATCGCCGCCGAGACCGCCCGGGTCCCGCTCGGCCTCGCCGCCATCACCGCCCTGCAGGCGGCCAAGACCGGGGCGCTGATCGAATGGTCGGCTGCCGCCGGGGCGATCCTCGCCGGTGCCGACCCCCTGCCGCTGCGCCGCTACGCCCAGGCCCTCGGGCTCGCCTTCCAGATCGCCGACGACATCCTCGATGCCGCCGGCGACGCGGCGCGGGCGGGCAAGCGGCTGGGCAAGGACGCGGCCGCCGGCAAGGCGACCCTCGTCGGCCTGCTCGGCCTCGAGGGCGCGCGCGGGCGGGCGGCGGCGCTCGCGGCCGAGGCCGAGGCGGCGGTGGCGGGATACGGGGCCGCGGCCGACGGGCTCCGGGCACTGGCCCGCTACGTCCTCACCCGCGACCGCTAGGCGGTCCGGCGGCGATGGCCTCCCGCTCCCGGCCCCTCGCGCGCGCGGCAGGCGCGGCCGGCGCGGCAGGCGCGGCAGGCGCGGCCGGCGCGGCCGGCGCGGCAGGCGCGGCCGGCGCGGCAGCGGCGGGGAATCGCGCGGCCGGCGGTTCCATCCCGCCCGCCTTTGCGCTAGCCGGTGGCCGGGGAGGGGCCCGCCCGCCGCCGCCCTCCTCGCGCCCGATGACGGATCAGCGATGACCGACCGACCGCCGACCCCACTTCTCGACCAGGTCCGTCTGCCCGCCGACCTCCGCGGGCTCGCCGACGGCCAGCTGCGCCAGCTTGCCGACGAGCTCCGGGCCGAGACCATCGCCGCCGTCGCCGTCACCGGCGGCCATCTTGGCGCCGGGCTCGGCGTCGTCGAGCTGACGGTGGCGCTGCACGCCGTCTTCGAGGCCCCGCGCGACAAGATCGTCTGGGACGTCGGCCACCAGAGCTATCCCCACAAGATCCTCACCGGCCGGCGCGACCGCATCCGGACGCTGCGCCAGAAGGGCGGGCTCTCGGGTTTCACCAGGCGGGCGGAAAGCCCCTACGACCCCTTCGGCGCCGCCCATTCCTCGACCTCGATCGCGGCGGCCCTCGGCCTCGCCGTCGCCCGCGACCTCGGCGGGACGGTCGAGCACGGCATCGGCGACTGCGTGGCCGTGATCGGCGACGGGGCGATGAGCGCGGGGATGGCCTACGAAGCGATGAACAACGCCGGCCACCTCGGCAAGCGGCTGTTCGTCATCCTCAACGACAACGAGATGTCGATCGCCCCCCCGGTGGGGGCGATGTCGGCCTATCTCTCGCGCCTCTACGCCCAGGCCCCGTTCCAGGACCTCAAGGCCGCCGCCAAGGGCGCGCTCGCCTTCCTGCCGCCGCCCCTCCAGGAGGGGGCGCGGCGCGCCTACGGGCTCGTCAAGCAGATGGCGGTCGGGGGGACGCTCTTCGAGGAACTCGGCTTCTCCTATGTCGGGCCGATCGACGGGCACGACCTCGACCAGCTCCTGCCGGTCCTGCGCACGGTCCGGGCACGGGCCGAGGGGCCGGTCCTCGTCCACGTCCTGACCCGCAAGGGCCGGGGCTACCCGCCGGCCGAGGCGGCGCGCGACCGCGGCCACGCCACCGGCCGCTTCGACGTCCTCACCGGCAAGCAGGCCCCCCAGCCGACCAACGCCCCCGCCTACACGCGCGTCTTCGCCCGGGCGCTGGTGCGGGCGGCCGAGGACGACCCCCGCATCGTCGCCGTCACCGCGGCGATGCCCGAGGGCACCGGGCTTGACCTCTTCGCCGAGCGCTTCCCGGCCCGCACCTTCGACGTCGGCATCGCCGAGCAGCACGCGGTGACCTTCGCCGCCGGGCTCGCGGCGGGGGGGATGCGGCCCTTCTGCGCCATCTACTCGACCTTCCTCCAGCGCGGCTACGACCAGGTCGTGCACGACGTCGCCATCCAGCGGCTGCCGGTGCGCTTCGCCATCGACCGCGCCGGCCTTGTCGGGGCCGACGGGGCGACCCACGCCGGGGCCTTCGACATCGCCTTCCTCGCCAACCTGCCGGGCTTCGTCGTCATGGCGGCGGCCGACGAGGCCGAGCTTGTCCACATGGTGGCGACGGCGGCGGCCTGGGAGGAGGGGCCGATCGCCTTCCG
This sequence comes from Paracoccaceae bacterium, assembly GCA_020846995.1. GTDB lineage: Bacteria > Pseudomonadota > Alphaproteobacteria > Rhodobacterales > Rhodobacteraceae > JAHDXW01. The sequence continues at coordinate 14,000 of JADLCV010000205.1, forward strand.
CTATCCCCGCGGCGAGGGGGTGGGGGTCGAGCTTCCCGCCCGCGGGCGGCCGCTGCCAATCGGCCGCGGGCGGATCCTGCGCGAGGGCACGGCGGTCGCGCTCCTCTCCTACGGGACGCGGCTCCAGGAATGCCTCGCGGCGGCCGAGCGGCTGGCCGCGCGCGGGGTCCAGGCGACGGTCGCCGACGCCCGCTTTGCCAAGCCGCTCGACCGCGAGCTGATCCTCGGGCTGGCCGGCGGGCACCAGGCCCTCGTCACCGTCGAGGAGGGGGGGGCGGGCGGTTTCGGCGCCCATGTCGCGGCCCTCCTCGCCGGCGAGGGGGTGTTCGACCGCGGCCTCGCCTTCCGCATGATGACGCTGCCCGACGTCTTCATCGACCAGGCGAGCCCGGCCGAGATGTATGCCGCGGCGGGGCTTGCCGCCGCCGACATCGAGGCCCGCGCCCTCGCCGCCCTCGGGGTCGCGGTCGTCTCCCGCCGCGCCTGAGGGCGCGGACGGGAGGGAAGGAGGGTGCCCCCCCTCGGGGGAGGCCGCTCCGGCACCGCCGGGGCGCGGGCAGCCCCTTGACTTCACCCCGGCGGCGGCATCGGGTGGCGGACCCTTCCCGAACGGCTGCCGCGGGGCGCGTGATCGCTTGTCGCTGTCCGTCTTCCTCGTCGTCCTCGTGTCGGCGGCCGTGCATGCGGGCTGGAACGCGCTCCTCAAGGGCACGGGCGACAAGCTCTTCGGCGGCATCGCCATCGCGAGCTATGCCGCGCTCCTTGCCGCGGCCGGCCTCCTCCTCCTGCCCGAGCCCCTGCCGGCGGCGGCAAGCTGGCCCTTCGTCCTCGCCTCGATGGCCCTCCAGGTTGCCTACTACGTCCTTCTCGCCGGCGCCTATCGCCACGCCGACCTCGGTGCCGCCTATCCCCTGATGCGCGGCGGGGCGCCCCTCCTCACGGCCGCGGCGATGGCGGGGATCTTTACCGAGGCGCTGCCGGCGGCGGGCTGGGCCGGGGTCGTCCTCATCAGCACCGGCATCCTCGGCCTCGTCCTCGACGGGCGGCGCCGGGCGGGGGGCGGGGCGGGGGTCGCCTTCGCCCTCGCCAACGTCGTCGTCATCGCCGCCTACACGATCGTCGACGGGCTCGGCGTGCGCCGGTCGGGCGCACCCGTCGCCTACACGCTCTGGATCTTCCTTCTCACCGCCCTGCCGCTGCTTCTCTTTGCGCTGGCGCGCGCGGCGACGCGGGCGCGGCTTTCCCTCGCCCTCGGGCGCGAGTGGCGGACCGGGCTTCTCGGGGCCGCGGGGACGGTCCTCTCCTACGGGGCGGCGCTCTGGGCGATGACGCTCGCGCCGGTGGCGCTGGTCGCGGCCCTGCGCGAAAGCTCCATCCTCTTCGCGACCCTCATCGCCGTCCTCGCGCTCGGCGAGCGGCCGGGGCCGGCGCGGCTGGTCGCCGTCGGGCTTGTCGCCCTCGGGGTGGTGGCGATCCGCCTCGCCCCGGGGGGCTGAGGCGCCCTTTCCGGGCCGCGCACGGACGGGCACCCCGGGGCGCGGACGGGCCCGCCCGGGGGACCGGCCGGCGGCTTGGCGGGACCGCGCGGGCACCCCGGCGCGCCCGTCCGCGCCCCGCCCCTCGCCCCTTTTCGCGCGCCCGCCTTTCGGGCATATCCGGCTCCGGATCGCCAGCCCCGGGGAAGGCCCTGCCCATGCACGACATCCGCCTCATCCGCGAGGCCCCCGCCGCCTTCGACGCCGCCCTCGCCCGCCGCGGCCTGCCGTCGCGGGCGGAAGGGGTCCTCGCCCTCGACGCCGCCCGCCGCGCCGCCATCGCCGCCGCCGAGACGGCGCGGGCCGAGCAGAACGCCGCCGCCCGCGGTGCCGGGGCGGCGCGGGCGGCGGGCGACGGGGCGGGCTTCGAGCGCCTCCGGGAGCAGGCGGCCGAGCGCAAGGAGGCGGTCGCCCGCCTCGAGGCCGAGGCCGTGGCCCACGACCGCGCCCTCGCCGACCTCCTGCTCGCCATCCCCAACCTGCCGCTCGACGACGTCCCCGACGGGCCCGACGAGAGCGCGAACGTCGAGTTGCGCCGCTGGGGCACGCCCGCCGCCTTCGCCTTCGCCCCGCGCGAGCATTTCGACCTCGCCGCCGTCGCCCCGCTCATGGATTTCGAGACCGCGGCCCGCCTTTCGGGCGCCCGCTTCGTGATCCTGCGGGGCGCGCTCGCCCGCCTCCACCGGGCGCTGGCGCAGTTCATGCTCGACCTGCACGCCGGCGAGCACGGGCTCGTCGAGGTCAACACGCCGGTGCTGGTCCGCGACGAGGCGATGATCGGCACCAACCAGCTGCCGAAGTTCGCCGACGACAGCTTCCGCACCACCGACGGCCGCTGGCTGATCCCGACCGCGGAGGTGACGCTGACGAACTCGGTCGCGGGCCAGATCCTCGAGGAGGAGGCGCTGCCCCTGCGGCTGACGGCGCACACGCTCTGCTTCCGCTCCGAGGCCGGCAGCGCCGGCAAGGACGTCCGCGGCATGCTGCGCCAGCACCAGTTCGAGAAGGTCGAGATGGTCTCGATCACGACCCCGGCGACCTCGGCGGCCGAGCACGCGCGCATGACCCGCTGCGCCGAGACCGTCCTCGAGCGCCTCGGCCTGCCCTACCGCACGGTCGTCCTCGCCACCGGCGACATGGGCTTTGGCGCCCGCCGCACCCATGACGTCGAGGTCTGGCTGCCCGGGCAGGGGAAGTACCGCGAGATCAGCTCGGTCTCGGTCTGCGGCGACTTCCAGGCCCGGCGGATGAACGCGCGCTTCCGCCCCTCCGGCGGCGGGCGGCCGGAGTTCGTGCACACGCTGAACGGCTCGGGCCTCGCGGTCGGCCGGACGCTCATCGCCGTGCTCGAGAACGGGCAGGAGGCCGACGGCTCGGTCACCCTTCCGGCGGCCCTCGCCCCCTGGCTCGGGGGGGCGCGGCGGCTCGCGGCCGACGGCCGCCTCGGCTGATCCCGCTGGCGCCACCCCGGGGGGTCAGGCGGAGGCGGGCAGCCGCGCCTCGACCATGCCCGCCCACCACGAGCAGCCGGCGGGAATGATCGCGTCGTCGAACTCGTAGGCGGCGCTGTGGACCATGGCCGTGTCGCCGTTGCCGATCAGGATCATGGCCCCGGGACGGGCCTCGAGCATGTAGGAGAAGTCCTCCCCGCCCATGACGAGCGGCGCCTCGGCGCAGCCGCCGGCGACGGTCCCTGCGACGGCGACGGCGTGGGCGGTCGCCTCGGGGCTGTTCGCCATCACCGGATAGCCCGGGCGCCAGTCGACGACCGCCCGGGCGCCGAAGGCGGCCGCCAGCCCCGCGGCCAGCGCCGGCAGGCGGCGGGCGATGTCGTCCCGCACCCGGCGGTCCAGCGTCCGCACCGTCCCCCGCAGCGTCGCCCGCTCGGGGATGACGTTGAAGGCCTCCGATTCGGTCCTGAACGAGGTCACCGAGACGACCGCATGCTGGACCGGATCGACGTTGCGGGCGACGATCGCCTGCATGGCCACGACAAGCTGGGCGCCGACCAGCGTCGGGTCGATCGTCTCGTGGGGCTTGGCGGCGTGGCCGCCGCGACCCTCGACGACGATCTCGAACTGGTCGGTGGCGGCGACGAAGGGGCCGGGGCGGATCGCGAACTGGCCGGCGGGAAGGCCCGGCATGTTGTGCATCCCGTAGACCTCGGCGATGCCGAAGCGGTCCATGAGCCCTTCCTCGACCATCACCCGGCCGCCGGCGCCGCCCTCCTCGGCGGGCTGGAAGATCACGGCCACGGTGCCGTCGAAGGCGCGCGTCTCGGCCAGATAGCGGGCCGCCCCGAGCAGCATCGCGGTGTGGCCGTCGTGGCCGCAGGCGTGCATGCGGCCGGCGACGGTCGAGGCGTGGGCGAGCCCGGTCGCCTCGATGATCGGCAGCGCGTCCATGTCGGCCCGCAGGCCGATCGTCCGCCCCGAGGCGGTCGAGCGGCCGCGGATGACGCCGACGACCCCGGTCGTGGCGATGCCCTCGACGACCTCGTCGCAGCCGAAGGCGCGCAGCCGCTCGGCCACGAGGCGGGCGGTGCGGTGGCAGTCGAAGAGAAGCTCGGGGTGGGCGTGGAGGTCGCGCCGCCAGGCGGCGATCTCGTCGTGCAGTTCGGCGAAGCGGTTCCTGACCGGCATGGGGGCATCCTCGGCTGAAGCGCCAGCCTTGGCCGATCGGCCGCCCCGGATCAACCCCCCGGGGCGGCGGCGAGGGCCCGTGTCACCGGCCCCTCGACCCCCTCCCAGGCGCCGTCGACGAGCGCGTAGCCGAGGACGCGGTCGGGGTTGGTCGGCGGCGGCATGCTGACGCCGGGGCGGCGGACAAAGCCGAAGCGGCCGTAGTAGGGGGCATCGCCGACGAGGAGGACGCGCGCCCAGCCGAGCGCCCGGGCGCGGGCGAGGCATTCGCGGATGAGGAAGCCCCCGAGCCCCTCGCCCTGGCGGGTCGGGTGCACCGCCACGGGGCCGAGAAGCAGCGTCGGCCGGCCGCCGACGAGGACCGGCCAGTGGCGGATGGCGGCGGCAAGGATTCCCTCGCCGTCGCGCAGGAGAAGGCAGAGGCCCGCGACCGGCGCCACCCCGTCGCGCAGCCGGTAGGAGGAGAGGGCCTCGCGCCCGGGCGCGAAGCAGAGGTCGAGAAGCGCCTCGATCTCCCAGTAGTCCGCGGGCGATTCCTCGGCGAGGTGGAACACGCGCGCCTCCCCCGCCGCCCGGGTCCGGGGGCGCGCCTAGCACGCAGGGCGGCGGAGTTCAAACCGCGCCCCGGCCCTCGTGGTGGCCGGGGGCCGGATGGCTTCGGCGCGGGCGGTTCAGCGCCGGAGGATCGCGGTCACCTCGAAGCTCGCGATGCAGCCGGGCACGCCGCCCCAGCCGCGGATCTGCCCGACAAGGCGGATCTGGGGCGTCGTCGCGGTGGGGCTCGGCGGGATCTGGGTGGTGACACGAAGCTGGGTCGCGCCTTCGTCATATTCCCAGAGGCTGGAACCGATCTGCCCCGCCTCGACATCGCGCCAGTTGCGGTCGAAGCGCCCGTCGTAGAGCCGGAAGGCGGCGGCGAAGTGGCGGTCGAAGAAGACGAGCCGGCTGTCGTCGTTCGAGCCGAGGCCATGGGGCCGGTAGCGCACGTTCATGCCCAGCGTGCCCGCCCAGCCGTCGGCCGTGCAGGGAGCGTTGAAGCCGTAGACA
>JADLCV010000206.1 GCA_020846995.1 Paracoccaceae bacterium
GCTCTTCGCCGACCGCCAGCTGGCGGTGGCGGCGGGCCTCGTCCCCTATCTCGTGGCGCGGATGGAACGCTCGCTTGCCGCCGCCGGCCGCCTCGTCGCCGCCCTCGACGCGCTTGCCTTGGCCGAGGGCGGGCCCGTGAGCGTGGCGCTCGCGCGCCGGGTCCTGGCCGTTGACGGCTGAGGCAGGGCCGGGGCGCACGCGGCCCCGGCCCGCGCCCTCCCGACCCGCGCCCTCCAGCCCGCGCCCTCCAGCCTGCGCCCTGCCGCGGGCGCGACCCCGGCCCGGCGCCCGGCCCGCCGGGAGGGATCGCGGTGCCGCTGGCGCCCGGCCCGGAGTGCAGAGGCGGCGGGCGGAAGCGGGCGGGCGGCGGCGGGCGCGGCGGGGCCCGGACGCCCCGGGGCGCGCGGGGTCGGCGGCGGGGCTTGCGGCTTGCGCCGGGTGGGCCTAGATAGCGGCGCAACCGAAGGTCCGGCTCCGCGCATGGAAAACGTCGTCCTCGTCATCCACCTCGTCCTCGCCCTCTGCCTGATCGGCGTCGTCCTCCTCCAGCGCTCCGAGGGCGGCGGCCTCGGCATCGGCGGTGGTGGCGGCATCGTCAGCGGGCGGGCGGCGGCGACCGCGCTCGGCAAGCTGACCTGGATCTTCGCCGGGGCCTTCATCGCCACCTCGATCGCGCTGACGGTGATCGCGGCCGAGAAAAGCGCCGGCAGCTCGGTCGTCGACCGCCTCGGCGTCCCGGTGCCGGCCGCGCCCGAGGCGCCCGCCGGCCTGCCCCCGGGCGGCGACCTCCTGCCGCCGCCTGCCTCCGGGGCCCCGGCGACGCCGCCGCGTGCCGACTGACCCCCACCAGCGGTTGCGGGGCCCTCGCCCGCAACCCGCAGCATCTTGCAGCAAGATTGCGGCCGCGCCCCGAATCCGCTAACGGGGGATCCCGTGATCTGCCGGCGGTTCCGGCCGCCGGCGCCAGGAGCCGCGCATCACGGGGGGCCCCCGCCACCATGGCACGCTATGTCTTCATCACCGGCGGGGTCGTCTCCTCGCTCGGCAAGGGGCTCGCGTCGGCCGCCCTCGGCGCCCTGCTCCAGGCGCGCGGCTTCACCGTCCGCCTGCGCAAGCTCGACCCCTACCTCAACGTCGATCCCGGGACGATGTCGCCCTTCGAGCACGGCGAGGTCTTCGTCACCGACGACGGCGCCGAGACCGACCTCGACCTCGGCCATTACGAGCGCTTCACCGGCGTTCCCGCGCGCGCGACCGACTCGATCAGCGCCGGGCGCATCTACATGAACGTGCTCGAGAAGGAGCGGCGCGGCGACTACCTCGGGCGGACCATCCAGGTCATTCCCCATGTCACCGACGAGATCAAGGCCTTCCTCCGGATCGGTGAGGACGAGACCGACTTCATGCTGTGCGAGATCGGCGGCACCGTCGGCGACATCGAGGGGCTGCCGTTCTTCGAGGCCATCCGCCAGTTCGCCCACGAGCGCCCGCGCCACGCCTGCATCTTCGTCCACGTCACGCTCCTGCCCTTCATCGCCGCCTCGGGCGAGCTCAAGACCAAGCCCACCCAGCATTCGGTCAAGGAACTGCGGGCGATCGGCATCGCCCCCGACGTGCTTCTCTGCCGCTCCGAGCATCCGATCCCCGACAAGGAGCGCGAGAAGATCGCGCTCTTCTGCAACGTCCGCCCCGATGCCGTGATCCCCGCCTACGACCTCACCTCGATCTATGCCGCCCCGCTCGCCTACCACCGTGCCGGCTTCGACCGCGCCGTCCTCGATGCCTTCGCCATCGCCCCGGCGCCGCGGCCCGACCTGCGCCGCTGGGAGGACGTCATCGACCGGCTCGAACATGCCGAGGGCGAGGTGCGGGTGGCGGTGGTGGGCAAGTACACGGGCCTCGACGACGCCTACAAGTCGATCGCCGAGGCCCTGACCCATGGCGGCATCGCCAACCGCGTCCGCGTGCGGGCGGAATGGATCGACGCCGAGATCTTCGAGCGCGAGGACCCCGCCCCCTGGCTCGAGGGCTTCCACGCCATCCTCGTCCCCGGCGGCTTCGGCGAGCGCGGCACCGAGGGCAAGATCAAGGCCGCGGCCTTCGCCCGCCTGCGGGCGGTCCCCTACCTCGGCATCTGCCTCGGCATGCAGATGGCGGTGATCGAGCTTGCCCGCGACTGCGCGGGGCTCGCCGACGCGGGTTCCGAGGAGTTCGACGTCGAGGCCGGGCGGCGGCGCTTCACCCCCGTCATCTACCATCTCAAGGAATGGGTGCAGGGCAACCGCCGGGTCGAGCGGCGGCCGACCGACGCCAAGGGCGGGACGATGCGGCTTGGCGCCTACAGCGCGCTTCTCGCGCCGGGCTCGCGCGCCGCCGCCGCCTACGGGGCGGGCGAGGTCGAGGAACGCCACCGCCACCGCTACGAGGTCGACATCCGCTACCGCGACCGACTCGAGGCCTGCGGGATGGTGTTCTCGGGCATGTCGCCCGACGGCCGCCTGCCCGAGATCGTCGAACTCCGCGACCATCCCTGGTTCGTCGGCGTCCAGTTCCATCCCGAGCTGAAGTCGAAGCCCCTCGCCCCCCACCCCCTCTTCGCCGCCTTCGTCCGCGCCGCCGTCGAGGCAAGCCGGCTCGTCTAGCCCCGCGGGGCCGCCGGCGACGGGCCGGGCGCCCTCAGCAGTTCGGGACGTTGACGGCGAGGCCGCCGAGCGAGGTCTCCTTGTATTTCTCGTGCATGTCGGCGCCGGTCTGGCGCATCGTCTCGAGGCAGGCATCGAGGCTCACGAGATGCTCGCCGTCGCCCCGGAGGGCGAGCGAGGCGGCCGCCACCGCCTTGACCGCGCCGAGGGCGTTGCGCTCGATGCAGGGCACCTGGACGAGGCCGCGGACGGGGTCGCAGGTCATCCCCAGATGGTGCTCGAGGGCGATCTCGGCGGCGTTCTCGACCTGGGCCGGGCTGCCGCCCATGACCTCGGCCAGCCCGGCGGCGGCCATCGCCGCGGCCGAGCCGACCTCGGCCTGGCAGCCCGATTCGGCCCCCGAGATCGAGGCGTTGTGCTTGGCGAGCCCGCCGATCGCCGCGGCCGCGAGAAGGAAGTCGGCGACGCCGGCGGCCCGCGCCCCCGGGACATGGTCAAGCCAGTAGCGGATCACCGCCGGCACCACCCCGGCGGCGCCGTTGGTCGGCGCCGTGACGACCTGGCCGCCGGCCGCGTTCTCCTCGTTGACGGCCATGGCATGGACGGCGATCCAGTCGTTGACGGTGTGGGGGGCGGCCTGGTTCAGCCCGCGCTCGGCGAGGAGGCGGCCGTGGATCGCCGCCGCCCGCCGGCGCACGCCAAGCCCGCCCGGGAGCGTGCCGGGGGTCGCGAGGCCGCGGTCGATGCAGGCCGCCATCGCCGCCCAGAGGCGGGCGAGGCCGGCCTCGACCTCGGCCGGGCTGCGCACGGCCTCCTCGTTGGCGCGTTTCATGGCGGCGATCGAGCGACCGCAGGCGCGGGCCATGGCGAGCATCTCGCGGCCCGAGCGGAAGGGGTAGGGGACGGCCGGCGCGGGCGGCGCCCGCCCCGCCTTCGCCGCCGCGAGTTCGGCCGCGGTGAGGACGAAGCCGCCCCCGATCGAATAGTAGGTTTCGGCCACCAGCGCATCGCCCTCGGCGTCGGTCGCCGTCAGCACCATGCCGTTGGCATGGCCGGGACGGGCCGGGCCGCGGTCGAAGACGAGGTCGCGGGCGGGGTCGAAGGCGTAGGCGGGATGGCCGGGCGGGGCGAGGCGGCCCTCGGCGGCGACGCGGGCGAGCGCGGCGGCGGCGGCGGCGGCATCGTAGCTTTCGGGGCGGAAGCCCGCGAGCCCGAGGATCACCGCCCGGTCGGTGGCGTGGCCGATCCCGGTGAAGGCGAGCGAGCCGTGGAGCCGGGCCCGGAACCCCGCCGGCCGGTGGGGCGAGGCGGCGACGAGGTCGAGAAAGCGCGCCGCCGCCACCATCGGCCCCATCGTGTGCGACGACGAGGGCCCGATGCCGATCTTGAAGAGCTCGAAGACGGAGAGAAACACCAGTACGGCTCCTCAGGTGACGGCGCGGGGGGGGGGAAGGGGCCCCGAGGGCCCCCGGCCACTCCCGCGGGCGGGCCTTGCACTCCCCGGGGGGCACGCGGGGCCCCGGGGCCGGGACCGGGCACGCCGCCCGCCCCCCGGGCCGCGCCCCCGCGGCCGCTCTAGCGCGGCGGCGGCGGGCGGGCGGGGCCAAAAGCGACGGCCGGCGGCGAAAGCCGCCCGCCCCGCCGCCCGCGGGCGCCCCGGCTCGAGGCCGAGGGCTTCGCGATGCTGGTCCACGCCCGCCCCGGCGCTCGCGGTGCCCCGGGGGGGCCCGGCCCCGCCGGGTGCTGCCCCGAGGGCCTCTCCGGGCAGGTGTCGGACCCGCGGCGCGGGGCCGCCCCTGCGGCCGTCCCCGTCCTCGCGGCCACCCCGGGCGAGCGCCCCAAACCCCGGGTGCCGGGGGCCCCTCGCCCCGCGCGCGCCCCTCCCGTCCGCGGGAGGGAGCGCAGTGCATGGTCTCAAGCCCACCCCCGGCGCGCGCATGCCCCCGCCGCCGCGCCTGCGGCCGTGGCGACCCGGCTCCCGCCCCCCGCGCGCGCGGCCACACCCTGACGGGCCCGGACACGACCTTCACCCGATCACCCGCCCCCGCGCGCGCGGCCATCCACGCAGGATCGCGCTCGCGCGGCGATCGGGGCAGGACCCGCCCGGCGCGCGCGGCCATCCCGGCTGCCCGGGGACAGGCAAGAGGCGGTGACTGCGACCCGGCCCCGCGCGCGCGGCCATCCCCCGTGGCGAGGGTCTCCGATGGCCCTGGCCATGTCCGCCCCCCCGGCGCGGTCCCTCCCCGGGCGCCGGGCGGCGCCGCCCCCGGGGGCCCTCGCGGGGCGCGCCCCGGGGGGGCCGGTTCCCTCCGGCCGCAATCCGCCCTATAAGCCCCCCGGGACGGGAAGGGAGCCTTGCCATGGCCGCCGCGTTGTCGCCAATCGACCGGGCCAAGTACGCCGCCGCGCGCCGGGCAGTGGACCTTGTCGAGGACGGGATGCGCCTGGGGCTCGGCACCGGCTCGACGGCGGCGTGGATGGTCCGGCTTCTCGGCGAGGCCGTGCGCGGCGAGGGCCTGCGCA
>JADLCV010000207.1 GCA_020846995.1 Paracoccaceae bacterium
CGGCGCACCTGGCCGCGGCCCTCGCCCTCGTCGTCGTCCTGGGCGCGGGCATGGGCGCGCTCCTCGGCGAGGAGCGACAGGCGGTCGGCGACCGGGATCTGGTAGTAGTCGGGGTGGATCTCGGCGAAGGCGAGGAAGCCGTGGCGGTTGCCGCCGTAGTCGATGAAGGCGGCCTGGAGCGAGGGTTCTACCCGCGTGACCTTGGCGAGGTAGATGTTGCCCGAGAGCTGCCGCTTGGCGGCGGTCTCGAAATCGAACTCCTCGACCCTGGTTCCGTCGACCACGACCACCCGCGTCTCCTCGGGGTGGGTGGCATCGATGAGCATCTTCCTGGACATGTGTGCTTTCGCTCGGCCGTCCGGGGGGCCCGGGGCGGATGCGCCCGGACGCCGCCGCGGCGGCCTGGGGTTGGGGCAAGGCCGGAGGCAGGCGAAGACGCGCCCGGGGCGGTGCGCGGCACCCCCCTCGAGCCCGTACCCGACCCTGCTCCCGGCATCGCGGTTCACTCCGGCGCCGGTTCGGCGCCCGTATCGTGCCCGCCGTGGCGCAGGGCCACGGGCGGAGCGGATGGACGGCCTTGCGGCCCATTCCGCCGCGTCGCGCCGCCGGACGATCGCCCGGACCACGCAGGCAACGGTGAAATTCCCTGAAATCCCCGGGGACAGGCCCCGAAGGCACCAGTGGCGGTCACTCTAAGGGCGAAGGGCCGCCGAAGACAATGGCGAATCCGCCCGCCGGACGCGCGCGCCCGGGCGGGGGTCGGCGCCCCGGGGCGGGCGCGCTGGCGGGCGGCCACCCCCGCGGGGCGCGGCCCGCCGGTCCGGGAGCCTGCCCTCCCCCCTCCTGCCGGGACGCGCCACCCGCGGCCCGCCGGGGCGCCCCCCGTCGCCCGCGGCCCCCCCGTCGCCCCCTCCGGCCCGGCCCGAGAGCCAGCCCTTCCAGCGGAAGACGAACCAGGTGCCGAGCGCAGAGGCGACCATGAGCGCGAGCGCGAGCGGGTAGCCCCAGGGCCAGGCAAGCTCGGGCATGGCGGCGAAGTTCATCCCGTAGACCGAAGCGATGAGCGTCGGCGGCAGGAACACCACCGCCACCACCGAGACGATCTTGGTCGTCTGCGCCTGGGCGAGGCTGATGAGCCCGAGCGTCGCCTCCGAGACATAGTCGGCGCGGGCAGCAAGCTGGTCGGCGTGATCCTCGAGGGCGCGGATGTCGTGCGTCATCGCCGCGACGATGCCGCGCGACCCCTGGCCATCGCCGCGCCCGTCGAGCGCCTGGAGGTGGAAGCCGAGCATCCGCTCTACCGTCAGGAGCGCGAGCCGGACCCGCCCGATGGCCTCGGTCTGGCGGCCGATCTGGCGCAGCGTGGCGCGAAGCGCCGTGTCGCGGTGCCGCCGTTCCTCGGCGAAGATGCGCCGGCCCACCTCCTCGAGGCTGCGGCCGACAGCGACGATCAGTTCGGCCTGGCGGCCGATGATCTCGGTCACGAGGCCGAGGAAGAGCCGGTCGGGGTCGGCCACGCCGGGGCCGACCCCGGCGGCGTGGCCGGGATAGGTCGCGAAGGGCCGCGGGGCGTGGTGGCGGACGGTGACGAGGCGGGCGGGGCCGAGGATGAAGGTCACGGGCCCCGCCGTCGGCTCGCGCTCGAGGGTGTCGCCGGGCAGGACCGCGGTCATGACCTCGAGCCCGCCGGCGCGATGGAGCCGGCTTGAAAGCTTGATCGCCTCCATCTCGGTCCGGGTCGGCACGGCGACGCCGAGGGCGGCGAGCGCTGCGGTCTCAGCTGCGTCGGGGGCGAGAAGGTCGATCCAGACCGCCCGCCCGAGCCCCTCCCCGGGGGCGAGCCGCACGAGCCCCTCCCCCTCCCGCGCCCAGGCATGCAGCATCGCTCCCTCCCGCTCTCGCCCCCGCCCCGCGCTCCCCATGGGCCACGGCCGGCGCCGCCGCGCAAGCCGTCGCGCGCCGGTCCCCGGGGAGCCTGCCCCCCGGGGGCGCCGCTGCTCCCCCCCCGGGAAGCAGGGATCCCCCGGGCGCCGGGGGGCAGGCTCCCCGGGGACGCGGCGGCCGCACGCGACGGTTCGGTTTGCGGGCGCCCGCAAGAGCATGCTCCCGCGGGGGATGCGGCGGCGGCACCCCCGGGGCTTGACCCCCGGCCGCGCGGGACTCATGCTTCCCCGGAGGGGGGTGCGGCGACAGCGCCCCCGGGGGAGGTCATGGTGCGGACCCTCGTTCTCCTCGCCCTCGTCCTCGCGGCCCTCGCGCTCCTCCTCGCCCGCCGGGGCGGAGAAGCGGGGGACCGCTGGCAGCGGCCGCCCTTCGTGCCGCGCCGGCCGCCCGCCCCGGGCGCCCGCCGCAAGGCTCCGCGCCGCCCCGTCGCGGCCGTTTCGCCTGCGGACGGCGGGGGGGATCCCCGGGGCCGGGACCGCTGAGGCCGCGACCGCCGGGGCCGGAACCGGCGCTCCGCGCCCGGGGCGCGCGCGCCGCGCGCAGGGCGCCGACCGCGGGCACCCGCGTGCGCCGTCGCAGGGCCGCCGGCCGCGGACCCGCCGCGTGCGGCCACCCGGGGCCGGGCCACCCTCCCGCCCCGGGTGCCTGCACCGGGACGGCCCGGACCCGGCTGCCC
>JADLCV010000208.1 GCA_020846995.1 Paracoccaceae bacterium
GGCGATGAGCGTCGCCGGCGGCGGCGGCGGCAGGGGGTCGAGCGCGGCCTTGAGGCGGGCGAAGGTCTCGAAAAGGACGGGCGCCGCGGTGCCGGCGCCGAAGGCGCCGGGGACGGCGGTGCCGTCGGCCCGCCCCAGCCACACCCCGGCCACATGGCGGCCGTCGAAGCCCAGGGCGAGCGCGTCGCGGTGGCCGTAGGAGGTGCCGGTCTTGTAGGCGAGCCGGCTGGCCGGGGCCCCGGGCGGCGGCGGCATCCCCGAGAGGATGTCGCCGAGATGCCAGGCGGCCTCCGGCGAGATCAGCCGGCGCGGAGCCCCGCCCGCCGCCGCGCGGGCGTGCAGGGGCACGACCGCGCCGCCGCGGGCGAGGCCCCCGTAGAGCGTCACCAGCCCCTCGAGGCTGACCCCGACCCCGCCCAGCGCCACCGCGAGCCCCGGCTGCCCGCCCGGCACCTCGGCCGCGATCCCCGCCCGGCGCAGCGCCGCAAGCAGGGTCTCGGGGCCGAGCGCCTCGGTCACGAGCACGACGGGGATGTTGAGCGAGAGCTGCAGGGCCTCGCGCACCCGCACCGTGCCGTGAAAGCTGCGGTCGAAGTTCTGCGGCGCGTAGGTGCCGAAGGCGACCGGGCGATCCACGATGAGCGTCTCGGGATGGGCGAGGCCGCGGTCGAAGGCGAGGCCGTAGACCAGGGGCTTGAGCGTCGAGCCCGGCGAGCGCAGGGCGCGGGTCATGTCGACGAAGCCGTCGCGGGCCGCATCCGTGTATCCGGCCGAGCCGACCTCGGCGAGGATTGCGCCGGTCGCGTGGTCGGCGACGAGGATCGCGATCGAGAGCCGCTCGGCCTCGCCGGCGACGGTGTCGGCGGCCAGCCGCTCGAGCCGGGCCTGGAGGCCGGCGTCGATCGTCGTGGCGTGGCGGCGGAGGAGCGGCGCCTCGGCCACGAGCCGGTCGGCGAGATGGGCGGCGAGGGCGGGGAAGGGGCGGCGGGCGGCGGGCACGGGCTCGCCCTGCGCCGCGGCGGCGGCCGAGGCATCGAGGACGCCCGCGCCCGCCAGCCGCACCAGCACGCGGTCGCGCGCCGCCCGCGCCGCCGCCGGCGCCCGGTCGGGCCGGCGCGCCTCGGGCGCCTGCGGCAGGGCGACGAGCAGCGCCGCCTCGGCCGGGGTCAGCCGCCGCGGTTCCTTGCCGAACCAGGCGAGCGCGGCCGCGCGCACGCCCTCGAGGTTGCCGCCCATCGGCGCGAGGTCGAGGTAGAGGCCGAGGATCGCCGCCTTGTCGAGCCGCCGCTCGAGCGCCAGCGCGACCCGGATCTGCCTCAGCTTGCCGGACCAGCGGCCGGTGCCGCTCTCCTCGAGGAGGCGCGCGACCTGCATGGTGAGGGTCGAGCCGCCCGAGACCGGCCGGCCGGCGCGGAGGGCCTGCCAGCCCGCCCGCAGGAGCGCCAGCGGATCGACGCCCGCGTGGCGCCAGAAGCGGCGATCCTCGTAGGCGACGAGCATGGCGAGATAGCCGCGGTCGACCTCGTCCGCCCGCGCCGGAAGCCGCCAGCGCCCGTCGGCGACCGTGTAGGCCCGCAGGAGCCGGCCGTCGCGGTCGACGACCTCGACCCCGGTCGCGACCACCGCCGGCGGCAGGACCGTGGCCGCCACCCAGGCGTCGAGGCGGTCGCGGCCAAGCCCTACCGCCCAGAGGGCGAGGGCGAGGAGGACGAGCGGCAGGGCCCGCCCCCGCCGCCCGCGCGCGCCCGCCCCGGCGGCGGGCCCCGCGGGGGTGCCGGCCCCGGCCATGGCCTAGGGCGTCACCGTCACCCGCCCGGCATCCGTCCAGGCCCGGAAGTCGGGGCGGTACATGTCCTCGACGAGGGCCGGGGGATGGTGGAAGCTGCCCGGGCTGATCGCCCGCACGACGTAGGCGAGCCGCAGGCGGGCGTCGCCGTGCCAGTCGACGGCGGCGATGAAGCGGTCCTGGCGGAACTCGGTCGTCGCGACCTCGTCGGTGGTCTCCAGCCAGTCGAGGGCCGCGATCTGGCCGCCCGCGATCAGCGAGGGGTTGTCGATCTCGAACCCCGCCGGCAGCGGGTCATCGACGATCAGCCGCGCCTCGACCGGGGCGAAGGGCTCGACCTCGATCACGGCGACGAGCCGCGTCCCCGCCGCCACGCTCGCCGGCGAGGCGGCCTCGCCCGCGAGCGTGAAGTAGCTCCGGCGGATGGCATAGCCGTTGCCGCCGGCGGGCTCGGGGGTCTCGGGCACGCCGAAGCTGGTGAGGGTGAGGGTCTCGTCGCGGCCGGTGCCGTTGCGGACCGCGACCGGCGCCCCGAGCGCGTCCTCGTAGAGGCGCACGAGCGGCCCCGTGACGGCGACGCCGTCGATCGTCATGCCGGAGACATCCGGCCGGTCGACGAGCGCGTGGGCGGCGAGGAGCGTCCACATCGCCTCCTGCGTCGACAGCCGGAGCGTGCCCGCAGGCGCCTCGATGCGGGCCGAGACGACGTTGGTGTTGACGACCTGGCTGCCCGACCACGCCGCCAGCGTGACGACCGCCGCGGCGTCGCGGCGGGCGGTGCCGTAATCCTCGCGCCAGAGGCCCGGGTCGTCCGCGTCGCCCTCCATCAGCGCCACCGCCCGGGCGAACATGCCGTCGGCCCGCGGCTGGTCGCCATAGGCCGCGAGCGCTGCCCCGAGCATCGCCGCGGCGAGCGGGGTGTCGAAGGCCTCGGCCTTGATGTCGGCGTAGTAGCGCAGGTCGCCGATCGCCGCCGCCCCCTCGCGCGCGAGCACCATCAGGGCATAGGCGTAGCGGGCGCCGCCCTCGTCGAAGTCGCCGGCATAGGCAAGCTGGTTGCGCAGGTTGGTCAGCGCCATGCGGAAGGCGAGGTCGGGCACCGTCACCCCCGCCGCGCGGGCCCGCGACAGGAAGTCGGCGACATAGGCGTCAAGCCAGAGGTCGCCGCCCCCGTCGGCATCCCAGAGGCCGAAGCCGCCCTCGGAGGTCTGGTTGAGGAGCACCCGGCCGACCGTCTGCGCGACCCTGAGCCGGAGCGTGAGCGCGTTGCCGAGGCCGAGTGCCTCGGCCGTGTCGGAAAGGTAGAGGAGCGGCATCGCCGCGCTGACGAGCTGCTCGGAGCAGCCGTAGGGATAGCTCGCGAGCGTCCGCAGGAGGCCCGCCGTGTCGAAGCGCGCGACCGGCCCGACCGCGAGCGTCGCCCGCCCGGTGCCCCGCCGCAGCCCGGCGAAGGCGTCGGCATCGAAGCTGAAGGTCTGCCCGTCGGCGAGCGCGAAGCGGCTGCGGCGGACGATCTCGGGGTCGTTGGCCTCGACCGGGAGCGCGAGGTCCTTGGTCAGCCGCCGGCCGTCGGGGGTGACGAGCGTCACCCCCAGCCGGGCGAGCCCGGGGGCGGCGACGGCGACCGGCACCTCGATCCGGGCGCGGCCGCCCGGGGCGAGCGTGACCCGCGCCGGCGCCCCCGCGAGCGTCATCCCCTCGGGGGCGTATTCGAGCGCCATCTCGCCCGCCGGGCCGGTGGCATGGGTGATCTCGAGCAGGAGCCGGCTCGTGTCGCCGGGGGCGAGGAAGCGCGGCAGGCTTGCCGTCACCACCACCGGGTCGCGCACGAGGACGTCGGCCGTGGCCTGGCCGACGGCGCCCTCCGACCACACCACGGCCATCAGCCGCACGGTGCCGTTGAAGGCCGGCAGGTCGAAGCCCGTGCGGGCGTAGCCGTCGGCCCCGACCTCGAGCGCGCCCGAGAAGAAGGCGACGAGTTCCTCGGTCGGCGGCGGGGCGTCGAAGCGCGTGGCCATGCCGCCGTCCCCGCCCGAGCGCACGGTGCCAAGCGCCCCCGACATGGCATCGATGAGGCGGCCGTAGAGGTCGCGGATGCCGACCCCGAGCCGGCGCTGGCCGAAGTAGTGGCCGGCGGGGTCGGGGGCGGCGAAGGAGGTGAGGTTGAGGATGCCGACGTCGATCGCCGCGATCGTGGCATGCGCGCCGGCACCCGGCGCCAGCCCCTCGACCTTGAGCGCGATCGCCATCGGCCCGCGCGGATCGACCTCGGCGGGGCCCTCGAAGCGGGCCGCGAGGCGCCGTGCGCCGGGATCGACCGCGGCATGGGCAAGGCCGAGGGAGCGGGCGGGATTGCGCCCGGCGGGCACGTCCATGGGCCGCAGCAGCGAGACCGTGACGTAGGCCCCCGCCCCCCAGTCGTCGGTCACCGGCAGCTCGACGACCGATTCGCCGGCCGGCAGGTCGACCGCCTTGAGGTCGATGAGCCGGTTCGACAGGACCGTCACCAGCCCGACCCCGGCCGCCCGCGCCACGACCCGCACCCGCGCCGTGTCGCCCGGGCGGTAGGCGTCGCGGTCGAGCGCGACCTCGAGCGCGTCGGGAGTGGTCGCCGATTCGGCCGGCGCGAACCAGCCGGCGTAGAACTCCATCGACGCCGCCCCCGGGGTGCCGTCGCGGCGCTCGAGGCGGATCTCGTGGCGGCCCCACGCGACCGCGGCGGCGATCTCGACCGGCTGGCCGGGAACCAGCGTCGCCGTCCCCTCGGCGACGCGGAAGCGCGAGGTCACGGGCTCGTAGTTCCAGTTGCCGTAGAGCTGATACCACTGGTAGCGGGTCTCGAGGCGCGACACCGTCCAGCGCACCGGCACCGGCGCCGTCGTGCCCGGGGGGGCGACGGCGACAAGGGCAAAGCGGGCGTCCTCGCCCTCGGGCACGACGTCCCCGAAGGCGGGCCTGAGGCCGAGGACCGGCACCGCCGGGGCGAGGAGCCGCGTCGTCCGCCGCTCGACCGGCCGGCCCGAGCCCTCGGCCAGCCGCACCGCCATCAGCATCTCGAGCGGGCGGGCCGGATCTCGGACCTCGGGCAGCGTCAGCGTCACCCGCGCCCGCCCCTCGGCGTCGGTCTTCTCGCCGAAGGGCAGCGGTTCCATCACCGGCGCGAAGGGTTCGTCGTGGCGGCCGAAGCGGAAGCCCGCAAAGCCCTCCACCTCGGCCGCGGCCCGCAGGACGACCTCGCCCTCGATCGCGAGCTCGGCCGCCGGGGCGCCGAAAAGGTAGCGGGCGCTGATCTCGACCGCGGGCGTGTCGCCAAGCCGGACCGGTGCCGCCGGCAGCGCCAGCTCGAAGTCGATCCGCTCGGGCAGGAAGTCCTCGACGAGGAAGCCGCCGGCGGCGAGCGCGGGCAGGGCCGGGTCGGCGAGGATCTCGTAGCGCCAGCGCCCGCGCGGCGCCGTGCCGGCGATCGGCACGGCGCAGACATGGCCGCCGGCGCCGGCCTCGCGCGCGAGCGCGCGCGAGTATTCGACGCCGTCGGGGCGCAGGGTGCGGATCGTCAGCGGCAGGCCGGCGATGCCCTGCCCGGCGGGGTCGCGGGCCAGCGCGGTAACGTTCACGACCTCGCCGGCGCGGTAGGCGCCGCGATCGGTGGTGGCGA
>JADLCV010000209.1 GCA_020846995.1 Paracoccaceae bacterium
CGCCGAGGCCGAGGCGGCGGCGGCGCGCGGCGAGGTGCCGGTCGGGGCGGTCGTCGTCGATGCCGCCGGCCGCCCTGTCGCCCGCGCCGGCAACCGCACGCGCGAGCTTGCCGATCCGACCGCGCATGCCGAGATCCTCGCCCTCCGCGCCGCCTGCGCCGCCGCGGGATCGGAGCGGCTCGCGGGGCATTCGCTCTACGTCACCCTCGAGCCCTGCCCGATGTGCGCGGCGGCGATCGGCCTTGCCCGCATCGCCCGCCTCGTCTACGGCGCGGCCGACCCCAAGGCCGGCGGCGTCGCCCACGGCGCCCGCGTCTTCGACCATCCCCAGTGCCACCACCGCCCCGAGGTCTATCCGGGCATCGGCGAGGAGGCCTCGGCCGCCCTCCTGCGCGCCTTCTTTGCCGCCCGCCGCCCGCGCCGCGGGGCGCCCCCCCCGCCGGGCGGGCGCGGGGTCAGAGCGTGAAGGGCACCATCACCTCGGCCTCGATCACCCGCACCCCGGGCAGGGCCGCGCGCATCCGCTCGGCCGACTGCTCGAGCAGCGGAAAGGTCCGGTAGTGGCAGGGAATGACCGTCCGGAAGTCGAAGAAGCGGCGGGCCGCCCAGGCCGCGCGCTCCATGTCCATGGTGAAATGGCCGCCGGCCGAGAGGACGCCGATCTCGGGCCGGTGCAGTTCCTGGTAGAGGGCCATGTCGGCCATGACGTCGGTATCGCCCGAGACATAGATCGTCCGCCCGCCATGGGCGATCATGTAGCCCGCCTCGGTCCCGGCATAGACCGGCGCCCCGTCGGGCCCGGCGACCGAGGAGGAATGCGCGGCCCGGACCATCGTCACCGAAACCGCCCCGAGCCGGACCGTGCCGCCGGTGTTGAAGCCGATGCCGCGGACCTTCTCGCGCGTCTCCATCCAGCTCACGAGGTCGTACTTGCCGACGACCGGGATCGCGAGTTCGCGGGCGATGGCGGGGGCGTCGGCGGCGTGGTCGCCGTGGCCATGGGTGAGCAGGATGTGGGTCGCCCCGGCGATCGCGGCACCGCGCCGGGCGGCGGGAAAGACGGGGTTGCCGGTAAACCAGGGATCGACGAGCAGGACCTCGCCGCCAAGCTCGATCCGGAAGCCCGCATGCCCGAGCCATGTGATCTCCATCGTCCGCCTCCCCTCGCCGCTTCCCACCTTGCTCACCGCGCGCGAAGCCTAGCAGAACCGGCGCCGGATGCCACAGACCCCGGGGGCCCGCGGCGGCGGCGGCGGCGGCGCGCCCCGCTGGCTTGCGGGCCGGGCGCCCGGCGGCTAAAGGGGCGCGGGACCGAAGGGGGGCGCCCATGGCGATCGACATCGACACCGCCCGCAAGGTGGCCGGGCTGGCCCGCATCCGGGTCGAGGAGGCGGCGCTGCCCGGGCTCGCGGCCGAACTCTCGCGCATCCTGGCCTTCATGGAAGAGCTGAACGCGGTCGACGTCGCGGGTGTCGAGCCGATGGTGTCGGTGACGCCGATGCGCCTGCGCCGCCGCGCCGACGTCGTCACCGACGGCGACTGCCAGGGGCCGGTGCTCGCCAATGCGCCCGAGGCGGCCGAGGGCTTCTTCGCCGTGCCCAGGGTGGTGGAATGACGCTGAACGCGCTGACCATCGCCGAGGCCCGCGCCGGGCTCCGCCGGGGCGACTTCACGGCCGCCGAGCTGACCGCGGCCTGCCTCGAGGCGACGGCCGCGGCGGGCGCGCTCAACGCCTTCGTCCATGTCGCGGGGGAACGGGCGCGGGCGATGGCGGCCGCGGCCGACGCCCGGCTCGCCGCCGGCCCCGCCCCTTCTCTCTGCGGCATCCCGCTCGGCATCAAGGATCTCTACTGCACCGAGGGCGTGCCGAGCCAGGCCGCGAGCCGCATCCTCGCGGGCTTCCGGCCGCCCTACGAATCGACCGTCACCCGCCAGCTCTGGCAGGCGGGCGCGGTCATGCTCGGCAAGCTCAACATGGACGAGTTCGCGATGGGCTCGTCGAACGAGACCTCCTGCTACGGCCCGGCGGTGAACCCCTGGCGACGGCAGGGCGACAGCGCTCCCCTCACCCCCGGCGGCTCCTCGGGGGGCTCGGCGGCGGCGGTCGCGGCCGGGCTCTGCCTGGGCGCCACCGGCACCGACACCGGGGGCTCGATCCGCCAGCCGGCGGCCTTCACCGGCATCGTCGGGTTGAAGCCGACTTACGGGCGCTGCTCGCGCTGGGGCATCGTCGCCTTCGCCTCCTCGCTCGACCAGGCCGGGCCGATGGCGCGGACGGTGCGTGACGCGGCCATCCTCCTTGCCGCCATGGCCGGCCCCGACCCCTTCGATTCGACCTCGGCCGACATCCCGGTGCCGGATTTCGAGGCGGCGCTGACCGGCGACATCCGCGGCAGCCGCATCGGCATCCCGCGCGAATACCGCATGCCCGGGATGCCTGCCGCCATCGAACGGCTGTGGGCCGAGGGGGCGGCGATGCTGCGGGCGGCCGGGGCCACGGTCGTCGACATCTCGCTGCCGCACACGCGCTTCGCGCTGCCGGCCTACTACGTCATCGCCCCGGCCGAGGCCTCCTCGAACCTCGCCCGCTACGACGGCGTGCGCTACGGCCACCGCGCCCGCCTCGGCGCCGGCGACGGCATCGTCGAGATGTACGAGAAGACCCGCGCCGAGGGCTTCGGCCCCGAGGTCCGGCGGCGGGTGATGCTCGGCACCTACGTCCTCTCGGCGGGCTTCTACGATGCCTACTACAACCGCGCCCGCAAGGTCCGGACGCTCATCCGGCGCGACTTCGAGACGGTCTTTGCCGCGGGCATCGACGCCATCCTCACGCCCGCGACGCCGTCCGCGGCCTTCCCCCTCGGGGCCATGGAGAAGGCCGATCCGGTCGAGATGTATCTCAACGACGTCTTCACGGTGACGGTCAACCTCGCCGGCCTGCCGGCGATCGCGGTGCCGGCCGGGCTTGACGGCGACGGCCTGCCGCTCGGGCTGCAGCTCATCGGCCAGCCCTGGCAGGAGGCCGCCCTCCTCAATCACGCCGACGTGCTGGAAAGCGCCGCAGGCTTCGTTTCCAGACCGGCCAAATGGTGGTAGCCCTCGGGCGGGGAAGGATGCCGGCGAGGCGGTCGATGCGGTGGTTGATGGCCCTGGTGGCGCTGGCGGCGGTCGCGGGCTGTGCTGCCCGCGTGCCCGATTCCGCGGCCGGCGTCGGCTTCGAGAGCTATCCGGACTACATGCGCGCCCGCCAGGCGGCGCTCGCCCGGCCGCCGGCGGCCCCGGCCGCGGCCCCGGCCGCAGCGCCGGCGGCGGGCGCGGCGACCCCGTCCGCGGTCGTGACCGAACCCCTCTCGGCTCTCCGCGCCGACGCCCCTCCGGCCGCCCCGCCCGGCGCCGCGGCGTCGACCCCGCCCGCGGTCACCGCGGCGGCCCCGCCGCGGGCGCGCGGCGATGCCCCCGCCTCGATCAACCCCGAACTCGGCGAGGTCGAGGCCTATGTCCGCCCGTCGATCTCCGACGAGCAGGATTTCGCCGCGGTGGCCGCCCGCGAATCGATCGCGAGCGACCGCGAGCGGCTCGAGCGCGGGCGTGAGCAGTATGTCGTGGTGGCGCCGACGGCGGTGCCCGAGCGGCCCGCCGCGGCCCCGAACATCGTCGACTATGCCCTCTCGACCCGCCATTTCGTCGGCCAGACGCGCCACGAGCGGTCGATGTTCGCGACCGCCGCCGGCCACGCCCGGGCCTGCGCGCGCTTCCCCTCGGCCGATCTCGCGCAGGAGGCGTTCCTCGCCGCCGGCGGCCCCGGGCGCGACCCCGGGAACCTCGACCGCGACGGCGACGGCTTTGCCTGCGACTGGGATCCGGCGCCCTTCCGCCTCGCCGTCAGCCGCCCGGGCGGATGACACCGGCGCCGGCGGCCGCGGTCTCGCCCAACTGCGGGCCCCGGCGCGGGGGCGTGCGGCCCGACATGGTCGTGCTCCACTACACCGGGATGGCGAGCTGGGAGGGGGCGCGCGACCGCCTCTGCGACCCCGCGGCCGAGGTCTCGGCCCATTACCTCGTCCGCCCCGACGGCGGCATCCTCGCCCTCGTCCCCGAGGAACTGCGGGCCTGGCACGCGGGCGCCGGCGCCTGGGGCGCGACGGCGGACGTCAACTCGCGCTCGATCGGGATCGAGCTCGCGAACCCCGGCGACGCCCCCTTCCCCGCCCCCCAGACGGCGGCGCTCGAGGTCCTCCTCGAGGGCATCATCGGGCGCTGGGGCATCGTGCCCGAGCGCGTGATCGGCCATGCCGACATGGCCCCCGCCCGCAAGGCCGATCCGGGCCCGCGCTTCGACTGGCGCCGGCTCGCGCGGCTCGGGCTCTCGGTCTGGCCGGTGGCGGCCCCGGCGCCGGCACCGGCGGCGGCGCTCCTCCCCGCGCTCCGCGCCTTCGGCTATCCCGCGGCCGATCCCGCGCGGCTGCTCGCGGCCTTCCGCGACCGCTTCCGCCCCGGGGCGGGGGGGCCTGCGGACGGGAACGATGCCGCCCTCGCCGGCGACCTCGCCCGCCGCTTTCCGGTTGACGGCGGGACAGGGAGTTCCTAGGTCGGAGGCGCGCGGATGGCCGGATGGCCGCGGGGCCCGGCGGGACCCGAGGAAAGTCCGGACTCCAGGAAGCGGCGGTGCCGGGTAACGCCCGGCCGGGGCAACCCGAGGGAAAGCGCCACAGAGAACCAGACCGCCGGCCGGGGGGGGCAACCCGCGCGGCCGGCAAGGGTGAAACGGTGGGGTAAGAGCCCACCGCGGGACGGGCAACCGGACCGGCACGGCAAGCCCCACCGGGAGCAATGCCGAATAGGGGTCTCGCGGGCGGGCGACCGCCCAGGGTCGGCTTCCGCCCAGAGGCCCGGGTTGGCAGCACGAGCGGCGCGGTGACGCGCCGCCCAGAGGAATGGCCATCCAAGGGGGGAGACCCCCGGGACAGAATCCGGCTTAGAGGCCGTCCGCGCAGCACACCCCCCGCCCCGCTCTGCCCG
>JADLCV010000210.1 GCA_020846995.1 Paracoccaceae bacterium
CCCCGCGCAGGAGCCGGCCCCCGGCGACGACGCCGCCGCCGATCCCGCTCGAGACGGTCAGGAAGACCATGTCGCGGCCGCGGCCGGCGCCGAAGCGGTATTCGCCCCAGGCGGCGGCCTGGGCGTCGTTGACGACCTCGACCGGGGCCTCGAAGGCGTGGGCGAGCCGGGAGGCGAGCGGGAAGTTGGCGGGAATGGCGAGCGTCCCGGGGTTGAGCGCGGACCACGCCCCGTCGCGGACGACGCCCGTCACCGCCACCGCCACCCGCCCGTAGCGTCCCTGCCAGCCATCGGCGAGGGCGGCGAGGCCGCCGGTCCAGCCCGGCCCGCCGATCGCGCGGTCGGTCGCCACCGTCCGGCGGTCGAGGACTTCGCGCCCGCGGACGAGCGCCGCGAGCGTCTTGGTGCCGCCGATGTCGAAGGTCAGGACCGGCGTCGCGGGGGACGCGGCGGCGGCGATGGCGGCGCGAAACCAGCCCGTCACATGCTCGGGCCGGGTGATGGCCGAGCCGACGACGACGGCTGCCGCCCCCGCCCGGATCGCCGCGGCGGCGGCCGCGGGCGCGTTGTAGCGACCCTCGGCGAGGACCGGGACGGCGAGGGCCGCGCAGCGGGCGACGAGCGCGAGGTCGGGCCCCGGGGGAGTCACCGGGCCGGTGTAGCCCGACATGGTCGTGCCGCAGACATCGGCCCCGGCCAGGATCGCCGTCCGCGCCTCGGCCTCGGTCGAGATGTCGGCCATGGCGACGCGGCCCCGCTCGCGGATGGCCGCGATCAGTCGCGCCGCGGGCACCGGGCGCGGCCGGTCGGTGGCATCGACGGCGACGATCGCGGCCCCGGCGTCGACGAGCGCCGCGACATCCTCGAGGAAGGGGGTGATGCGCACGGGGCTATCGTCGAGGTCACGCTTGACGATCCCGATCACGGGCAGGGGGCATGCCCGCACCACCGCGACCACGTTCGCCACGCCCTCGATGCGCAGCCCGGCGGCGCCCGCGGCGGCGGCGGCGCGGGCGTAGGCGACGATCGCCTCGACGGTGTCGAGGGGGCCGCCGGGCACCGGCTGGCAGGACACGACCAGGCCGCCGCGGAGACGGGCGATGACCTCGGAGGGGGACGGCTGTGGCATGGGTGCTCCTTGCGGGTTCCGGCGGGGCTCGGCTGCCCGTCAAATACACTGTTGACACATATCCTACAAGAGAATATGTGATCCGCAACCGCTCCCGACCGTTCCCGCCCGCAGGAGTGCCCGGACGTGAAGCCCATCGCCGCGCTCCACAAGCCCCCGCCGCTGCATGTCTCGGTCCAGGAGAGCCTGCGCGCCTACATCGCCGACAACCGCCTCGAGGCCGGCGCGCCGCTCCCCTCGGAGGGCGAACTCGCGGCCCGCCTCGGGGTCAGCCGCAACTCGGTTCGCGAGGGCATCAAGGCGATGGAATCGCTCGGCGTCCTCGAGGTGCGGCGAGGCAGCGGCGTGTTCGTCAAGGCGTTCTCGTTCGAGCCGCTGCTGGCCAACCTGACCTACGGCCTCGGCGGCGTGCTCGAGGCGATCGGGAACGTCATCGCCGTGCGCCGCGCCCTCGAACTCGGCATGATCGAGCGCACGCTGGACGCGATCACGGCCGACGACCTCCGCGAACTGCGGGCGACGGTCGAGGCCATGCGCGGGCGGGCCGAGCGGGGCGAGGCCTTCCCCGAGGAGGACCGGCGCTTCCATCTCCTGCTCGTGCGCTGCCACGACAATGCCATCCTGAGCCGGCTCATCGAGGTCTTCTGGCTTGCCTTTCACCATGCCTCGAGCTTCACCGACCTGCACAACCCCGACCCCCTGCAGACCTGGCGCGACCATGCCGCGATCGTCGAGGCGATCGCGGCGAGGGATCTCGCGGCGGTGCGCGACCGCCTCGAGCGCCACTACGACGGCATCGCGGCCGTGATCGCCCTGAACCGGCCCGCCCCGGCGGGCGGGCGGCCATGAGGCGGCAGGCGCCGGCCCCGGCCCGGGGCGCGCGCGCGCACCCGGCTGGACCCATCACGGCCGCGCGGACTGCCCCGGCCGAAGCGGAAGGAAGAGCGACATGAGCGAAGCCCGGACCCACATGCGCCGCGAGGTCGAGGAGATCCCGGTCGCGGCGGCGCGGTTCCTCGAGGGGGCGCGCGACCGGGTGGGGGCGGCCGCGGCGGCGATGCGCAAGGCCGACCCGCGGCTTCTCGTGACGGTGGCGCGGGGGTCATCGGACCACGCCGCGACCTACCTCAAATACGCCGTCGAGCTTGCCGCAGGGATCCCGGTGGCCTCGGTCGGGCCCTCGGTCGCCTCGATCTACGGCCGGCGCCTCCGGCTCGAGGGGGCGGCATGCATCGGCATCTCGCAGTCCGGCCAGAGCCCTGACATCGTCGAGATGATGCGAAGCGCCCGCGAGGGCGGCGCGCTCGCGGTCGCGATCACCAACGACGCCGCCTCGCCCATGGCCGCCGCCTGCGATCACGCCCTGCCGCTCATGGCCGGGCCGGAGCGGAGCGTGGCCGCGACCAAGACCTTCGTCGCCTCGGTCCTCGCCGCCCTCGCGCTGGTCGCCGAATGGCTCGAGGATGCCGGCCTGCGGGCGGCGGTGGCGGCCCTGCCGGGGCAGTTCGAGCAGGCGCTCGCCTGCGACTGGACGCCGCTCGCCGACCGCCTCGTGCGGGCGCACTCGGCCTACGTCCTCGGGCGCGGGCCGGGCTTCGCGATCGCGAGCGAGATGGCGCTGAAGTTCAAGGAGACCTGCTCGGTCCATGCCGAGAGCTACTCGGCGGCGGAGGTGCTGCACGGGCCCTCGGCGATCGTCCAGGCGCAGTTCCCGGTGCTGGCGCTCGGGGTCGCCGACGCCGCCCTGCCGCAGGTGATCGCGACCGCCGAGCGGCTCGCGGGGCAGGGGGCGGACGTGTTCCTGACCGCCCCCGGGGCGGGGCCGGGGGTCAGGGCGCTGCCCGCGATCGCCGGCGTCCATGCCCTGACCGCGCCCCTCGTCCTGGCCGTGACCTTCTACGGCTTTGTCGAGGCGCTGGCGCGGCGGCGCGGTTTCAACCCCGACACGCCGCCGAATCTGCGCAAGGTCACGGCCACGGTCTAGGCGCGCGCCCCGGGCGCCGGCCGGGTGCCGGCCCCCCCATCAGCCACGGAGTCCCCGCCATGGGCCTGACGGTCTTCACCGGTGCCGCGGTCTTCGACGGCCGGGCGATGCACGAGGGCGCGGCGCTCGTCATCGAGGATGGCGCCGTGGGCGCGATCGTGCCTGCGGACGCGGCGCCCGCGGCGCCCGCGGCGGGCCGGGTCGCCCTGGCCGGGGGCACGCTCGCGCCGGGGTTCCTCGACCTCCAGGTGAACGGGGGCGGCGGCATCCTTCTCAACGATGCTCCGACGCTCGCGGGCATCCGCACGATCTGCGCCGCCCACGGGCGGCTCGGCACCACCGGCCTCCTGCCGACGCTCATCACCGACCGGCCCGAGGTGACGCGAAGGGCGATCGCGGCCGGGATCGACGCCGCGACGGCCGGGGTCGCGGGCTTCCTCGGCCTCCACCTCGAGGGGCCCCACCTCGACCCCCGGCGCAAGGGGGCCCACGATCCGGCCCTGATCCGCGCGATGACGGCCGAGGATCTCGCCCTTCTCGCCGCCGCCGCGGCCCGCCTGCCCGCGCTCGTCGTCACGGTCGCGCCGGCGAGCGTGACCCCCGCCCAGATCGCAGCCCTGGCGGCGGCCGGTGCGACCGTCAGCCTTGGCCACAGCGAGGCGACGGCGGCCGAGGCGGCCGCGGCCTTCGCCGCCGGGGCGCGCATGGTCACCCATCTCTTCAACGCCATGAGCCAGCTTGGCAACCGCGAGCCGGGGCTGGTCGGGGCCGCACTGGGCACCCCGGGCGTGGCGGCGGGGCTGATCGCCGACGCCGTCCACGTCGCGCCCGCGACGATCGGCGTGGCCCTCGCCGCGCGGCGCCACGCCGATGCGATCTTCCTCGTCACCGACGCCATGGCCGTGGCCGGCACCGCCCTGGACGGGTTCACGCTCAACGGCCGGCCGATCCTGCGCCGCGACGGGCGCCTCACGCTCGCCGACGGCACGCTGGCGGGGGCCGACATCGACTTTGCCGGCGCGATCGGCGTCCTTGTCCGCGCCTGCGGCGTCCCGCTCGCCGAGGCGCTCCGCCTCGCCACGGCGGCGCCGGCGCGGGCGCTCGGGATCGAGGACCGCGCCGGCCGGCTTCTCCCCGGGCGGGCCGCCGACTTCGTCCATCTCGGCCCCGATCTCGCCCTCGCGGGGGTCTGGCGGGCTGGCCGGCCTCTCGCCTGACGCCCGGTGCCGCGCCCGTGGCCTCTCTCCCGACCCCCTCCGGCCCCCCCCGACCCCCTTTGGCCGCCGCCCGCGCCCTGCGGGAGCGGCCGGCAGCCGCCCGACCCCCCCGGGAGAGATGAGGCAAGGACCATGCACCCCCCCCTGACGACCCGGCCCGGCGCCGCCCCCCGGCCGGGATTCGCCGCGCCGGTCTGGCGCGAGGCGCCGGCAATCCCGGCCAACACCCTGCGCTGGAACCCGGCGATCCCGGTCGGCGCCCCCTACTGGCGCCAGATCGGCCTTGCCGGCCCGCTCGTCGGGGTCCACGGCGACCACCTCCTCGTCGGCGGCGGCGCCAACTTTCCCGAGCCGGGCCGGACCGCGAACGAGCCCAACACCCTCGGCAAGGTCTTCTGGAACGAGCTCTTCGTCCTCGACCTCGCCCGCGAGACCTGGCTTGCGAGGCCCTTCGCGCTCGACCGCGCGCTCGCCTACGCGGCGACCCTGAGCCTGCCCGAGGGCGTCCTCGTCATCGGCGGCGAGGGCTTCGCCGGCGGGCCGAACGGCACCAGGCTCGGGCCCCTGGAGAAGTTCGCGGACGTCTCGCTCCTGAGCTTCGATCCCGCCCGGGCGGCGCTCGCCTGCACCGAATATCCCGCCCTGCCGGCGGCCAGCAGTTACGGCGCCGCCGCCCTTCTCGGCCGCACCGCCTACTACCAGACGGGCGGGGATTTCTTGGCCCTCGACCTCGACCGCCCCGGTGAGGGTTGGCGCGTCCTGCCCTCCTGGCCGGGCGCGCCGCGCGATGCCGCCGTCGCCGCGGCGGTCGGCGGCCGGATCGTGATCGCGACCGGCCAGACCCGCGCCGGCGAGGGCTGGCACATCCACACCGACGCCTTCGCCTACGACCCCGCGCGCGCGACC
>JADLCV010000211.1 GCA_020846995.1 Paracoccaceae bacterium
CGGCGCGGCCGTTCGCGATCCGCGCCTCCGACACGGCGCTGTCGAGATAGTCCCAGATGGCGCGGGTGAACTCGGGCTGGCGGCGGTCGCGGGCGACGATCGCGGGGGCGTAGGCGGCGCCGGCGAAGGCGCGGGCGAAGGTCGCCGCGCCGATGCCCGCGCGCAGCGCCCGCGGCCGGAAGCCCTCGACCCAGGCCGCAAAGCCCGCATGGGCGGGGGCCGTCACCGCCGCCGCCGCCGGGGGTCGCGGTTCGGGGCGGACCGAACGGTCGACGCTGCCCGCCCCGAGACACCCGGGCAGAAGGATGAGGGAAAGCCCGAAGGCCGCCGCCCGCGCTGCCATGCCTGCCTGCTGTCCGTTTCTTGCCGGCAGTCTAGCGCCAAACGCTGCCCCCGAACAGGCCCCGGACCCGCCCCCCGCGCGGGCGCCCGCGGCCCCCCCGGAGGCCGCGGCCAACCGGGCCGGGGCCCGGGCGGCCGGCTGGCATATGGCGCGCGAGGGCCGGCCGGCCCTAGCGCCTGGCACCCCAGCTCAGCGAGGCGTGCTGGCGGGTGTAGAAGTCGCCCATCAGCCCGACCACGAGGCAGGCGATGGTGACGTAGACCGGGTAGCTGATCGAGGAGAAGTGCGGGTTGTAGTTGATGAAGGTGAAGCCGCGGGCCTGGTCGATGGTGTGAAAGAGCGGGTTCCAGTCGAAGAAGACGAGGATGTAGCCGGGCATCGCGTTGGCCACGAACATCTTGCCCGAGGCGACCATGTTCGCCCGCGAGTAGATCGAGGCGGCGATCGTCACCACCTCGGGCATCCACGGCTTGGCGGCGAGGAAGACGGTGCCGATGGCGAGCCCCGAGGCCCAGGACAGAAGGAGCATCGCCATCGCCCCCACGGGATCGTCGATGACGACCGGCGTCCAGCCGACGTGATAGACGAAGAGCACGGTAAAGAGCGCCAGGAGCTGCAGGTAGAGGGCGCTGAGCGCCGCCGCGGCGATGGCGACGACGGTGTTCATCGGCGCGTGCTTCATCATCGGCGAGGTCGGCCCCTCGGAGGCGACGACGGCGCCGAGCGCCTTGGTGTGGGTGAGAAAGAGGAACACCCCCGACATGATGTAGATGAGGAAGTCGCCGCGGATGGCGCTTCCCCGCATCCCCGTGAGCTCGAACAGGAAGTAGAAGACAAGGATCAGGAGCACCGTCTGCAGGATGTTCATGAGCAGCCCGACGACGGCGTTGCGGTGCGACCGCCGGATCGCCCGCACGGTCGCGTGATAGATGACCTCGAGCGTGACGAGGCCGGATTGCGCCGCCGACCTCGGTCTGTGGGTCTGAAACATCGGGGCCCTTCCGTGCCGCCGCCGGCCGGCCGAGCCTGCACCGGCACGGCTTGATGATCCCTTGATGCCGCAGGATAAGGGTGAAAATGGGGCAGTTCAACGAAGTCCCGCCCTTCCGGAGCCCGCCCATGGACCACGCCCACCTCGTCTCCGTGATGCGCCGCCTCGCCCTCGAGGCGGGGGCGCGGATCCTCGACTTCTACCGCTCGCCCGACCTCGCCGTGCGCGCCAAGGACGACGCGAGCCCCGTGACCGCCGCCGACGAGGCCGCCGACCGGCTGATCGCGGAGGGGCTGGCCGCGGCCTTCCCCGGGCTGCGGCTCGTGACCGAGGAGCAGGCGGGAAGCCACGGCGGCGAGGGGAGGAGCTTCCTCATCGTCGACCCGCTCGACGGCACACGCGAGTTCGTCGAGCGCCGCGGCGACTTCACCGTCAACATCGCCTGGGTCGCGGACGGCGTGCCCGTCCTCGGCGTCGTCTTCGCGCCGGCGACGGGGCGGCTCTTCTACACCGGCGCCGACGGCCGCTCGGTCGAGGAGGGCGCGCCCCGGGATGCCGGCCGCCCGGGACCGCTGCGGCCCCTGCGCGTCGCCACCCCCGACAACGCCGCCCTCCGCGTCGTCGCCTCCAAGTCGCACCGCGACGCCGCGACGGATGCCTACATCGCCCGCTACCGGATCGCCCCCGACGGCTTCCGCGCCGCCGGCTCCTCGCTCAAGTTCTGCCTCGTGGCGGGGGGCGAGGCCGACCTCTACCCCCGCCTCGGGCGCACCATGGAATGGGACACCGCCGCGGGCCATGCCGTCCTCCTCGGCGCCGGCGGCGAGGTCGTCCGCCTCGACGACCGGGCGCCGCTGACCTACGGCAAACCCGGGCACGCCAACCCCCACTTCCTCGCCTTCGCCCCGGGCGTCGCCCTCCGCGCGGCCTGAGGGCGGGGCCATGCGCACCCTCGTCGTCATCCCCGCCCGCCACGCCTCGACGCGCTACCCCGGCAAGCCGCTCGTGCCCCTGACCGGCGCCGGCGGCCGGGCGATGACGCTCATCGAGCGCAGCTGGCGGGCGGCGCTCGCCGTCGGCGGTGTCGCCCGGGTGGTCGTCGCGACCGACGACACCCGCATCCGCGACGCCGCCCTGGGCTTCGGCGCCGAGGTGGCGATGACCTCGCCGGCTTGCCGCAACGGCACCGAGCGGGTGGCCGAGGCCGCGGCCGGGCTGGGCGCGGGCTGGGACGTGATCGTCAACCTCCAGGGCGATGCCCCCCTGACCCCGCCCTGGTTCGTCGAGGCGCTGGTCGCGGCCCTCGCCGCCGATCCCGCGGCCGAGGTCGCGACCCCGGTCCTTCGCTGTGACGGCGGCACCCTCGCGGCCCTCCGCGAGGACCGGCGGGCGGGTCGCGTCGGCGGCACCACCGCGGTCTTCGGGCGCGGCGGCCGCGCGCTCTACTTCTCCAAGGAGGTGATCCCCTACAGCGGGCGCGCCTTCGCCGCGGGCGAGCCGACGCCCGTCTTCCACCATGTCGGCGTCTATGCCTTCCGCCCGGGGGCGCTCGCCCTCTATCCCGCCTGGCCCGAGGGGCCGCTCGAACGGCTCGAGGGCCTCGAGCAGTTGCGCTTCCTCGAGCAGGGCCGGGCCGTCCTCTGCGTCGAGGTCGCGGCGCGCGGCCGCCAGTTCTGGGAGCTCAACAACCCCTCCGATGTGCCCCGGCTCGAGGCGATGCTCGCCGCCATGGGCATGGAATGACGGCCGGGCCGCCGCCCGCAACCAGCGTCGTCGTCGTCTCGCGCCGGCGGCCGGCCGCCCTTCTGCGCTGCCTCGCCGCCCTCGCCCAGCAGGACCACGCGGCGCTCGAGGTCGTGGTCGTGGCCGACGCGGCGGGGATGGACGCGCTCGGCCGGGCCGGCCGCCTCGCCGGCCTCAAGGCGCGGGAGTTCGCCGAGGCGAACGTCGCCGCCGCCCGCAACGCAGGCCTCGCGCTCGCCGCGGGCGAGGTCACGGCCTTCATCGACGACGATGCCGTGGCCGAGCCGAGCTGGGCGGCGCGCCTCGCCGGCCCGTTCGCCGACGCCGCCGTCGCCGCCGCCGGCGGCTTCGTGCGCGGCCGCGACGGGCTCTCGTTCCAGTGGCAGGCCCGGGGCGTCGACTGCACCGGCCACGCCACCCCCCTCGCGGTGCCCGCGGACAGGGTGTCGCTCTGGCCGGGCGAACCCGGGCGCGCGGTCAAGACCGAGGGCACCAACATGGCGGTGCGGACCGGGCTCCTGCGCGCCATGGGCGGCTTCGACCCCGCCTTCCGCTTCTTTCTCGACGAGACCGACCTCAACCTCCGCCTCGCCGCCCGGGGCGCGGTGACGGCGATCGTGCCCGCGGCCGAGGTTCACCACGGCTTCCTCGCCAGCGACCGGCGGCGCGCCGACCGCGTGCCCCGCGGCCTCTTCGACATCGGCGCCTCGACGGCCGTGTTCCTGCGCCGCCATGCCCCCGAGGCGCGTCACGCGGCCGCGCTTGCGCGCCTGGCCGCCGACGAGCGCCGCCGCCTTCTCGCCCACATGCTCGCCGGCCGGATCGAGCCCGGTGACGTCGGCCGGCTGCTCGCGACGCTGGCGGACGGCATCGCCGCCGGGCAGGCCCGCGCGCTGCCGGCCCATCCCGACCCCGCCGCACCGCCCGCGGACGCGCCCCCGCCCTTCCTGCCCCTCGCCGGCACGGGGCCCCGGCCGGGCCGGCTTCTCGCCGGGCGGCCGTGGTCGGCCGCCGGCCGCCGCGCCGCCGCCCGCGCCGCCGCCGCCGGCGGCGCCATCGCCACCGTCCTCACCCTCTGGCCCGGGCTTCGCCCCCACCGGTCGCGCTATGACCCTGCGGGGTTCTGGGAGCAGACGGGCGGGCTCTGGGGGCGCGCCGGGCGAGGGCCGCGCGGCCGGCCGGCCGCCCTGACCTTCGCGGCCCGCGTCCGGGCCGAGGCGGGGCGCATCGCGCGCGTCCGCCCGATCGGCGGGGATCTGCCGGCCCACCCGTCCTGATTCGTGCCGCCATGGCGCCCTCTCCGGTTGCCGCGCCTCCCAAATCCCACCATAATCGGCGTGCAGCATCGCTCGGTGCATCGGCGATGCCATCGAGGCGCCGCCCCGGTCCGGGGCGGAGGCGGGAGTGGGACGATTTCATGAAGCGCAGGGTGACGAAGGCGGTCTTTCCGGTGGCCGGGCTGGGGACACGGTTCCTGCCGGCGACCAAGTCGATCCCCAAGGAGATGATGACCCTCGTCGACCGGCCGCTGATCCAGTATGCGATCGACGAGGCCCGCGCCGCCGGCATCACCGACTTCATCTTCGTCACCGCGCGCGGCAAGTCGGCGCTCGAGGACTATTTCGACCATGCCCCCGAACTCGAGGGCGCCCTCCGCCGGGTCGGGAAGACCGAGCTTCTCGAGATGCTGCGCGCGACCAACATGGACTCCGGCGCCATCGCCTACGTCCGCCAGAACCGCCCGCTCGGCCTTGGCCATGCCGTCTGGTGCGCCCGCCGGCTGATCGGCAACGAGCCCTTCGCGGTCATCCTGACCGACGACGTCATCGCCGCCGAGACCCCCTGCCTCGAGCAGATGGTCGACGCCTACGCCGAGATCGGCGGCGGCAACATGGTCGCGGCGATGGAGGTGGCGCCGGCGCGGGCCTCGGCCTACGGCGTTCTCGCCATCGACAAGGACATGGGCTCGCTCGTCGCCGTCCGCGGCATGGTCGAGAAGCCGGCCCCGGGAACGGCACCCTCGAACCTCGCCGTCATCGGCCGCTACATCCTGACGCCCCGCGTCCTCAACAACCTGACACGGATGAAGCAGGGCGCGGGGGGCGAGATCCAGCTCACCGACGCCATCGCCGAGGAGATCGAGCGGGGCGAGCCGGTCTGGGGCTTCCGCTTCCGCGGCCAGCGCTTCGATTGCGGCTCCAAGGCCGGGTTCCTCCAGGCAACCGTCGCCTTCGGGCTCGCGCGCGAGGATCTGCACGACGAACTGCGCCGCTACCTCCACACGGTGGTGGCGCTCCAGAAGGCCGCCGAATAGGGCCGTGAGCGGCGCCCCGGCGCGCCTCCTCGACGTCTCGCGCCTCGTCTCCCGGGCCGGCCGCGGGCCCTTGACCGGCATCGACCGGGTCGAGACCGCCTATCTCCGCCGCCTCCTCGCCGACCCCCTGCCGGTCTGGGGCCTCGCCCGCCACTCCGGAGGCTTCGCGCTTCTCGACCGCGACGGGCTCGCCACGCTCGAGGGGTGCCTCGCCGGGCGCCTGCCCTGGGGGCCGCCCGACTGGCCTGCCCGCCTGCGCCTGGCCCTGCCGCCG
>JADLCV010000212.1 GCA_020846995.1 Paracoccaceae bacterium
GGCCACCCGACCTTCGTCTTCCGCGGCTCGACCGGGGTCGCGGTCGGCAACGCCGGCTTCGAGGAGTTCATCGCCGTCAACCAGGTCGGCAAGCGCTTCTTCGACGAGGTCAAGCTGCCGCGGCGTCCGGGCGCCAACCGCTACCCGGGCGACGGCGGGGCACCGGGGCAGGGGCTCGACCACAAGCCGCTCGACTGGCGCAACTGCGCGGCCGACTGGATCAAGCAGATGTACAACTACGATCACGGCCTCGACGCCGCGATCGCGATGAACGAGGGCTCGAAGCCGCCGCACTACTACTGCGGTTCGCTGTGGGCGATCCTCGACGAGGACGCCGTCGAGCGGACGGGGTGGGAGCTGCGCTTCCCCTTCGTCAACTGGTCGAACGGCTACGCCTTCCGGGCCGACACCATCGACGAGCTCGCCCGCGCGATCTACACCGGCCATGCCTTCGCGCGCCTGCCGCTCACCCATCTCGCCCAGACGGTGGACACCTGGAACGGCTATGTCGATGCCGGCGCCGATCCCGAGTTCGAGCGCCACAAGAGCGGGCCGATGCACAAGATCGCCCGGCCGCCGTTCTATGCGCTCTCGATCATGGCCATCTGGCACGACAGCTACGGCGGCCTGCACGTCAACAGCCGCAACCAGGTCGTGGACACCCACGGCCAGGTGATCGCGGGCCTCTACGCCGGCGGCGAGGCAGTCGGCGGCTTCAACAAGCACGGGCTCGGCAAGGGGCACGTCCAGGGCTTCATCGCCGGGACGAACATGTCCCGCGAACAGGGCTGAGGCTGTCGCACGACATCATCTCCGGCGGGGGCGACCCCGCCGGAGCCGTCTTCTGCAACGCTGGAACGAGTGCCCGGCACCATGGCTGACCCCGACCACGACCTCCGGCCCGAGGCCGCCCCCGAGGAGAGAGCGGGCGAGGAGGAGGCGCCCGGAGAGGAGACCATCGTCTGCCCCTTCACGGTCAGGGTCTCGCCCGAGGAGGTGCGACCGTCGGACCCGGTGACGCTGACCTTCGCCCTCACCGACCCGGCGGCGGCCGGTCCCCTCGTCGGGCTCGACATCGTCGTCGCGGCGGCGGATGGCGCCGAGTGCGGCCGGGTCGCGATCGCGCTCGACGAGGATCGCGTGCCGGCGATCGAGCCCCTCGAGATCGATGCCCCGGCCGCCCCCGGGCTCCACCGCTGGCGGGCCCGCCTCGATCTGCCCGAACCCGGGGAGGGCGAGGAGCCCCTCGAGGTCGGCACCGACCTCGAGGTGACGGTCGCCGCCCACCGGCCGAGCGTCACGGTCTGGGACCTGCCCCCGGTCGTCGAGGCCGGCCGGCCGTTCCGCCTCCGCCTCGGCATCAAGTGCCCGCATGGCTGCCCGTCGGCGGGCTGGGGCTTCGTCGTCCGCGATGCCGGCGGGCAGGAGGTCGCCCGCGGGGCAGTGGGCGAGGAGACCTGGCCGGGAACCGCGGGGCTTCACCACGCCGAGCTGGCGCTGACCGCGCCGGCGGCGCCGGGCCTGGTCGTCTGGACGATCGAGGCCGAGGGGCGGACGGAGCCCTGCGCCCATGTCGCCCATGCCGCGGCCCTGCGCCTGAACGTCGGCCGGCCCGCCGAGCACCGGCTGCGCATCGCCGTCGTCGATGGCGTCACGGGGGCGCCGGTCGCGCGGGCGCGGGTGGTGGCCCATCCCTACCGGGCGATGACCGATGCCCTGGGCGTGGCCGAACTGGCGATGCCGGCCGGGCGCTACCGGCTGGTCGTCTCGGGCAAGCCCTATTTCGCCATGAGCCGGGAGGCGGAGCTTGCCGGCGACCTCGACCTTCGGGTCGAGATGCAGGTCGATCGTGAGTTCGGCGTCGAGGACGAATATGTCTGAGGCGCCGCCGCGCCATCGAGGAGTCCGAGGCATGACACGACCCCTTCGCACCGCCCTTGCCGCGCTTCTCGCGCTCGCGCCCGCCGGTGCCGCGCCGGCGGCCGATGGCGAGGCGCTCTATGTCCAGAACTGCGCCCTCTGCCATACCGTCGACGGCAGGGGCTTTCCGCCCGGCATCCCGGCCCTGAAGGGCAGCGCCAACCTTGCCGACCCCTTCACACTGGTCGCCAACACCCATGCCGGGGGCGCCTACATGCCGCCCTTCCCGGCGCTCGGGGCCGAAGAAATCGCGGCCATCGCCACCTACGTCCGCGGCGCCTGGGGCAACGGCCTCGGCCCGGTCACGACCGAGGAGGTCGCGGCCCTCATGGCGACGACGGCCGACGCCGCGGCGCCGGCGCCGCGGACGATCTGGGACGGGGTCTATTCGCGCGACCAGGCGGCGCGCGGCCAGCAGGTGGCGCGGGGGGCCTGCGGCCTTTGCCACGGCAGCCGCCTGAACGGGGTGCCCGACGACAACGACATGAAGCCCGGCCCGCCGCTCGCGCGGGCCTATTTCCTGCGGGTGTGGGACGGCCGCACGCTCGGCGCCGCCTTCACCTACTCGAAATGGACCATGCCGCAGGCCAACCCGGGCTTCCTGCCCGACGAGGACTACGCCGCCGTCGTCGCCTACATGCTCTCGCTGACGGGGGCGCCGCCGGGGGCCGAACCCCTGCCGGCGGACGCGCGCGCGCTGGGCTACATCACGATCGGGCCGAAGCCCTGAGGGGGCCGGCGCCCGCGACCGCGAGGGGAGGGGAGAGATGCGCGCCGCCGCCGTCCTGTCGGGGCTGATCGTCCTTCTCCCCCCCGCCGCCGGGGGCGAGACCCCGGCCCCTGCCCCGGCCGCGATCGTCGACTGCCAGGTCGCGGGCTATGACGTCCTCATCTACAACCGCGGCGAGGTGGCCCTTGCGGCCGGCACGGCGATCGACTGGGAGGTGCGCTTCGCCCGTGCCGCCGGCCGCCATGTCCTCGAGGCCGAGCTCGTGCCCGGCCGCTTCGCCCTTCTCGTCGGCGCGCTCGAGAACTACCTCGGCACGCGGACGCCCTGCGTGGCGCGGCTGGGGTAGGTCGGAGGGAAACCCGGCGCCGCCTCCCGGGGGCAGCGCCTGAGCCGGTGCGTGGGCACGGGCCGCCCCCGCCCCCCCACGCGGCGGGCCCGCCCCGCGCCTCGCCCGCGCCTCAGCCGAGGATCGCCGGCAGGTCGAGGGCGTGCTCGCGGGCGCAGGCCCGCGCGTCGGCATAGCCCGCGTCGGCGTGGCGCATGACCCCGGTCGCGGGGTCGTTCCAGAGCACGCGGGCAAGGCGGCGGTCGGCGGCCTCGGTGCCGTCGCAGACGACGACCATGCCGGCGTGCTGCGAGAACCCCATCCCGACCCCGCCGCCGTGGTGGATCGAGACCCAGGTCGCCCCCGAGGCGCAGTTGAGGAGGGCGTTGAGGAGCGGCCAGTCCGAGACCGCGTCCGAGCCGTCGCACATGGCCTCGGTCTCGCGGTTGGGCGAGGCGACCGAGCCCGAATCGAGATGGTCGCGCCCGATCACGACCGGGGCGCTGAGCTCTCCCCGCCGCACCATCTCGTTGAAGGCAAGCCCCGCCCGGTGGCGGTCGCCGAGCCCGATCCAGCAGATCCGCGCCGGCAGGCCCTGGAAGGCGATGCGCTCGCGGGCGAGGTCGAGCCAGTTGTGCAGGTGCGCGCTCTCCGGGAACAGTTCTTTCATGCGGGCGTCGGTCTTCCAGATGTCCTCGGGGTCGCCCGAAAGCGCGCACCAGCGGAAGGGCCCGATGCCGCGGCAGAAGAGCGGCCGGATGTAGGCCGGCACGAAGCCCGGGAAGGCGAAGGCGTTGGCGAGCCCCTCCTCGCGCGCCACCTGGCGGATGTTGTTGCCGTAGTCGAGCGTCGGCACGCCGGCGTTCCAGAACTCGACCATGGCCGCGACATGGGTCCTCATGCTCGCCCGCGCCGCCCGCTCGACCGCCGCGGGGTCGCTCGCCTGGCGGGCGCGCCATTCGGCCACGCTCCAGCCGAGCGGCAGGTAGCCGTGGACGGGGTCGTGGGCCGAGGTCTGGTCGGTGACGATGTCGGGACGCGCGCCCCCCGCCTTCATGCGGGCGACGAGCGCGGGAAAGACCTCGGCGGCATTGCCGATGAGCCCGACCGACTTCGCCTCGCCCGCCGCCGTCCAGCGGGCGATCATCGCCAGCGCCTCGTCGAGGCTCGCGGTCTTGGCGTCGAGGTAGCGCGTGCGCAGGCGGAAATCGGCCCGCGTCTCGTCGCATTCGACGGCGAGGCAGGAGGCACCGGCCATGACCGCGGCCAGCGGCTGGGCGCCGCCCATGCCGCCAAGCCCCGCGGTCAGGATCCAGCGGCCGCGGAGGTCGCCGCCGTAGTGCTGGCGGCCGGCCTCGGCGAAGGTCTCGTAGGTGCCCTGGACGATGCCCTGGGTGCCGATGTAGATCCAGCTTCCCGCC
>JADLCV010000213.1 GCA_020846995.1 Paracoccaceae bacterium
CCGCTCGGAGGGGTCGAGCCGCAGCGCCACCCCGGCCACGGCGTCGTCGAGCTGTTCGGGCCGGACGACGCCCGCGATCGGCGCCGTCACCCCCGGCAGGGCGGCGAGCCAGGCATAGGCGACCTGCGCCATCGGCACGCCGCGGGCCGCCGCGACGCGGCCGACCGCCGCGATCACGGCGGCGTCCTCGGTCGCCGAGGCGCCGTATAGCTGGCCCTGGCGGGCATCGGTTGTGGCCCTGAGCGTCGGGGCGGCGTCCGCGGGCCGCGTCAGGCGGCCGCGGGCAAGCGGGCTCCAGGGGATGACGCCGATGCCCTCGGCGCGGCAGAGCGGCAGCATCTCGCGCTCCTCCTCGCGGTAGATGAGGTTGAGGTGGGGCTGCATCGACACGAAGGGGGCAAGCCGCGCCGCCCGCTGCATCCCGAGCGCCTTCATGAACTGCCAGGCGAACATCGAGGAGGCGCCGAGGTAGCGCACCTTGCCCGCCCGCACGACCGCGTCAAGCGCATCGAGCGTCTCCTCGAACGGGGTCACATGGTCAAGGCGGTGGATCTGCCAGAGATCGACGTGGTCGGTGCCGAGCCGCCGCAGGCTCGCGTCGATGGCGTCGAAGACGTGCCTGCGCGAGAGTCCGCGGTCGTTCGGATCCTCCGACATCGGGTTGCCGAGCTTGGTCGCGATCACCAGCCGGTGGCGGGGGCGCCGGGCCATGAGGAGGCGGCCGACGATCTCCTCGCAGGCGCCGAGCGAGTAGACGTCGGCGAGATCGAAGGTGTTGATGCCGAGGTCGAGGGCGCGGTCGATGACCGCCGCCGCCTCGGCCTCGCCCTTCACCCAGGCCGCCCACTGCGGCGTGCCGAAGCCCATGCCGCCGAGCACGACCCGGCTGACCATCAGCCCACTTCTGCCCAGGGTGACATATTCCATTGATACGGCCCTCCCGCCCGCTGCGACACCGGCGCCAGTCTACTGCGCAACGCGAGGGCCGCCAGCGAAATGCGCCGCGCGTTCCGCGCCCGTCTTGCGCGGTGGTCCCGCCCTGCTAGGCTTCACCCGTATCAGCCGGGAATGACAGTTGGTGCGAATCGATCCCAGCGCCATCGACAAGTCGCTCCCGATTCCGGTCGGGACGCAGCTTTACGGGCTGATGTCCTATGCGCTCTCGTTCGACGACCTGCCGCAGGGCGCGCGGCTGCCTTCGGTGCGCGTCCTTGCCGGCCGGCTCGGCATCGCGCCGATGACCGTGGCCCAGGTCTACCAGCAGCTCCGCGATGCCGGCATGGTCGCGATCCGCCCCGGCCTCGGCGCCTTCACCGCCCGCGCGACCGGCCGCGACGAGCGCGAGGGGGCGCGGATGGCGGCCCTCCGGGCCGACATCCTCGCGCTCGTCG
This sequence comes from Paracoccaceae bacterium, assembly GCA_020846995.1. Classification (GTDB taxonomy): domain Bacteria; phylum Pseudomonadota; class Alphaproteobacteria; order Rhodobacterales; family Rhodobacteraceae; genus JAHDXW01. The sequence continues at coordinate 1,392 of JADLCV010000213.1, forward strand.
CGCGGGCCGAGGGGCTCGGGCTCTCGGTCGCCGACCTCGCGGCGATGATCGGCGCGCTGGGCCAGGGGCGGGCGGGCCGGGTCGGGCTCGACCTCGTCTTCGCCGGTCTCTTCGAGGCCCCGACGCGCGACTATCTCGCCGCCATCCGCGCCGTGCTCGGCCCCCGCGACCGCATCCGGCCCCTCCTTCTGGCCGAGATCGAGGCGGCCCCGGCCGCCCGCGCCGCCTGCGCCGCGGCCGACCTCGTCCTGACCTTCGTCAACCGCGAGGCGCAGCTCCGCGCCCTCGTGCCCGAGGCGCGGGTGCTGGCCCTTCCCTTCCTGCCCTCGCGCGCCACCCGCCAGGCGCTGGCCGGGCTCGACCCCCGCTCGACCGTCGCCGCCGTCGCCTACTTCGAGGATTACGTCGCCGTCATGCGCCCCTCGGTGCGCGCCTTCGCCCCCCAGGTCGCCGACATCCGCGTGAGCTGGATTGCCGCCCCCGACCTCGCGCCGGTGCTCGCCCGCGCCGACGCCGTGGTCTATGCCTCGGGCGCCGGGGCGGTCGCCGACCGGCTTGCCCCCGACATCCCCTGCTTCGAGTTCCGCCACGCCCCCGATCCCGCGGCGCTGGTCGACCGCCTCGTGCCGCTGCTCGCCGACCTCCGCCTCGGCCACTCCGGGGGCGCCGCCCCGGCGGCACACCGCCCCGCGCCCCCGCCCCCCGCCGCGCCCGCGCCCGCCGCGCCCGCGGCTGCCTCTTCCCCTTCCCCTTCCCCTTCCTCTTCCCCTTCCCCAGCGCCCGCCCGCCGCCGCGCCGCCCGCCGCCGTTCGGCGGCCGCGGAATGATCCCCGCCCGCCTCCACCCGCACCGAGAGGACATTTCATGCTCGCACGCTCCCGACCGACCGGCGCCACCGCCCTCGCCCTCCTGCTTGCGCTCGCCGCCCCCGGGGCCGCCCCCGTCGGCGCCCAGACGCTGCCGACGCTCACCGTCGGCATGGACGTCGATGCCGGCACGCTCGACCCCAGGCTCGCCCGCGACACCACCGCCTACCGCACCGCCGACCTCATCTATTCCGGCCTCGTCCAGCTCTCGCCCGAGCTTCAGCCGGTGCCCGAACTGGCCGAGCGCTGGGAGATGCCCGATCCCACGACCCTCGTGTTCACTCTCCGCGAGGGGCTGACCTTCTCGGACGGCAGCCCGCTCACCGCCGAGGACGTGGTCTTCACCTTTCGGACCATCCTCAACCCCGACTTCGGGGCGCCGATGCGGGCGCTCTACGTCCCCATCGCCGCCGTCGAGGCGACCGACGCGCGGACGGTGAAGTTCACCCTCTCGGCGCCCTACGCCCCGGTCCTGTCCTACCTCGACATCGGCATCGTCCCGAAGGCGCTGGTCGAATCCGGCCACGATCTGGCCGCGAACCCGGTCGGCGCCGGGCCCATGCGGCTCGTCGAGTGGAACCGCGGCGCCGCCCTCGTGCTCGAGCCCAATCCCGCCTACTTCGGGCCGAGACCGGCCGTCGGCCGGGTGACGCTCCAGATCGTCGCCAACAACTCGGCCCGCGCCCAGGCGCTCGAGGCGGGCGATCTCGACCTCATCCAGTCGCCGCTCTCGCCCCAGGACATCGCCCGGCTGGCCGCCGACAGCCGCTTCCAGCACGCGATCATGCCCGGGCTCGGGGTCACCTACCTGAACTTCAATACCCGCGACCCGCTCCTCGCCGATCCGGCGATGCGGCGTGCCTTCGCCATGCTCGTCGACCAGGAGACGATCGTGAACGAGATCTACCAGGGCGTGGACGCGATCGCGACCGGCGTCATCCTGCCCTCGTCCTGGGCCTATTCGGCCGCCATCCGGCAGCCGACCTTCGACCCCGAGGGGGCGGTCAAGGCCTTCAACGCGCTCGGCTGGACCGACAGCAACGGCGACGGCATCCTCGACCGCGACGGGGCCAGGCTCGCCGTCACCCTCGCCACCCACACCGAGGATCCCAACCGCGTCCAGACGATCGAGTTCATGCAGGCGACCATGCAGCAGGCCGGGGTCGAGGCGACGATCCGGCTGACCGACTGGCCGGGCTTCTCGACCAACTACGTCCAGAAGAGCGAGCACCAGATCGCCCTGCTCGGCTGGCTCAACATCGTCGATCCCGACCGCATGCTCTACGGCCAGCTCACGTCCGGGGGGCCGCTGAACTGGGGCGGCTATTCCAGCCCCGGGGTCGACGCGGCCCTCGCCGCGGCGCGCACCGCCCTCGACATCCCCGCCCGCGCCGCCGCCTACCAGCAGGCGGCGACGATCCTTGCCGAGGAGGTGCCCTACTACGTCGTCTCCTACCAGGGCTACCAGATGTTCGCCCAGGCCGACCTGCCGGTGAAGGTCACGGCCACCCCGCGGGGCTACCTGCGCGGCGCCATCATGACCGCCGCCGACTGCGGCGCGGAGCGCCGCCGCCGCCGCCGCCGCGCGCCCCCCCGCGCCCGGCGGCGGCGGCCCGGCCCCCGGAGACCCCGCCGCCATGCTCGCCTACACGACCCGGCGCCTGCTCCTCCTTCTCCCCATGGGGGCGGGCATGGTCGTCGTCACCTTCGGGCTTCTCCTCCTCATCCCCGGCGATCCGGCGGCGCTGATGCTGGGCCAGGAGGCCTCGGCCGAGGCGATCGCGACCCTGCG
>JADLCV010000214.1 GCA_020846995.1 Paracoccaceae bacterium
CTCGTGCCCGAAATGGCGGAACATCCACCACACCCGGGCCGAGACATTGCCCGCGTCGTGGACCACGACCGCCGTCGTCGCACCGATCCCGAGCCCGCCCGCCAGGGCGGCGAACTGCGCCGGCGGCGGCAGCATGTTGACGTAGGGTGAGCCGGGATCCGAGGCCGCGTCGAGATCGAAGAAGCGCGCACCGGGGATGTGGCCGGCCTCGAACTCGGAACGCGCGTTCCGCCTCGCCTCGGAGAGGTACCAGGAGGCGTCGAGGATGACCACGCCGGGATCACCCAGCCGGTCCTGAAGCCATTGCGGTGGGACAAGGAATGCGTCCATCTCCGTCTCCTTTCAGCCGCCCAGGCGCGCGCCCCGCGCTGCGAGGTCCACGAGCGTCCGCGCCGGCGCGAAGCGCGGGCCGAGGGTCGCGGCCGCCGCCTTGAACCAGGCGAGCAGCCGCGCCGCACCGATCTCGTCGATCGAGCTCGCAACCCCGCCGGTGTGGGGGGCGAAACCCCAGCCGAGGACCGAGCCGACGTCGGCATCGGCGGCCGCCGCGAGCACGCCGTCGTCGAAGCAGCGGAGGGTCTCGGCCGCCTGACGGAACATCAGCCGTTCGGCGACCGCGGCGATCGCGGGCTGGACGGGGGCGGGCGGGAAGAGCTCGCCGAGGCCCGGCCAGAGGACCGCGCCCTCGCGGCCGCAGTCATAGAATCCTGCGCCCGCCTTGACGCCCGCCCGCCCGCGGGCAAGCAGCGCCTGCCCGGCCGGCCGCCCGGGATTGGCAACGTGGGCGGGCCCGTGGTCGGCCTCGGTCTGGGCCTCGATCCGCTCGATGAGGTCGACCGCGACCATGTCGGTCGGCCGCAGCGGCCCCATCGGCATGCCTGCCCTGCGGCCCGCGTTCTCGATCAGCGCCGGGGCCACCCCCTCGGCAAGGAGTGCCATGCCCTCGAGCATGTAGCCGACGACGACGCGGGTGGTGAAGAAGCCGCGCCCGCCGCGCACCGCGACCGGGGTCTTGCCGAGGCGCCGCGCGAGATCGAAGCCGGCGGCAAGCGTCGCCTCCGAGGTGGCGGCGCAGCGGATGATCTCGACCAGTGCCATGCGCTCGACCGGCGAGAGGAAGTGCAGGCCGAGAAAGCGTTCTTCCGGGCGATCCCGCGGGCAAGCTGGCCCACGGGAATGGTCGAGGTATTGGAGGCGAGGACGGCACCCGGGCGCATCGCCGCCCCGGCGCGGCCGAGGACATCGTGCGTGACGGCCACATCCTCGAACACCGCCTCGTCACGAGATCGCAGCCGGCAAACGCGCCGTAGCCGGTCCCCGCCCGGATCCGCCCGAGGTGGGCTGCCCTCTCGGCCGCGGCCAGCGCGCCGCGGGCGACGGCGTGGTCGAGGAGCCGCGCGGAATAGGCACGCGCGCGCCGGGCGCGCGCCGCGGCGAGGACCCCTTCGCGGGGCAAGAGGGCGGTGACGGCGCCGGCGGCGAGGGCCTCCCGCGGGCTCCACGTCCGGCCCCGGACGAGGGTCTCGACCGCGGCCCGCCAGTCGATGAGGCGCACGAGCCGCTGGATGCCGCCGAAGCCCGGCATGAGGCCGAAGGACGCCTCGGGCAGGCCGAGGCGGATCCCGGGCTCGTCGGCGACGAAGCAGGCGTGGCAGGCCAGCGCGATCTCGAAGGCCGCGCCCAGGGCGTCGCCCGCGATCGCGGCCGCGACCGGCTTGCCCGACCCCTCGAGGGTCAGGAAGGCCCGCATCGCCCCGTCATCAGCGTCCAGAGCTCGTCCGGCGAACGCTCCAAGAAGGCATCCACGAGGGCCGGGCCGGCGCCGAGGGGAAAGTCCGGGCGGGCCGAGGCGATGACCGCGCCGCGGATCGCGGCGTCCCCGGCGACGGCATCGACGGCGAGGCTGAGGACGTCGCCCGTCATGCCCGCTCCACCACCATCGCGATCGCCTGCCCGGTCGCGGCGCAAAGCGTCGCCCCACCGAACTGCCGGTCGGCCCGCTCGAGTTCGTCGATCGGCGTGCCGAGGATCTTGGCCCCGGTCGCGCCCAGGGGATGGCCCTTGGCGATGGCGCCGCCGTTGACGTTGACGCGCTCGTGGGGGGTGCGCACGGCATCATGGATCATGACCTCAGCCATCGTCGCCTCCCCGGGCGGCGAACTCCGCGCCGCGGTGCTCGTCAGGCCGGGGTGCGCGCCGCAAGGGGGCGTTCGCCCAGGCCGAGAAGCGGACCGGCTGGCGGGTCGCCCACTGGGTGCCGCCGTCGGCCCGGGTCAGCCGCTCGATCAGCCCCCGGGCCCTGACATGCGGATCCCCGGGCAGGTCGGCCAGCCGGTTGACCGGCCCCCCCATGTGGTCGGCACCGGCGAGGATGCGGGCCCACTCGTCCCGGTCGCGGGTGGCGATGACGGCTTCCAGGCGCGCCTTCAGCTCGGCCCGCCGCGCCACCCGCTGCGGCCGTCCGAGCCCGACGAGGTCGGCAAGCCCGAGGTCGGCGGCAAGCCGGTCCCAGTAGGCGTCCTCATGGGCGATCGACAGCGTGATCCACCGGCCGTCGGCGCAGCGGAAGAGGTCGTAGGCGGGATCGGCCTGGGGCGGCGCTGCCGCGCCCGCCTCTCCGGCCATGCCGAGGAAGGGGGCGACCAGCGCCGTCACGCTGTCGGACATGGCGATGTCGACGTGGCTCCCGCGGCCGCTGCGGGGGCGGGCGGCAAGCGCCGCGAGGATGCCGATGACGGCAAAGAGGCCGGCGGCGTTGTCGCCGAGGAGGAGCGCGGGCGGCAGGCCGTGGACGGCGCCGTCGAGCCGCTCCTCGAGGGCGCCGCCGACGCCCTGGATCGAGAGGTCGTGCCCCGGCCGGTCGCGGTAGGGGCCGGTCTGGCCGTAGCCGGTGATCGAGCAGTAGACGAGTCCGGGATTCCGGGCCGCGAGCGCCGCGAAGCCCAGCCCCAGACGGGCGAGCTTGCCCGGCCGGAAGCCCTCGAGGAACACGTCGGCCGCATCCGCGAGCTCGAGCAGCCGCGCCCGGTCGGCCGGATCGCGGATGTCGAGGGCGACCGACCGCTTGCCGCGGTTCAGGGCCTCGTAGAAGCCGGTCAGGAAGCGCGAGGGATC
>JADLCV010000215.1 GCA_020846995.1 Paracoccaceae bacterium
CGCGCCGCGCCCGCGCCGTGCTGCATCGCAATCTCGTCAAGCAACTCGTGCGCCGTCGCCCGGTCCAGCGTGTCGATGGGCTTCGACTTCCATTCGGGGACGACATAGGTGTTCAACAGCCGTTCCGTATCCCGCCACTTCACCGTGTGGGCCTTGGCGTGCAGTTCGATGAAGCGGGCGCAGATCGCCTCAAACACCCGCTCACCCTTTCGGCGTAGTTCATCCTTGCGCTGGTCTGCGGGATCGTCGCCCCGGTCGGCAAGGTCGATGGCAGCCCGCGCCTTGTCTCGCGCCGCCTTCAGGTCGATCAGGGGATATGCGCCCAAGGTCATCCGGCGCAGCGCGCCCCGGTTCCCACCGTCGCCCCGGCCTGCGACCCGATACATCACCGACCAACTTTTCTTCCCGGCCTCGGTGATGCGCAGGGCAAGGCCCGGGGTCAGCGTGTCGAACACCTCAAGCCGCTTGCCCGCCTCGGGTGTGAGCTTCTGGACGGCAATCTCAGTCAGCTTCTTCTTCATCACAGGCTCCGGGGTAACGGCGGGGTAACGGATTGGTGGGCTATTCGGCGTTACGGGCCTTTACCACCGGAGCCGACTATATCGCTCAAGTGCCTGTAAGTAAACGGTTTTAGGCAATGCGCGGAGCCCTGCGGATACCCCGGAAAACTGGCGGCCCGCTTCTTGGTAAGGGAGAGGTCGAGAGTTCAATCCTCTCTCGCAGCACCAGACGGCCCGCAGGCATTCCCAGGGGGCAGGCAAGGGGCGGGCGGGTCCGCGTTGTCGGGGTCGGGTCCGGCCCGCCGGGGGGACGCACGTCACCCGGGCGAGCGCCGCGACGCGGAGCTCGCGGGCAGGCGCCCAGAACTTTCGCCGAAAATTCTTGGCGCCGGGAGCGCGCCCGGGGTTTACACCACGCGCTCGACCAGCATGCCCTTGATGCGGGCGATGGCCTTGGCCGGGTTCAGGCCCTTGGGGCAGGTCTTGGTGCAGTTCATGATCGTGTGGCAGCGGTAGAGGCGGAAGGGGTCCTCGAGGGCGTCGAGCCGCTCGCCCGTGGCCTCGTCGCGGCTGTCGATGATCCAGCGCCAGGCGTGCAGGAGTGCCGCCGGGCCGAGGTAGCGGTCGCTGTTCCACCAGTAGGACGGGCAGGCGGTCGAGCAGCAGGCGCACATCACGCATTCGTAGAGGCCGTCGAGCTTGTCGCGGTCCTCGATCGACTGGAGCCATTCCTTCTGGGGGGTGTTCGACGTCGTCTCGAGCCAGGGCATGATGGCGGCGTGCTGGGCGTAGAAGTGGGTGAGGTCGGGGACGAGGTCCTTGACCACCGGCATGTGCGGCAGGGGGTAGATCGCGACGTCGCCCCGGATCTCGTCCATGCCCTTGATGCAGGCGAGGGTGTTGGCGCCGTCGATGTTCATGGCGCAGGAGCCGCAGATGCCCTCGCGGCAGGAGCGGCGGAAGGTCAGCGTCGGGTCCACCCGGGTCTTGATCCAGATGAGGGCGTCGAGGACCATCGGTCCGCAGTCGTCGAGATCGACGAAGTAGGTGTCGACGCGCGGGTTCTGGCCGTCGTCGGGGTTCCAGCGGTAGATGCGAACGGTGCGCAGGTGCGTCGCCCCCGCCGGCCGGGGCCAGGTCGTGCCGGTGCGGATCTGGCTGTTCTTGGGCAGGGTCAGCTGGACCATCTCGGGCTCCTACAGCGGTCGGGGGACGGCACGGCGGCGGCGCGTATCGCGGTCGAGCGTGCGGGCAACATACTTGCGCACGATCGCCGGCAGGACGAGGGCGAGCGGCCGCTCCATCGCCCGCGCGGTGCCCTCGGAGAGGCCGGCGTTGCGCCGCCCGGCGGGCTCCCATGCGGCGAGGGCCGCGGCGTCGAGGCCGAGGCGGGCGAGCATCGCCGTCCCCGGGCCGAGGCGGGGATCGAGGCCCGCCTCCATGGCAAAGACCTCGACCGGCCCGAAGCGGCTGCGGATGTCGGCGATGACTCCCTCCCAGGTGAAGGCGGCAAACCCCGGCAGGGCCCGGAAGGCCGCTTCCGACAGGCGCAGCCCGCGCGAGGCGAGGAGGTGGCGGAAGAGGCTCGTGAGCCAGAGGTCGCGGTCGCGGGTCGAGAGCCAGACCGCCACCGGGCGGCCGCCGAGCCCCTCCCGGGCCCAGCGCAGGAGGTCGGCGGCGGTGCCGTAGACCGGGCCCGAACGCTTGGGCGCCGGCACCGGCCCGGTCAGGAACTCGCTCGACACGAGGAGACGGCCCGGGTGGGGGGCGGCGAGCGCCCCGACCGCGGCCGCGACCGCCGGCCCGGTCGCTGCGTCGCGGTCGGGCCGGTAGGCATAGACCGCGGCCCGCAGGCGGCGCACGCCGGCGTCGGTATGGTTGACGAGCGCCACCGGCAGCCGCGCGCGGTTGGCCGCGAGGAGCGCCTGGAACGAGGTCGTGCCGGTCTTGTGGAAGCCCGCGTGCAGGAAGACCTCGTCGGCCGGGCCCATCACGGCCTCAGTAGACCCGCGCCCTGGGGGCGATCCGGGCGGGGTCGATGCCACCCTCGGCGGGTGTCGTCAGGGGTTCGGTGTGCACCGGGCGCCAGGCGAGGGCGACCTTCGGCCCGGCGACGCGGGCGAGCGAGTGGCGGCGCCAGCCGGCATCGTCGCGGGCGGGGAAGTCCTCGCGCGCATGGGCGCCGCGGCTTTCCGTGCGGGCCTCGGCGGCGACGATGGTGGCGAGTGCGTTCGGCATCAGGTTGGCAAGCTCGAAGGTCTCCATGAGGTCGGAGTTCCAGATCAGCGAGCGGTCGGTCACCCCGACGTCGTCGAGCTTTCCGGCCACCGCCGTCATCCGCGCGACCCCCTTGGCCAGGGTCTCGGCGGTGCGGAAGACGGCGGCGTCCTCCTGCATCGCGTGCTGCATCTCGAGCCGCAGCGTGGCGGTCGGCACCGCCCCGCGGGCGTGGCGGAAGCGGTCGAAGCGGTCGAGGGCGGCCTCAAGGCTCGGGCGGTCGGCCGCCGGGATGGCGTGGGCACGGTCCACCACCCTGCCGGCGCGGATCGCCGCCGCGCGGCCGAAGACGACGAGGTCGATGAGCGAGTTCGACCCCAGCCGGTTGGCGCCGTGGACGCTCGCGCAGGAGGCCTCGCCGACCGCCATCAGCCCGGGGGCGACGCGGTCGGGGTCGCCTTCGGCGGGGTCGAGGACTTCGCCCCAGTAATTGGTCGGGATGCCGCCC
>JADLCV010000216.1 GCA_020846995.1 Paracoccaceae bacterium
CGCCGACCACGTCCTTCACGCCGATCTCCTGATCCGGGCTGCGAACGGCTATGTCTCGCCCGAGGCCGAGGCGGCCCTGACCGAGGCCCTGCGGCGCGACCCCGCGAACGGGGCCGCGCGCTACTACAGCGGCCTCATGTTCGCCGAGAACGGCCGCTATGACCTTGCCTTCGGCCTCTGGCGGCCGCTCCTCGACGAGAGCGGCCCCGGCGATCCCTGGTATCCCCCGCTCGCGGCCCGCATCGCCGAGGCTGCCTGGCTCGCCGGGGCCCACCGCTACACCCCCCCTGCCCCGCCCGCCGGCCCGACGGCGGGCGAGGTCGCGGCGGCCGCGGCGATGACGCCCGAGGCCCGCGCCGAGATGGTCCGCGGCATGGTCGCGACGCTCGCCGCGCGGCTTGCGGCCGAGGGCGGGCCGGCCGCCGACTGGGCCCGCCTCATCACCGCCTACGGCGTCATCGGCGACGCCCGGGCGGCGCGCGCGGTCGCCGACGAGGCGCGGCGCGTCTTCGCCGGCCACGAGGCCGACCTGGCCGCGATCGAGGACGCGGCGCGCGGCGCCGGCCTCGGCACCCCCTGAGCGCCCCGCCGATGGTCTTCGAGAGCCCCGAGGCGCTCGCCGCCGCCCTTCCCGCCGGCCGCCCGGTCGCCGGGCTCGACCTCGGCGAGAGGACGATCGGGGTCGCCCTCTCCGACCTCCGCCAGCGCATCGCGAGCCCCCACGGCCTTGTCCAGCGTCGTCGCTTCGGTGCCGATGCGGCTGCACTTCTTGAACTTTTCGCCGCCCGCGCGGTCGGCGGCGTGATCCTCGGCCTGCCCCGCAACATGGACGGATCGGAGGGGCCGCGGGCCCAGTCCACCCGCGCCTTCGCCCGCAACCTCGCGCGCGCGACCGACCTCCCGATCGGCTTCTGGGACGAGCGGCTGTCGACCGTCGCGGCCGAGCGCGCGCTGCTCGAGGCCGACCTCTCGCGGGCGCGGCGGGCCGAACTCGTCGACCGCGTGGCGGCGGGCCTGATCCTCCAAGGCTTCCTTGACCGCCTCGCCCGCCTCCGCGAGGCGGCGGGAGCACGGGGCCCGGCCGGCGAGGGGGCGGGGCCGTGAGCGGGCCCGCGGCGGGCGCCGCCTCGCCCTGCGTCAACCTCTGCCTCATCCACCCCGCCGAGGGCCTCTGCGTCGGCTGCCTGCGCACCGCCGACGAGATCGCCCGCTGGCCGCGCCTCGCCCCGGCCGCGCGGGCGGCGATCCTCGCCGGGCTTCCCTCCCGCGCCGCCCGCCTCGGCCGGCGCCGCGGCGGCCGGGCCGGGCGCGCCGCGCCCCCTGACGACCCCCCGGGGGCGCCCCCTCAGTCGACGAGCGGCATCAGGAGGTCGAGCGACTTCTTCGCGTCGCCGTAGAACATCCGCGTGTTCTCCTTGAAGAACAGCGGGTTCTCGATCCCCGAGTAGCCCGTGCCCTGGCCGCGTTTGGAGACGATGACGTGCCTTGCCTTCCACACCTCGAGCACCGGCATGCCGGCGATCGGGCTGTTCGGATCCTCCTGGGCGGCCGGGTTGACGATGTCGTTCGAGCCGATGACGATGGCGACGTCGGTCGTGGGGAAGTCGTCGTTGATCTCGTCCATCTCGAGGACGATGTCGTAGGGCACCTTGGCCTCGGCAAGGAGGACGTTCATGTGCCCGGGCAGGCGGCCTGCGACAGGATGGATGCCGAAGCGCACGGTCTTGCCGCGGGCCCGGAGCTTCCTCGTGAGGTCGCTGACCGCGCCCTGCGCCTGCGCCACCGCCATGCCGTAGCCGGGCACGATGATGACCGATTCGGCGTCGTTGAGAAGGGCCGCGACGCTCTCGGCGTCGATCGCGACCTGCTCGCCCTCGATCGCCATCGCCGGCCCCGAGGCACCGCCGAAGCCGCCGAGGATGACCGAGACGAACGAGCGGTTCATCGCCTTGCACATGATGTAGCTGAGGATCGCCCCCGACGAGCCGACGAGCGCCCCGGTGACGATGAGGAGGTCGTTGGAGAGCGAGAAGCCGATCGCCGCCGCCGCCCAGCCCGAATAGCTGTTCAGCATCGACACCACGACCGGCATGTCGGCCCCGCCGATGCCCATGATGAGGTGATAGCCGACGAAGAAGGCCAGGAACGACATGAGGATGAGGGTCCACGGCCCCGCCCCCTGGAGGTAGAGGAGGAGGAGGACGGCCGCCGCCGCCGCCGCCGCGGCGTTGAGGAGATGGCCCCCGGGAAGCTGGCGCGGCTTGCCGTCGATGCGCCCGGCGAGCTTGCCGAAGGCGACGACCGAGCCCGTGAAGGTCACCGCGCCGATGAAGACGCCGAGGAAGACCTCGACCTGGAGGACGCCGATCTCGGCGGAGGTCTTGGCCGCCACGCGGGCGGCAAAGCCCGTCAGCGCCGCGAGCGCGGGGCCGTCGCCCGCGGCCTGGAGGTGGGCGATGCGCACCATCTCGGATTCGGCGTTGTAGCCGATGAAGACGGCGGCGAGGCCGACGAGGCTGTGCATCGCCGCGACAAGCTGGGGCATCGCCGTCATCTGGACGCGGCGGGCGACGATGAGGCCGATCGCCCCGCCGCCGGCGATGAGCGCGACCGACAGCCCCCAGTTGCCGGCCCCGGGGCCGACGAGGCTCGAGACGACGGCGAGCGCCATCCCGACAATGCCGTACCAGACCGCGCGCTTGGCGCTTTCCTGCCCCGACAGCCCGCCGAGCGCGAGGATGAAGAGGACGGCCGCGACGACGTAGGCGGCGGTGGTGAACCCCTGCTCCATGACCGGCCCTCCCTCAGGACTTCTGGAACATGGCGAGCATGCGCCGGGTGACCATGAAGCCGCCGACGATGTTGATCCCGGCCATGAAGACGGCGAGCGCGGCGAGGAGGATCACGAGGAAGGATCCCGGCCCGATCTGCATCAGGGCGCCGACGATGATGATCGAGGAGATGGCGTTGGTGATCGCCATCAGCGGCGTGTGGAGGGCGTGGCTGACGTTCCAGATGACCTGGAAGCCGATGAAGACCGCCAGCACGAAGACGATGAAGTGGCTCATGAAGCTCGCCGGAGCGAAGAGCCCGGCGAGAAGGACGAGGCCGCCGCCGATGGCGAGAAGGCCGAACTGGTTGCGGGTCTGGGCGCGGAAGGCCGCGAGTTCCAGCGCCCGCCGCTCGGCGGGGGCGAGTTCCTTCGGCTTCTCGCGCGGCTTGACGGCGGCGATCGCCTTCACCTTGGGCGGCGGTGGGGGGAAGGTGATGGCGCCGGCATGGGCGACGGTGGCGCCGCGGATGACGTCGTCCTCCATGTCCTGGACGACGGCGCCGTCCTTCCCGGGCGTGAGGTCGGCGAGCATGTGGCGGATGTTGCTGGCGTAGAGGCTCGACGCCTGGGCCGCCATCCGGCTGGGGAAGTCGGTGTAGCCGATGACGACGACGCCGTTGTCGGTGACGATGCGCTGGTCGGGCCGGGTCAGCTCGCAGTTGCCGCCGCGCTCGGCGGCGAGATCGACGATGACCGAGCCGGGCTTCATCGCCGCCACCATGTCGGCCGTCCAGAGCCGCGGGGCCGGGCGGCCGGGGATGAGGGCCGTGGTGATGACGATGTCCATGTCGGGGGCGAGTTCGCGGAACTTGGCCAGCTGGGCCTGGCGGAACTCCTCGGACTGGGGGGCGGCGTAGCCGCCGGTCGCGGCCCCGTCCTGGGCCGGGGCGAAATCGAGGTAGACGAAGGCCGCCCCCATCGATTCGATCTGCTCGGCGACCTCGGGGCGGACGTCGAAGGCGTGGGTGACGGCGCCGAGGCTGACGGCGGCGCCGATCGCGGCCAGCCCGGCCACGCCCGCCCCCACCACCAGCACCTTCGCCGGCGGGATCTTGCCCGCCGCCGTCACCTGGCCGGTGAAGAAGCGCCCGAAGCTGTTCGCGGCCTCGATCACCGCCCGATAGCCGGCGAGGTTCGCCATCGACGACAGCGCGTCCATCTTCTGGGCCCGGCTGATGCGCGGGACCATGTCCATGGCGATCACGGTCGCCCCCGTCGCCCGCGCCTGCTCGAGCAGCGCGGGATTCTGGGCCGGCATGAAGAAGGCGATGAGGGTCTGGCCGGCGCGGAGGCGCGCGATCTCGGCGGGCTCGGGCGGGCGGACCTTGACGACGACCTCGGCCCCCTGCCAGAGGGCGGCGGCGTCGGCCACGACCTCGACCCCGGCGGCGCGATAGGCCGCATCGGTGATGCCCGAGGCCGCGCCCGCCCCCGCCTCGACCAGGCAGGAGTGCCCGAGCCGCACGAGCTGGGCCGCGCTCTCGGGCGTCAGCGCCACCCGCGCCTCGCCCGGGATGATCTCCCTCGGAGCCCCGATCCGCACCCTTCCGCCCCCCGTCGCTGCCACCCGCGAATGCCCGCGCGCGCGCCCTGCCGGGGCACGCGCGCGGGCGGAACCCTTAGCCCGCGGGCCCCCGTTTCTCAAGCCTCATTCGCAGCCGCAGCAACCGTCGCGGGCGGTCGCGACCGGCTAGAGCCAGCGGCGGACCCGCGCCGACCAGGCCGCGAAGGCGGCGGGGAAGGCGCGGGCGAGGCGGGCCTCCTCGGGGCGGATGAAGCGGGCCTCGAGGACGGCGGCCAGCGCCGGTACGAGGGCGAGCGCGGGCCAGGCCCCCCAGGCGAGCGCGAGCCCGGCGAGGATGGCGAGGTCGGCCAGATAGATCGGGTTGCGGCCAAGGCGGTAGACGCCCGTCGTCACCAGCGCCGTGGCGTCGCGGTGGGGAACGATCGTGGTCCGGTGGCGGGCGAACTCGCGCGCCGCCGCGGCCATGAGGGCGATCCCGGCAAGGGAAAGCCCGACCCCCGCGGCGACCGTCCAGGGCGGCGGGGGCGCGGCGAGCGGAAGGAGCCGCGCCTGCGCCCAGGCGAGGGCCACGGAGCCGGCAAGCCAGACCGGCGGATAGTCGGCAGTCAGGCGCATCCCTCCCTCCCTTCCCCGGCCGCAGCGACCCCGGGCCCCCCGGCGGGGCCGGGCGCGGCCCGTGCCCGGATCCCCCCCCGCCGCGCCCTGCCACGGCCGCGGTCCCCGCCGCCAGGGCCGCGCCGGCCGCGACCCGCCCGCGCCCCGGCCCCGGGTGGTCGCCGCACCCGGAGGGCCTCCCCGTCCGGGCCGTCGCGGCGGGAAGGCGCGGCCGTCAGCCGCCGGCGTCCCGGCCGAGGTCGAGGATCATGCGGTGGCGGCGGCGGCCGATCGGGCCCGCGGGGCGGAAGCCCGCGGCCGCGAAGGACGCGACGAACCCCATGAAGCGGTAGCTCGGGCTTTCGGGATCGACCGGCGTCGCCTCGAGCGCCGCGGCGCCCGCGGCCCGCGCCGCCGCCACCGCGGCGGCGAGGAGCGCCCGGCCGATCCCCTGCCCCCGCCGCGCCGCGGGGACGTAGAAGCAGACGACCGACCACATCGCCCCCGGTGCCTTGACCGGCGTGCCGAGGCGGGGGAAGCTTTCGCGTGGGCCGCAGGAGCACCAGCCGACGGGCGCGCCGCCCGCGCCCCCCGTGCCGCCCGCGCGCGCGAGGAGCCCCGCGTGCACCCCCGCCGCGACCTCGGCCGCAAGCCCCGCCTTGCGGATCGCGCGGCGGGTCGGGGAGGGGCCCTCGTTCATGCCCGCGAGGGGCGCGCGCCAGACCCGGCACCAGCAGTGGCGCGGCCCGCCGCGGTCCTCGAAGAGGGCCGCGAGCTCGCCCATGCAGGCGGGCGCGAGCGGCAGGATCTCGAGCGGCGCGCTCATCCCCAGCCCCCCGCCCCCTCGCGCCAGATCGGGTTCGACCATGCCCGCCGCCCGGCGGCGTCGATCAGCGTCACCCGCAGCCAGTCCGAGCCCTCGAACTTCGCGAGCGGCACGCGCGCGCGCGTCATCGACAGCCCGTGGACGGCCGCCGCCCGGCTTCCCCGTCCCTGGACGATGACGCTCCGGACCGCCGAGGAGGCGACCTCGACCGCGCCGGGGACGACCGCCAGGCCCCGGAACTCCGGCCCCTGGGTGGAATAATGGTTGCCGGCGCGGAGGGCGGCGAGGAGCGCCTCGGGGGCGTTCGCCTCGGCCTTCACCATCACCCAGGCGCCGAAATGGTCGGGCTCGGTGAAATGGGCGTCGTCGGTCGCGCAGAAGCTCAGCCGCCGGCCCCCGGCGGCGAGGAGGTCGGCGACATGGAGCCCGTCGCCACGGTCGACGCAGTTGGCGCAGCCGTGGTTGTAGACCTCGACGGCGTGGGCGGCATCAAGGCTCGCGGCATCGGCGAGGGTCAGCCCCGACCACTGGGGATGGGCGATGGCGACGAAGGCGCCGGCGGCGGCGGCGCGGGCGGCCAGCGCGGGGCCGCTCTCCTGCCCCGGTTCGGGGCGGAAGCCGGGGGCATGGGGCGGGGCGAAGCCCTCGGGCAGGCCGACGGCGAGGATGTGCCAGAGCTCGCCCAGGGCCGTCGCCCCGGCGTGCAGCTCGGCCCCGGCCAGGGTCGTGAAGCCCGGCCGCCAGAAGGGGCGCGTGTCGACCAGGGGATAGCCGAAGCGGCCGAGGAAATGGTCCGTGAGCGCGAGGAAGTCGTAGCCCTCGTCGGCGTAGCGCCGGCAGACCTCGGCCGGCGCCAGGGCCCCGTCGGAGCGGGTCGAGTGGCTGTGGAGGTTGCCGCGGAAGAAGCGCCCGGGGAGGCTGAAGGGGTCGGCGGGCATGGCGGTCTCCTCGAGCGCCCCGGGGGCGGGGTGCATGGCCGGACGGGGCGCGCGGAGGGAGGTTGGCGGAGAGGGTGCGGCGCCCCTTTCCCGCATGGCGCCGGAGAGGGCGCGAGGCGAGCGCGCGCCGGCCCCCGCCTTGCCTCTCCCC
>JADLCV010000217.1 GCA_020846995.1 Paracoccaceae bacterium
CCGGGTCTCGGCCCGGCTCTTCTCGGACAACGGCGTCCAGGGCAGCTCGCTCGCCAGGCTCGCGGCGGCGATGGGGATGTCGAAGGCCTTCATCTACCACTACGTGAGCTCCAAGGAGCAGCTGATCGAGGAGATCACGCTCGACACCCAGCAGCGCCTCTTCCAGCGGACGGTGGCGCGCATGGGCGGGACCGCGAGCCATGCCGAGAAGGTGAGGCTGTTCATGGTCGAGTATGCCGCCTTCCTCGACGAGAACTTCCACGAGATGCGGACGGCCAACTTCAGCTTCGCCGGCCACATGAGCGAGGGGGCGGCGATCCGGGCCCGCCAGAACAACCGCGACCACCTCCGCCTCATCGTCGAGGTGTTCGAGGCGGGCGTGGCCGCGGGCGAGCTTGTCGCCGTCGACCCCTGGCTGTCGGCGCGGGCGGTCTTCTCGCTCACCCACTCGCTCGCGCGCTGGTATCGGCCCGGCGAGGGGAAGCCGGCCGTGTCCTATGCCGAGGACTTCTTCGCCGTCATCGCCCGCGGGGTGCTGCCGCAGCCGCAGGCGGCGGGCGCGGCCGGGGGCGCCGGGGGCGGTGGCGCCGGGAACGGGAACGACGGAAACGGGGGCGCGCGGAGATGACGCACCGGTCGCACAGTTCGCACTGGGGTGCCTTCGCTGCGGCCGCCGCCGGCGACCGCATCGACATCGTTCCCCACCCGGGCGACCCCTGCCCCTCGCCGATCCTCGAGAACCTCCGCGATGCGCCCGGCCACCCGGCCCGCGTCCTGAGGCCGGCCTTCCGCCGCGGCTGGCTCGCGGACGGCCCGGGGCCGGACCGGCGGCGGGGGACGGACGGCTACGTCGAGCTCGGCTGGGAGGCGGCGATTCCGCTCGTCGCCGCCGAACTCGACCGCATCGCCCGCCGGCACGGCCCGGGGGCGATCTTCGGGGGATCCTACGGCTGGTCGAGCGCCGGCCGCTTCCACCACGCCCAGAGCCAGGTCCACCGCTTTCTCAACACGACGCTCGGCGGCCATGTCGCCAGCCATGGCACCTACAGCGCCGGGGCGGCGCAGGCGATCATGCCCCATGTCATCGGCGGGCTCGACGCCGTCGCCCGCCGCGACGACGTCTGGGGCGAACTCGCCACGCTGACCGAACTCGTGGTGTCCTTCGGCGGCATGCCGGTGCGCAACGCCCAGGTCTCGGCCGGCGGCATCAGCCGCCACCTCGCCCTGCCGGCGATGACGGCGGCGCGCGCCCGCGGCGCCCGCTTCGTCATGTTCAGCCCCCTGCGCGACGACCTCCCCGACGCCGCGGGCTGCGAATGGCACGCCAATGCCCCGCTCACCGACACCGCGATCATGCTCGGGCTCGCCCATGTGCTGATCGCCGAGGACCTCTGCGACCGCCCCTTCCTCGGGCGCTGCTGCGTCGGCTTCGACCGCCTCGCCGACCATGTGACGGGCCGCTCCGACGGTGTCGCGAAGACGCCGGAGTGGGCCGCGGCGATCTCGGGGATCGCCGCCCCGACCCTGCGCGCGCTCGCCCGCGACATGGCCGCCCGGCGCACCCTCGTCACCGTCAGCAATTCGCTCCAGCGGGCCGAGTTCGGCGAGCAGCCGGTGTGGATGGGGGTCGCGCTCGCGGCACTCCTCGGCCAGATCGGCCTGCCGGGCTGCGGCTTCGCCTATTCGCTCGGCG
Organism: Paracoccaceae bacterium; assembly: GCA_020846995.1. GTDB lineage: Bacteria > Pseudomonadota > Alphaproteobacteria > Rhodobacterales > Rhodobacteraceae > JAHDXW01. The sequence goes on from JADLCV010000217.1 coordinate 1,694, forward strand.
CCATCGGCAATGTCGGCCGGCCGGCCCTCGGCGTGCCCTTGCCCACCCTCGAGCAGGGGCGCAACGGGGTCGGCGACTTCATTCCCGTCGCCCGCATCGCCGACATGCTCCTCGCGCCCGGCGCAACGCTCGAGTTCAACGGCCGGGTGCTCGCCTATCCCGACATCCGCCTCGTCTACTGGGCAGGCGGCAACCCCTTCCACCACCACCAGGATCTCGCGCGCCTGCGGGCGGCCTTCAGGCGCCCGGAGACGGTCGTCGTCCACGAGCAGTTCTGGACCGCGACGGCCCGCCACGCCGACATCGTGCTGCCGGCGACGATGACGCTCGAGCGCGACGACATCGGCGCCTCGCAGAACGACACGACCCTTGTCGCCATGAAGCAGATCGTGCCGCCGCGGGCGGCGGCGCGCGACGATTTCGCGATCTTCGCCGACCTCGCCCTTGCGCTCGGCCGGGGGCCGGCCTTCACCGGGGGCCGGAGCGCGCGCGAGTGGCTCGCGGCCCTCTACGAGCCGACCCGCGCCGCGCTCGCCGCCGCGGGACGCAACGCCCCCTCCTTCGAGGAATTCTGGGAGGAGGGCGAGCTCGAGCTTCCGGTCGCGACCGGGCCCGGCCTCGTGCGCGGCTTCGTGCGCTCGCCGGCGACCGCCCCGCTGCCGACGCCCTCGGGGCGGATCGAGCTCTTCTCCGACCGCATCGCGGGCTTCGGCTATGCCGACTGCGCCGGCCACCCGAAATGGTTCGAGCCCGTCGAGTGGCTGGGCGGCGCGCTCGCGGCGACCTTCCCCCTCCAGCTGGTCGCCAACCAGCCCGCCGGCCGCCTGCACAGCCAGCTCGACTTCGGCGCCACGAGCCTCGCGACCAAGCGCGGCGGCCGCGAGGTCGCGCGCCTCCATCCCGACGATGCGGCGGCGCGGGGGATCGCGACCGGCGACACGGTGCGGCTTTACAACCGGCGCGGCGCCTGCCTCGCCACCGCCGAGGTCACGCGCGACGTCCGCCCGCGCGTCGTCCAGCTGGCGACGGGGGCCTGGTTCACGCCCGCCGGGCCGGACGACCTCACCTGCCTTCAGGGCAACCCCAACGTGCTGACCCGCGACGTCGGCACCTCGCGGCTTGCCCAGGGCTGCTGCGGCCAGCTCGCGCTGATCGAGATCGAGCGTTTCGACGGTGCCGCCCCGGCCGTCGATCCCTACGCCCCCCCACCCCTCGCGCCCCCCGGCCCGGCCGCGCCCGCCGCCGCCCGCGGGGATGCGTTCGCGAAGCCCACGCCGCCGGCCTCGGATTGACAGGGCGGAGATCCTGGATTAGCAACATACCGATCAGTCGGAATGTAATCCGGTGCCGCCCGGCCGGGCGGCGCCGCGCCTCGAGGGGGGAGGAGAGCACATGACGATGGGTGAGACCTCCGCATCCGACGCGCGCTTCTCGCCGGCCGGCCCGGGCCGCGACATCCCGCCGGAGTTCCGGCGCCTGCTCTCGCCCCTCCGGATCGGCGCGATCACGGTTCGCAACCGCGCCCTCTCCACCGGCCACGGCACCGGCTTCATGGAGATCACCGAGGGCGGGCGGGTCGGGCCGCGCTCGGTCGAATACCACCGCGCCCGCGCCGCTGGCGGCATCGGCCTCATCGTCTTCGGCACCATCTCGGCCGACGGCACGCCGATCGGCATCGTCGCCGGGGCCGGCCAGCACAAGGGAGCCGACGACGTGGTCGAGGCCGAATACCGCGCCCTCGTCGACGCCGTCCATGCCGAGGGCGGGAAGATCTTCTGCCTCGTGTCGCACTCGGGCAGCGTCACCAGCATGGGCGCGCAGGGCGAGCCGCCGCTCGCCCCCTCGCCGATCCCGATGGACCGCACCCGCGACGTCCCCCACGAACTCGAGGTGGACGAGATCGCCGCGATCGTCGCCGCCTTCGCGCGGACGGCCGCGCGCTGCCGGCGGGGCGGCTTCGACGGGGTCGAGCTCTCGTTCACGCATGGCAACCTCGTCCAGCAGTTCCTGTCGCCGCGCTCGAACCGGCGCCGCGACGCCTACGGCGGCAGCGAGGAGAACCGCCTGCGGTTCGCGCGCGAGGTGCTGGAGGCCACGCGCGCCGCCGTCGGCCCCGATTACGTCCTCGGCATCCGCTACAGCGCGACCGAGATCGAGCCCGACGGCTACGGGCTCGAGGACGGGGTCCGCTACGCCCGGATGATGGTCGGGTGGGGCAAGCTCGACTTCGTCGACGTCAGTGCCGGCACCAACAACAGCATGCGCAGCCGGGCCATCCACTATCCCACCATGGCCTCGCCGCCGCGGCCGCTCGTTCCCTACGCCCGCGCCATCCGGGAGGCGGTCGACGTGCCGGTGTTCTGCGTCGGCAAGATCTCCAACCCGCACGAGGCCGAGGCGATCCTCGCCGCCGGCGACGCCGACCTCGTCGGCATGACCCGCGCCCACATCGCCGAGCCCGCGATCATCCGCAAGCTGACCGAGGGCCGGCTCGAGGACATCCGCACCTGCATCCACTGCTGCGAGGGCTGCTTCGGCCGCCAGCAGCGGGTCGGCGACATCACCTGCATCTACAACCCGCGGACGGGCCGCGAGCATCAGTGGAAGCGCCTCGCCCCGACCGAGGACTTCCGCAGCGTGCTCGTGATCGGCGGCGGGCCGGCCGGGCTCGAGGCCGCCCGCGTGGCGGCCAAGCGCGGCCACGACGTCGTCCTGCATGAACGCGCCGACGTCCTCGGCGGGCAGGTCCGCACGCTCCTCCGGACCCCCTACCGCCAGGACTACGGGCTGATCGTCGACTGGCTGGAACGGCAGGCCCGCCGCAAGGGCGTGCTGATGCGGCTTGAAAGCGAGATGACGGCCGACAAGGTCCTGGCCGCCAATGCCGACGTCGTCATCGTCGCGACGGGATCGCGGGACACGCGGCCCGACCTCCCCGGCGCCGGCGGCGCCAACGTCTTCACCGCCCGTGAGGTCCTGCGCGGCGCGCGGCCCGGCCGGCGCGTCGTCATCGGCGACTTCGACGGCCGCCACATGGGGCTCTCGACGGCCGAACTCCTCGCCCAGCGCGGCCACGCGGTCGAGATCGTGACCACCGCCTTCTATGTCGGTCAGGACGTCGACCTCCTGACCTGGCGGGCGACCTACGACCGGCTCCAGCAACTCGGCGTGACGATGACGCCCCTGCACCGGATCGTCGCCATCACCGCGGGCGGCGTCCGCATCGCCTCGACCGCCGGCGAGGAGCGCGAGATCGCCGCCGACAGCGTTGTCGTCTGCTCGAAGGGCACGGCCGAGCGCGACCTCTACCGGGCGCTCAAGGGCAAGGTCGGGCGCCTCTACGCGATCGGCGACTGCTGGGCCCCGCGGCACATCGAGCAGGCGATCTTCGAGGGCGCGCGGACGGGGCGCGAGGTCTGAGACCGGGGGACAGGCCGCGGGCGGCGACCCCCGGGCGCCCGCGGCCGGCGCAGCGGCCGGCACGCGTCTGACGCCGGAGGAGGCAGGCATGTATCTTCCCAACCCCGACGAGCATCCGGCGCTGCCGCGGACGGTCTTCAGCGCCGGCGCCGGCGCCCCGCTCGCGCGCGCCCCGCTCGCCGGCGCCCTGACCGCCGACGCGGTCATCATCGGCGGCGGCTTCGTCGGGGTGTCGGCGGCGCTGCACCTCGCCGAGGCGGGGCGCCCGGTCGTCCTCGTCGAGGCCAACGAGATCGGCTGGGGCTCGGCGGGGCGCAACGCCGGCCACGTCTCGCCCGACGCGACCAAGCTCGGCCCGCGCCGGCTCGCCGAGGTCTACGGCCCGGTCTACGGCCCCCGCCTGGCTGCCGTCGGGGCCGGGGCGCCGCAGTTCGTGACCGACCTTGCCCGGCGGCTCGGGATCGACGTCGCGGTGGTGCGCGGCGGCATCCTGACCGCGGCCCATTCCGCCGCCGCCGCCCGCAGGCTCGAGGCGGACATCCGCTTCCTTGACGGCAGCGGGGCGCCGGTCGAGTTCCTGCCGGCCGCCGCGGTCGAGGCGCTCTTCGGGACCCGCACCTATTTCGGCGCCCGCCTCGACCGGCGCGGCATCGCCATCAATCCCCTCGCCTTCGTGCGCGGGATGGCGCGGGCCGCGATCGCCCGCGGGGCGCTGGTCCACGAGCGTTCGCCCATGCGCAGGCTCGTGCGGACGGGCGACGGCTGGGAGGTCGTGACCGACGGCGGCAGCGTCCGCGCGGGCCACGTCCTTCTCTGCACCAACGCCTATACCGACGATCGCTGCTGGCCCGGGCTCAGGCGCTCGATCGTGCCCGTGCGCCTCTATCTCGGCTGGACGCGGCCGCTGCCGGCGGCGCTCCGGGCCGAGATCCTGCCCGGGATCGCGGCGATGCTCGACACCCGCCACCTGCCCGTCGCCATGCGCCTGCACGGCGACGGGCGCCTCCAGTTCGGCGCCGGACGGCCGGGCTTCGGCCCCGAGCAGGAGCCCGCCGCCCGCGCCTACCTCGACCAGATCAAGCGCATCATGCCGGCGCTCGCGCCGGCCGAGATCGAGGGCTGGTGGAGCGGATGGGTGACGCGCGGCATCGCCGACGGCTGGCGGCTCCACGAACTCGCCCCCGGCCTCGTCACCGCCATCGGCTGCAACGGGCGGGGCGTCGCCATGGGCCCGATCATGGGCCGCGAACTCGCCCGCTACGTCGGCGGAACCCCGGCCGCGGACCTGATCGTCCCCCTCTCGCCCGTGCGCGGCATCCCCTGGTATTCCTTTCACCAACCCCTCGGGCGGGCGGCGATCGGGGTCTTCGGCCTCCTCGACCGGCTCGGGACCCGCAACTGACGCCCTCCCTGCGGCGATCGCCGGCGCGACCGCCGCAGGGACGGCGGCCGGCCGGCCGGGCCTAGGCGCGCAGCCCCACGTCCCTGACGATGGCGTGGATGCGGGCGACGGCCGCGTCGTCGAGGGGGCGCAGGGGCGGCGTCATGGCCGCCGAATCGAGCAGGCCGACGGCCGCCATGGCGACCTTGAAGGCGCCGACGCCGGCCGCGTCACCGGACCGGCCCGTGGCGCAGAAGACGATCTCGAACAGGCGGTTGAGGTATTCCTGCTCGGTCAGGGCGCGGGCGAGGTCGCCGGCGCGGGCGGCCTGCCAGAGGCGGACGTAGGCCGCGGCATCGACGTTGGCGAGCCCCGGCACGGCGCCGTCGGCGCCGATCATGGCCATGGCGTCGACGACGACCTCGTGGCCGGTGAAGAGCGCGAGCGGCCTGCCCGCGGCCGCGTTCATCGCGATCAGGCGGCGAAAGCCCACGTCGTCGCCCGAGGAATCCTTGACCCCGACGAGGACACCCTCGGTCCCGAGATCGACGAGGAGCCGCGGCGCGAGCTTGCGGTTGACCCGCACCGGGATGTCGTAGGCGAAGAGGGGGGCGTCGATCGCGGCCCGGATCTGGCGGAAGTGGTCGGCGATCTCGCGCTCGTCGCTGATGGCGTAGACCGGGGCGGTGGCGACGATGGCATCGGCGCCGGCCGCCAGCAGCGCGCGGGCGCCCTCGGCCACCCGCGCCGCCGTGAGGTCGATCGCCCCGGCGATGACCGGCACGCGGCCGCGCGTCGTGCGGGCGACGGCGGCGATGATGGCAAGGCGCTGGGCATCGGTCAGATAGGCGACCTGGCCGGTCGAGCCGAGGGCAAAGAGCCCCCCGACGCCGGCCGCGATCAGATGTTCGACCAGCCGGTCCAGGTTCTCGAAGTTGACCGTGCCGTCGTCGTGGAGCGGGGTCACGATGGGCGGGATGATGCCCTGGAAGCGATGTTCAGCCATGATGGTCGGGGTTCCGGTTCTGGGTCGGCGGGGTATGGGACGAGCGGGGCGGGTGCAGGAGGCTCGGGGCGGCCTCGAGCAGCGTGCGGGTGTAGTCCTGCGAGGGGCTGTCCAGCACCCGGGCGCCGGGGCCGAACTCGACGACGCGGCCGTGGCGCATCACGGCGATGTCGTCGGAGACGTGCCGCACGGTCTGGATGTCGTGCGAGATGAAGACCATGCCGAGATCGAGCTCGCGCTTGAGGTCGAGCAGCAGGTTGAGGATCTGGGCCCTGACCGAGACGTCGAGGGCCGAGGTCGGCTCGTCGGCGACCACCACCTCGGGCTCGAGCGCGAGGGCTCGGGCGATCGCCACGCGCTGGCGCTGCCCGCCCGAAAGCTGGGCCGGGATGGCGTCGAGGACCGATTGCGGCAGGCCGACGAGCGAGACGAGTTCGGACACGCGGGCGCGGCGGCCGGCGGCGGTCCCGATGCCGTGGACCTCGAGGGGATCGGTCAGCGCGTCGCGCACCAGCATGCGGGCGTTGAGTGCCGTCGCCGGATCCTGGAAGACGACCGACACCACCCGCCCCAGGCGCCGGCGGGTGGCGGCGTCGAAGCGGCGCACCGCCTCGCCCGCGAAGACGACCTGCCCCTCGCTCGGCTCGATGAGGCCGATCAGGACCTTGGCCGCGGTCGACTTGCCCGAGCCCGATTCGCCGACGATCCCGAGCGTGCGGCCGCGATGGACGGCGAAGGAGACGCGGTCGACGGCGCGCAGGCGCTGGCGGCGGAAGAGGCCGGCGGCGCGGGTGCCGAAATCGACGCAGACCTCGCGCAGTTCGATGACGGGGGGCGCCCCCGTGGCAGGGTCGGCGGCGGGGTTCATGCGCGATCCTCGAGGGGCTGGACGAGGGCGTCGTCGGGATGGGCGGCGTAGAGGTGTTCGGTCCCGGGGATCCGCCGCATGACCGGGGTGACGCCGGCGTTGCGCCGGGGGTCGGAGGAGCGCGGCGCGAAGCGGTCGCCCCGGGGGAAGTCGCGCGGCGAGGGCACGGTGCCGCGGATCTGGTGCAGCCGCGCGGCCCCGGCCTCGATGCTCAGCACCGCCCCGAGGAGCCCGCGGGTGTATTCGTGCACGGGCTGGGTCAGAACCTCGCGGTTGCGCCCGGTCTCGACCAGCTGGCCGGCATACATGACGGCGATGCGGTGCGAGATCTCGGCCACCAGCGCGAGGTCGTGGGAGACGAAGAGCATGGCGAAGCCGAGTTCCTCGCGCAACCGGTTGAGAAGCTCGACGACCTGCTTCTGGACCGTGACGTCAAGCGCCGTCGTCGGCTCGTCGGCGATGACGAGGCGGGGGTCGCGGGTCAGGGCCATGGCGATCAGGACGCGCTGGCGCTGGCCCCCCGAAAGCTCGTGGGGATAGGAGCGGAGCGTCCGCACGGGATCGAGACCGACAAGTTCGAGAAGCTCCTCGGCACTCCGCGTCCCGCCCCGCACCGTCAGCTGCCGCATCTGGGCACGGATCAGCATGGCCGGGTTGAGCGAGGAGAGCGCGTCCTGGTAGATCATGGCGATGCCGCGGCCGCGCAGGGCGTTGCGCTCGCGCTCCGACATCGTCAGGAGGTTCCGGCCCTCGAACAGGATCTCGCCGCCAAGACGGGCCCTCGGATCGAGCAGGCCCATGATCGCGAGCGCCGTGATCGACTTGCCGCAGCCCGATTCGCCGACGAGCGCGAGCGTCTCGCCCGGGCGCACGGCGAAGGAGACGTTGTCGACGACGTTGACGTTGCCGTGGCGGGGAAAGGCGATCGAGAGGGCGCGGACCTCGAGGAGCGGCGGCAGGTCGTTGTCCTGCCGCGGCCGGTCGGTCCGCGCGAGTTCGACCCGGCGCAGCTCGTCGAGGCGCTCCTGGAGCGAGACCGCGGGCGGGGCGGCCGGCCCGGCCTTCCCGGCGGCCTTTCCCGCCGCCTTCCCCGCGGCCTCCGGCGCCTCGAGCTGGTCGATCGCCGCGGCGACGGCGGCGGCATCGACATGGGTGCGGGCCCGCGGCGCGGCCATGGCGTCGGTCATGCCCTCGGCGAGGATGTTGAGCGCGAGCACGGTCGTGGTGATGAGCACGCCGGCGAAGAAGGTCGGCCACCAGCCGCCCGACATCACGAGCTGGCGCCCGGCCGCCATGACGTTGCCCCACGACGGCTCGGGATCGGGCACGCCGGCCTGGATGAAGGACAGCGAGGCCTCGAACACGATCGCGTCGGCGACCAGCACGGTGGCAAAGACAAGGATCGGCGCGAGGCAGTTGCGGGCGACGTGCCGGATCAGGATGCGCGGCGTCGAGGCGCCCATGACGCGCACGGCGGCGACGTAGTCCTCGCCATACTGGCCGATGATGTTGGCGCGGATGACGCGCGTGAGCTGGGGCGTGTAGAGGAAGGCGATGGTCATGACGAGGACGGCGAGCGACTGGCCGAAGACGGTGACGAAGACCACCGCCAGGGCGATGCCGGGGAACGACATCACCATGTCGAGGACCCGCATCAGGACCTCGGCCACCCATTTGCCCGCGGTGGCGGCGATCGCCCCGAGGACCGAGGCCCAGGCGAGCGCGACCGCCGTCGCCGCGAGCCCGATGATGAGCGACGAGCTCGACCCGTGGAGGAGGCGCGAGAAGACGTCGCGCCCCTGACGGTCGGTCCCGAACCAGTGGGTCGCGTCGGGGGCCGCGGGCCCCTGCGTCAGGCCGGTCGCGAGGGGATCGAAGGACGCGATCAGCGGGGCGAGGATCGCGAGCAGGACGACGAGGACAAGGATGGCGAGGGCGACCTTGGAGGGGGCGGGCAGGTGCCGCAGCCCCGCAAGGCGCATGCCGGACTGCGAGAGGCGGAGGGTGAGCTGGCTCCTGATCATCTCAGACCGTCCGGATGCGCGGGTTGACGAGGACGTAGAGGAGATCGACGACGACGTTGATGACGACGAAGGCGAGCGCCACGGTGAGCGTGACCCCCTGGACGAGATTGGGTTCGTTGTTTGTCACGCCGTTCAGGATCAGCATGCCCATGCCGTTGATGTTGAAGATGATCTCGATGATGACGGCGCCGCCCATGAGGTAGCCGATGCGGAGCCCGAGGACGGTGATGGGGGTAATGAGGGCGTTGCGCAGCACGTTGCGGCCGACGACGATGCGGCGCGGGATGCCGGCGCCGAGCGCCGTCCGCACGTAGTCGCGGTCGAGTTCCTCGACCACCGCGGTGCGCACCACCCGCGAGAGCTGGCCGACGACCGGGACGGCGAGGGCGACGGCGGGAAGCAGCATCCGGAGGAACCAGCCCCAGGGGTCGCCCGTCATCGCCGGCAGGCGCCCGGCCGTGGGCAGGAGCGAGAGGAGCCCGACCCGTTCGCCGAGGGTCTGGATGAGGAGGATGGCGAGCCAGAAGGACGGGGTCGAGAGCGAGGCGATCGAAATCAGGCGGATGGCATGGTCGGGCCAGCGGTCGCGGTAGATCGCCGCGAGGACCCCGAGGAGAAGGGCGAAGACGACCGAGAAGAGGAGGCCGAGGAAGGTCAGCTGGAGGGTGATCGGAAAGGCCCGCGCGACCTCGTCGATGACCGGTAGCTGGCGGGCGGAGTAGGTGCCGAGGTCGAAGCGGGTGAGTCCGCCGAGGAAGGCGACGTAGCGGACCGGCAGCGGATCGTCGAGGCCGTGGGCCTGGCGGTATTCCTGGCGGGCCTCGATCGAGGCCCCCTCGCCCATGGCGGTGATGGCCGGGTCGATCTTCGAGAACGACATCACGAAGAACACAAGGAAGGTGATCCCGAGGATCATGACCGGGAGCTGGAGGAGGCGGCGTCCGATCAGGCTGAGGACTTTCTGCATGTCCGCTGGCTCGCTTGCGACGGGGTGCTGGCAGATCCCTTCGCCGCGGGCCCCGGGGCGGGGCGATGCCCCCCGGGACCCGCGGCAGGCACGGGTTGGCCGTGGACGGCCGGACGGGGGCCCGCGGCGCGGCCGCCCCCGACCGCGCCCCGCCTCAGGCCTTGACGCCGACCCCGAGGAACGAGAGGCCGGTCGTCGGCACCGGGTGGAAGCCCTCGAGCTGTTCGGCATCCCAGGCCGTCGGCAGCTGGCGGTGGAAGAGCGGGTAGAGCGGAACCTGGTTCGACAGGAGGTCGAAGGCCTCGTTCCACTTCGCCTGCTGGGCCTCGCCGTTGAGGCCGAGGGCCGCCGTCAGGATGGCCGTGAGGGCCGCGTATTCGGCGCTGTCGGCCCAGTTGTAGCGCTTCTTCGGCCAGACGTTGTCACCATACCACCACTGCATGAGGATGTCGGGGTCGTTGCCGAACACCGACGGATCGCCGGGGGCGATCATGACCTGCATCTCGCCGGCATCGACCTTGCCATACTGACCGCCGGACTGGCCGATGTCGAGGGTGGTGACGAAGCCCACCTTGTCGAGCGAGTCCTTGACGATCGGCGCCACGTCCTTGACCCAGCCGTGGTCGGTGCTCATCAGCGTGATGGGAAGCGAGGGCACGCCGGCCTCGGCGAGGAGCGCCCTGGCCTTCTCGGGGTCATGGCCATAGACGGTGGCGGCGCGGTGGTAGTTCGGATGGGTCTCGGGCAGGAACGAGGTCGCCGCGGCGGCGTTGCCGAGCATCCCGGTGCCGATGATCTGGCCCATGTCGAGGGCGTAGAAGAACGCCTGGCGGACGCGGACGTCGTTGAAGGGCGGCTTGGCGGTGTTGAACATCGCGAAGAGCAGGCCGAAGGACTGCGCCTTCTCGAGCGTCGCCACCGCCGCCACGGCCGCGGCGTCGATGTAGGGCACGTCCTCGATCGCCATCACGGTGCCCGAGCTCAGGGCGTTGACGCGCGCGGTCGGGTCGGCGATCAGGTTCCAGACCATGCCCTTGGCGAGCGCCGGGCGGGGGCCGGTGTAGGCATCGTTGCGCTCGAAGACGATCTGGGCCTCGGGAACGGCCGAGACGAGCTTGTAGGGGCCCGAGCCGATCGGCTGCTTGCCGAAGGCCTCGGCGCCCGCCTCGATGGCCGCCCGGGGCACGATCTTGACTGTGCCGAGGCGCAGGTTGAAGAGCGAGAAGGGGAACTTGGTCGTGATCTTGACGGTGTCGGGCGCGACCGCCTCGACGCTGTCGACGAAGGACACGAACGAGCGGAAGAGCGACTTCGACTCGGGGTCGAGCACGCGCTTGTAAGAAAAGACGACGTCCTCGGCCGTGACCGGGCTGCCGTCGTGGAAGACGGCGCCGTCGCGCAGCTTGATCGTGTAGCTGAGGCCGTCGGCGCTTTCGGGCATGGCGGCGGCGAGCGCGGCATAGGGCGCGCGGGTGACGGGGTCGAGGTCGACGAGCCCCTCGAAGACGTGCCAGTTGCAGGCCAGCGTCACGGCGCCCGAGGCGTTCAGGGGATCGAAGGTGCCCGACAGCCCGTAGGCGATCGCGGCCTGGATGGTCGCTTCGGGGTCGGTGGCGGCCTGGGCGCGGGCCCCGCGCACACCGAGGACACAGAGCGATGCAAGCGCCCCCGCCCCGAGCATGAGCGCCCGGCGGGAGACGGGAAAGCGGTCGTGACGCATGAACTCCTCCGTTGACATCAGACGTCAGATGTCTTTACTGGATCGGAGGGCGCTGCGCAACCCCCTTGTGATGCCGGAGCACGCCCACGACATGAAGAACCCGACGCGAGCCAAGGGACAGCCCCGACCATGAACGCCCCCCTCGACGCGCCCTCCGGGGTCGCCCGGATGCGCCGCAGCACCACGGCCGAGGAGATCAAGCGCCTGATTCTCAGCACCCGCCTCCGTCCCGGCGACGCCATCCCGACCGAGGCCGAGCTGTGCCAGGAGCTCGGCGTCTCGCGCTCCTCGGTGCGCGAGGCCGTGCGCACGCTCGCCACCCTCGACATCGTCGAGGTGCGCCACGGCCATGGCACGGTCGTCGGCCGCATGAGCCTCGCCCCGCTCGTGGAGACGCTGGTGTTCCGCGGCGTCCTCTCGGCCGGCGACGACCTCGCCGCGCTGCGCGAGGTCGTCGAGCTGCGCTGCGCGCTCGACCTCGCGCTGGCCGATCGCGTCGTCGCCGCCCATGTCGGCCGGCCCGGCGACCCGCTCGCGCGGCTCGTCAAGCAGATGCTGGCCCGCGCCGGAAACGGCCAGACCTTCGTGCCGGAGGACCGCCAGTTCCATTCCGAGCTTCTCGCCCCGATCGGCAACCGGCTCGCGGGCCAGCTCGTGACCGCCTTCTGGGACATCCACGCCGCGGTCGTGCCGCGCCTCGGCCTCGCCGGCGCCGCCGACCTCCTGCGCACCGCCCACGCCCATGGCGACATCCTCGCCGCCGCGCGGGCGGGCGACGCCGACGCCTACCGGCGGGCGACGGCCGAGCATTACGAGCCCGTGACGCGGATGCTCGAGGCCGCCGCCCGCGCCGCCGCCCGGGCCGAGGGGGCGCCCGCGGCCTGATTCGCCCGCCGCCGGCCCCCCCCCGGGGAGGGGCCGCCTCGCGCCCCGGCCCCGCCGCCGGGGCCGGCCGGCGCCCGCGGCGCGGCCGCGGCCCGCGGGCACCGGCGCGGTCACCCTTTGCGGGGCTGTCGGCACCCCGGCGCAGGGCGTTAGCTGGACCTGCCGGCGGCCGCCCCGGGTCGCGGGGGCCGGGGACGGCAGGCGGCGTCTTCGGTGCGGACGGGCGATGATCGACGCGGGCATCATTTCCGGGCTTCGGCAGCGCGCGATCCCGGCGGGCGATCTCCTGATCGGGGGGGGCTGGCGCCCGGCCCGCGACGGCGGGCGCACCGAGGTCCGCTCGCCGATCGACGGCCGCCTCCTGACGACGATCGCGCGCGCCACCGCGGCCGATGTCGACGATGCCGTGGCCGCGGCCCGGGCGGCCTTCGATGCCGGCCCCTGGCCGCGCCTCGCGCCGGCCGCGCGCAAGCGCATCCTCCTCGCCCTCGGCGACCTCGTCGAAGGGCACGCGGCCGAGCTTGCGGTCACCGGCATCCGCGACAACGGCACCGAGATCGGCATGGCCCTGAAGGCCGAGCCCCTGGGGGCGGCGGCGACCTTCCGCTACTACGCCGAGACCGCCGACAAGCTCTACGGCGAGATCGCGCCCACCGCCCCGGGCACGCTCGGCCTTGTCCACCGCGAGCCGGTCGGCGTCGTCGGCGCCATCGTCCCCTGGAACATGCCGCTGATGATCGGCGCCTGGAAGCTCGCGCCGGCGCTCGCCATGGGCAACACCGTGGTCCTCAAGCCCTCGGGAGCGGCCTCGCTCGCGCTCCTGCGGCTCGCCGCGCTCGCGCTCGAGGCGGGCCTGCCCGCGGGCGCGCTGAACGTCGTCACCGGCCCGGGCGGGGTCGCGGGCGAGGCGATGGCGACCCATCCCGGCATCGACGTCCTCGCCTTCACCGGCTCGAACGCCGTCGGCCGCCGCCTCCTCGAGGCCGCGGCGCGCTCAAACCTCAAGCGCGTCCACCTCGAACTCGGGGGCAAGTCGCCCAACATCGTCTTCGCCGATGCCCCCGACCTCGACCTCGCCGTGCGCACCGCCGCCACGGCGATCTTCCGCAATGCCGGGCAGGTCTGCGTCGCGGGCTCGCGCCTCCTCCTCGAGGCGTCGATCCACGACGCCTTCGTGGACCGGCTGGTGGCGGTCACGCGCGGCCTGCGCGTGGTCGATCCCCTCGATCCCGCGACCGACATCGGCGCCGTCATCGACGCCGACCAGCTGTCGCGCAACCTCGCCCATGTCGCCCGGGCCGAGGCCGAGGGCGCGACCCTCCGCCACGGCGGCGAGCGCATGCTGGTCGAGACGGGCGGCTTCTACCAGCGCCCGGCCATCCTCGCCGATGTCGGCCCGGCGATGGCGCTCGCCCGCGAGGAGGTCTTCGGCCCCGTCCTCGCGGTCATGCGCTTCGAGACCGAGGCCGAGGCGGTGGCGATCGCCAATGGCACCGACTACGGGCTCGCCGCCGGGGTCTGGACGCGCGACCTCGCGCGCGCCCACCGCATGGTGCGGGCGCTGCGGGCCGGACTCGTCCACGTCAACACCTACGGCGGGTCGGATCTGACCGTCCCCCTCGGCGGTCAAGGCCAGTCCGGCAACAGCCACGACAAGTCGCTGCACGCCCTCGACAAGTTCACCAACCTCAAGTCGGCGTGGTTGCGCCTGTGACGGTCCGGTCGGGCGAGCCGCCGGCGGTGGAGCGGGGCCAGGGCCGCGCCCCCTCGCGCACCATCCTCCTGATCGGCAGCTACGACACCAAGGCCGAGGAACTCGCATTCCTTGCCGACACGATCCGCGCCCAGGGCGGCGAGGTCCTCGGTCTCGACGTCGGCATCCTCGGCGCGGCCCCCCGCCCGGTCGCCATCCCCCGGCAGGCGGTGGCGGCGGCCGGCGGCAGCACCATCCCCGCCCTGGCCGCCCTGCGCGAGGAGGCGCAGGCGATGGCGGTGATGAGTGCGGGCGCCGCCGCCCTCGCCCGCGCGCTCGTCGCCGGGGGCCGGGCCCACGGCATGCTCGCCCTCGGCGGCACCATGGGGACCGATCTCGCCCTCGATGTCGCCCTCGCCCTGCCCGTCGGGGTGCCCAAGTACATCGTCTCGACCATCAGCTTCTCGCCCGTGATCCCGCCCGGGCGGGTCGCGGCCGACGTCCAGATGATTCTCTGGGCGGGCGGGCTCTACGGGCTGAACCCGATCTGCCGGGCGACGCTCGCCCAGGCCGCGGGGGCGGTGCTCGGGGCGGCGCGGGCGGCGATTCCGGTCGCGGGCGGGCGGCCGCTCGTCGGCGTCACCTCGCTCGGCACCACCTGCCTCACCTACATCGGGCGCCTCAAGCCCGCGCTCGAGCGGCGCGGCTTCGATGTCGCCGTCTTCCATTCCTCGGGCATGGGCGGGCGCGCCTTCGAGACGCTGGCCGCCGGCGGCCGCTTCGCCGCCGTCTTCGACCTCTGCCTGCAGGAGTTCGCGAGCGGGCTCTTCGGCTCGATGGTGAGCAGCGGCCCCGACCGCCTGCAGGGCGCTGGCCGGGCCGGGATTCCCCAGATCGTGGCCCCGGGGGCCGCCGACCTTGTCGACTGGCCGACCTGGCTGCCCCTGCCGCCGCGCTGGCGCGGCCGGCCCGCCCATGTCCACAACAAGCTCATCTCCTCGGTCACCCTCACGGCGGCCGAGCGCCGGCAGGTCGCCCGGGCGATGGCGCGGCGGCTGAACGCGGCCGCGGGCCCCGTGCATCTCGTCCTGCCCCTCCGCGGCATCGAGGCCTGGGACCGCGAGCACGAGTTCGGCCATGCCCCGGGCGACCTTGCCGCCTTCTTCGAGACCCTGCGCGGGGCGCTTCTCGAGCGCGTCGCGGTGACGGCGATCGACCGCCACATCAACGACCCGGGCTTCGTCGACGCCGCCCTCGCGGTCTTCGACCGCTGGTGCGAGGAGGGCGTCGTCGCCCTCGGCGCGGCGGTCTGAACGCCCCGGCGGCCGCGGGCCGGCCCGCGCCCCGGGGCCCGCCCGGGGGTCCCCTCAGCCGGCCGCAGCCGCGGCCCCCCCGGCGGCAAGCCCGGCATCGAGGGCCTCGAGGATGCGCCCGACATGGCTACGGTCGATGATGAGCGGCGGCGACAGGATCAGGGTGTTGCCCGACGTGCGGATCATCAGGCCGGCGGCATAGGTGCGCTCGAAGACCGCCTGCACGACCCCGCGGGCGGCGGGAGTGCGGGCGGCGCGGTCGGCCACGAGCTCGATCGCCAGCATCAGCCCCTGGCCGCGGACGTCGCCGACGATGGCATGGCGGGCCATCAGCGCCCCGAAGCCCTCGAGGATCTCGCTGCCGCGGGCGCGGGCGTTGGCGGCGACGTCGAGGCGGCGGATCTCGGAGAGCGCCGCCAGCGCCGCGGCGGCGCCGACGGGGTGCCCGGAATAGGTGTAGCCGTGGCTGATCGTCGCCCGGGTGTCGGCATTCGCCTCGAAGGCTGTCGCGATGGTCTCCGAAAGCATCACCCCGCCCAGGGGAAAGTAGCCGTTGGTCAATGCCTTGGCCATGGTGACAAGGTCGGGCCGGATGCCCCAGAGGCGGGCCCCGCAGGCGGCCCCGACGCGCCCGAAGGCGGTGATGACCTCGTCGGCGACAAGAAGGATGCCGTGGCGCGTGCAGATCTCGCGCATGAGCGGAAAGAGCGTCGGGTGCGGCACGATGACCCCGCCGGCGCCAAGGACCGGCTCCATGATCAGGGCGGCGATGGTGCTCGCGCCCTCGAAGGCGATCGCCTCCTCGAAGGCGCGGGCGATGGCGCGGGCGATCTCGGCGCCGTCCTCGGTCGCGAACTCGCTGCGGTAGGTCGAGGGCGAGGGCAGGTGGTGGCAGCCCGGCAGCATCGGCTCGTAGTTGCGGCGGAAGTTCGGGTTGCCGTTGACCGAGGCGGCGCCGAAATGGGTGCCGTGATAGCCCTTGCGGAGCGAGAAGAACTTGGTGCGCTCGGGCTCGCCGTTGACGCGGTGGAACTGGCGCGCGAGGCGCAGCGCCGTCTCGACCGAATCGGACCCGCCGCTGGTCAGGAAGACGCGCGTCAGCCCCTCGGGGGCGAAATACTCCTTCAGCGCATAGGAAAGCTCAATGACCGGGATGTTGGTCGTGCTGCGGAAGGTGTTGTAGTAGGGGAGTTCGGCGAGCTGGCGGACGATCGCCGCCTTGACCGCCTCGGCGCTGTGGCCGAGGTTCGCGCACCAGAGCCCGCCGACGCCGTCGAGGGTGCGGTGGCCGTCGATGTCGACGATCTCGACCCCCTCGCCGCGGGCGATGACCCTGGGCGGGGCGGCGCGCAGTTCGCCGGGGTGTGCCATCGGGCCCCAGAAGAAGCGGGCGTTGTTCTCGCGGATGAAATTGGTGTCCGACATCGCGGATTCCCCTCAGTCGAGGCCCAGGAGCGCCAGCGCCCGGGCGTAGCTGCGACCGGGTTCGGTGACGTCGAAATGGACGGCGGCCATGCCCGCGGCGCCGCCGCCGCGGACGTTCCTGGCCTGGTCGTCGACGAAGACGCAGGCCGCGGCCGGAACCCCGAGCCCGTCGGTGACGCGCGCGTAGGCGCGGGGATCGGGCTTGAGGATGCCGGTGCCCGAGCCGTCCACGACGAGTTCGAAGGCGGCGAGGAACGGCAGCCGGGCGCGGAAACCCGCGCCGTAGAAGAGGTCGAGCTCGTTCGAGAGGATGGCGAGGCGGCAGCCCGCGGCCCGGACCCGGGCGAGGGCGGCCGTGAACTCGGGCCGGATCACGGCCAGGGGATCGTCGCCCCGGGCGCGGGCGATGAACTCGGGGAACGTCGTCCAGGTCTCGCCGAGCCGCGCCCCGGTCTCGACGACGCGCTCCATCCAGTAGTCGCGCTCGCTGATCCGGCCCGCCTGCATCGCCTGCCAGAGCGGATCGCCGGCGGGATCGAAGGGGCCGCGCCAGGTCAGCGTCCCCGGCGGCAGGCCGAGCGCGCGCTCGGTGAGGTCGTGGGTCTCGAAGAGGGTGCGGGTGATGACGCCGCCGAAGTCGAGCACGAGGGCCTTGCGCGTGGTCACGATCCCCCTCCCCCCTGCCCCTTCACCGGCCGGGCGGCCGCGGCGCCTCAGAGCCCGGCCGCCACCGCCATCGCCTCGAGGATCTGCCCCTGCACCGCCTCGTGGGCGGGACCGGGCTGCTGGGCCGCGATCACCGCTTCCAGGGGATCGCGGACGGCGGTGCGGTGGCCGGCCAGTTCCTCGATCACGGCCAGCCCGCAGAAGGGGACGTAGGCGTCCGAATAGCCACCCTCGTGAAGCATCACGAGGCGGCCGCCGCAGAGGTCGGCGGCGGCGGCGGCGACGCGCGCCGTCAGGGCCCGGAACGAGCCCGAATGCAGCATCATGCGGCCGAGGGGATCGAAGGCGTTGGCGTCGAGCCCGCAGGCGACGACGAGAAGCTCCGGCCGGAAGCGTTCGAGCGCCGGCCGCACCAGCCGGTCGAAAGCGGCGAGATAGGCGGCATGGCCGCTGCCGGGCAGGAGCGGGATGTTGAGGTTCGTGCCGGCGCCGCGGCCGCCCCCGCGCTCGGTCGCGTGGCCCTGGTCGGTCGGAAAGCAGCGCTCCTGGTGGAGCGAGACCGTGAGCACGTCCGGGCGTTCCCAGAAGATCGCCTGGGTGCCGTTGCCGTGGTGGACGTCCCAGTCCACCACCGCCACCCGGCCGAGGCCATGCGTGGCCTGCGCCCATTCGATGGCGATGGCGATGTTGGCGAGAAAGCAGAAGCCCATGCCGGCATCGGGCAGGGCGTGATGCCCGGGCGGGCGGGTCAGGGCATAGGCATTGCCGAGCCGCCCGGCGAGGACCGCCCCCACCGCCCCGATGGCGAGGCCGGCCGACCGGAGCGCGATCGCGTAGGTCCCCGGGCCGCAGGGCGCATCGAGCCCGAGGCTGCCGTGCCCCTCCTCGCTCGCCGCCCGGAAGCGCGCGAGGTAGCCCGCGGTGTGGACGCGCCGCGCGTCCGCCTCGGTCGCCGGCGGGGACGAGGCGACGGCCAGCCGGGCCCCGAGCCCCGAGACGTCGACGAGCGCCTTCAGCCGCCGCTTGGTGCTCGCGGCCTCGGCATGGCCGGCGCCGTCGCCGGGCTGGACCCAGCCGCCGACCGGCAGCATCAGCGCGTGTTCCCCGGTCGTGTGCCAGAAGCAGGCCTCGTCGAAGAAGAACCCGGTGCCGGCCACTAGCGCCTCCCCTTTCGCCGCCGCCCGCCGGGCCCGCCGCCCGCGGCCCGCCGGCGCGCTCCCTTCGCGATCATTCCGGCCCCCAGACCGCGGGCACCGCCATGGCCGCGAGCAGCCCTCCGCAGAGCGCGAGATTGTTGAGGATGACGTTGACGTGCTGGCGGAACTCGGCCCGGGGAACGCGCAGGAGGTTGTGGAAGACCGCGGTCGCGACGACCGTGAATGCGACGAGCGTCGCCGCCCCGAGGGGGCGCAGGGCGTCGCTCGCAAGCATGAGACTGCCCGCGACCTCGGCCCCGGCCCCGAGGGGAAGCGCGAGGGCCGCGAAGGGCATCCCCTTCTCGCGCAGCGCCGCCGTGGTCAGGCGGCGGCGCCAGAGGTTCGAGGTCCCGGTGTAGAGGTAGTAGCCGGCGAGGACGAGGACGCCGGCGCGCGGGAGGAAGTCGAGCATCGCCGTCACGCCGGCCCCCGCCGGCGCGCCCCGCCGGCCGGGCCCGCCGGCCCTGCCGCGCCCCTCGTCCCGCGGTCAGCCAATGGTGATCGTCCCCGCGGCCGCCGTCACCCGCTTCTCGAGGGCGTCGGCGCGGGCCTTGAGGTCGGCCCAGTCGACCCCGGCCATGACGCCGTCGCGCTTGCGTGCCCGGCCTGCGACCCAGACGCTGTCGACATCCGATTCGTGGGCGAAGTTCACGACCCGGTCGGCGAGCGTGCCGGCGTTGGCGAAACCGTAGCGGGCGGTGCGCAGGAGCACGAGATCGGCGCGCTTGCCGGGGGCGATCGAGCCGATCTCGTCGGCCATGCCGATGGCGCGCGCGCCCTCGATGGTGGCGAGCGACAGGAGCGCCGTCGAATCCATGCGCGCGGCGATCCCCGCCCCCTCGCGGTCGCGGTAGAGGCTCCAGAACGAGGTCCGCAGGTGCTCGAAGAAGTCGTTGGTGAAGGCCAGCGGCACGTCGATGCCGATGCCGATCGGCAGCCCCCTCGCCCAGGCCCGGCCGTGGATCGAGGGGTTGGTGTAGGGAAACTCGCCCATGGGCGTCGCGCAGAGCCGGGCCCCGGTCTCGAGCAGGAGGTCGAGTTCGTGGTCGGTGAGCTGGTTGCCGTGCGACAGGTGGTAGTCCGGGCCGAGCAGCCCGGCCCGGTGGAGGTCGGCGACGATCGAGTAGTCGGCCGGCAGCCCCATGGTCGTCGCCGTCAGCGACCCGTCGGTGCCGGCCGGCGCGGCGCCGCTGATGTGCTGGGTCATGAGGTAGGGCCTGAGTGCCCGGGCGGAGGCGATCTCGCCGCGGATCGATTCCGCGGTGCGCCGCCCGAACTCGACGAGGCTGAGGCCGACGCCGAACTTGAGGATCCCTGCGGGGTCGGCGAAAAGCCGGTCGCGGATCTCGGCCGCGGCCCTCAGGTGCCAGTCGTCGGGGGCGGCGACGAACTCGGCCCAGCCCCGGGCCGGGGTGATCGTGTCGCCGGGCCCGTAGGTCGGGCTGTGGGTGATGCCGTAGCAGAAGACCCCGCCGATCCCGGAATCGAGAAGCCCGCGGGCCGCCGCCTCGCCCTTGGCGGGGGTGTGGACAATGTGGGCGTGATCGACGACCGAGGTCACGCCGCCGTCGATCATCGTCAGCCCGCCGACGTAGTTGCCGAGGTAGACGTCCTCGGGCGTGAAGCAGATCGCGACCTGCTGGTTGTTGTAGACGAGGTAGGTGCGGTATTTCCGCGTCGTCTTGACGAGATGGCCGAGGATCACGCTTTCCCAGACGTGGCGGTGGCCGTCGATCATGCCGGGCATCAGGATCATGCCCTCGGCAGGGACGACCTCGGCCCCCTCGGCGGCGAGGGAGGGCCCGATCGCGGCGATGCGGTCGCCCCGGAGGAGGACGTCGGCCCGGGCGAGTTCGCCCACGGCGCGGTCCATGCTGAGGACGCTTGCCCCGCGGATCAGCGTCGGCCGGGCGGATCGGACATCGGTCGTCATGCGGGTTCCCCTTCGCGGATCGGGCCGGTCGCCGGCCGGAATAGCAGGATGTCGTTGGCGTCAGCACGGACGCGGATGCGGTCGCCGACGTCGTGCGCGGCCCCCGTCGCGGTCAGGGCCAGGAGGCGGATCGCCCGGCCCCCGGGGCCCTCGAGGCGGTATTCGACGCGGTCGCCGCGGTGCACGCGCTCGCGCACGGTGACCGCGAGCGAACCCTCGCCGCCGCCTCCGTCCCCCGCCGCTCCGGCCGGCCGGAGGCTGGACCAGCGCAGCCCGACATCGACCCGCGTCCCGATCCCGGCGGCCTCGACGAGCTGCCCCCGGAGCCGCGTGCCGTCGTCGAGGAGGACCGTGCCGGTGCCCGTCTCGGCCCTTTCCAGCACGCCCCCGAGATAGCTGATCGAGCCGAGGAAGTCGGCGACGAAGCGCGAGTTGGGCCGGGCGTAGATCGCGGCCGGGGTGCCGCACTGGACGATGGCGCCGTCGTGCATGACGACGACGCGGTCGGCGAGCGCGAAGGCCTCCTCCTGGTCGTGGGTCACGAACACGGTGGTGATGCCGATGCCGCGCAGAAGCTGCGTCAGCTCGTGGCGCATCTGCTCGCGCAGCTGCTTGTCGAGCGCCGACAGCGGCTCGTCGAGGAGGAGGATGTCGGGGCTGACCGCGACCGAGCGGGCGATCGCCACCCGCTGCTGCTGGCCGCCCGAGAGCTGGTGGGGATAGTGCCCGCCCCGCTCGGTCATCTGCACGAGCGCCAGGACCTCGCCCGTGCGGGCGGCATGCTGGCGCCGCGGAACCCCCGACACGGCCAGCCCGAAGGCGATGTTCTCGGCCACCGTCCGGTGGGGGAAGAGGGCATAGTTCTGGAACACCATCCCGACCTTGCGGTGATGCGGCGGGACCGTGTTCATGAGCCGGTCGCCGAACCAGATCTCGCCCGCCGACAGGGCCTGGAGGCCGCAGATGGCGCGGAGGGCCGTCGACTTGCCGCAGCCGCTCGGACCGAGGAGGGCGACGATCTCGCCCGACGCCATCTCTAGGCCGAAGTCGCGGAGCGCCACGACGCTGCCGTAGCGGACCTCGACCCCCGAAAGCCGGATGCTGCCGCGCCCGGGCATGCTACCTCCCGACCATGCGGTCAAGCCCGAGCCAGCGCCGGCCGACCGCGACCACCGAGAGCGGGATGAGGAGGAGGAGCGTCGAGAGCGCCGCCACCGTCGGGTCGGTCTCGGTGCGGATGTACTGGTAGACCGCGGTCGGCAGCGTCGGGCGGTTGAGGACGAGGAACATGGTGGCCGTGAAGTTGTGGAGCGAGACGATGAAGGCGACGATGGCCCCGGCCATGATGTGATCCTTGAGCGACGGCAGGGTGATGAGCAGGAAGGCGCGGAACGGGCTCGCCCCGAGGAGCATCGCCGCATGCTCGAGGTTGATGTCGTAGCCCTGGAGGCCGGCGATGATCATGCGGACGATGTAGGGGATGACGAGGATGGTGTGGAGGAGATAGAGCGCCCACGCCCCCGGCATGTCGAGGACGGCATAGATCCAGACGAGGATGGCGAGGCCGAGGACGACCTCGGGGATGACGATCGGCGACATCACCAGCGCGTTCATGAGGCTCCGCCCGGGAAAGCGGAAGCGGACCACGGCGACGGCGGTCAGGGTCGAGATGACGATGGCGGCGAGCGTGCCGAGCGTCGCGAGCAGGAGGCTGTGGCGGAACCCGACCCAGAACTCCGGCCGCGCGAAGACGTTCGCATACCACCGGAGCGAGAGCCCCTGGCTCGGAAAGCCGAAGGTCGGGGTGGCGTTGAACGAGATCAGCGTCGTCGCGATCAGGGGCGCGAAGAGGAAGAGGATGACGAGGACCGAGACCAGCCGGCTCATCCCCGGCCCCTGTCGGTGACGCCGAAGCGCAGCGCGAAGCGGTCAAGGACCGCGTGGACGGCGAGGATGATGAGGACGACGACGGCAAAGACGATGACGGCCGCGGCGGTGGCGAGGCTGCGCTCGTCAAGCCCGATGGCGCGGTCGTAGACGAAGTTCGAGATCATGACCACGAAGCCGCCGCCGAGGAGCGCCGGGGCGACCATCGCGTTGACGGTGACGAGGAGGACGAGGACGATGCCGGCGGCAAGGCCGGGCACGCTGAGCGGCAGGGTGACGTGCCAGAAGACCCGAAGCGGGCTGCCGCCAAGCAGCGCCGCGGCCTGCTCGGTACTGCGGTCGATGCGGCCGAGGGCGGCGTCGAGCGCGAAGATCATCAGCGGCAGCGCCCCCGAGACGAGGCCGACCAGCACCCCGAGCTCGTTGTGCATGAGCCGGAAGGGGCTGTCGGTGAGGCCCGTCCACATCAGCAGGCTGTTGAGGAGGCCGCGGCGCCCGAGCAGGATGATGAGGCCGAACATGCGCAGGAGGTAGTCGCTGAAGAAGACGAGCACGAGCATGCTCTGGACCGTGAGCCGCGCCACCGGCGTCATCCTTCGCATGTGCAGCGCCACGGGATAGGCGAGGGCCGCCGTCACCAGCGTGGTGATGACGGCCAGCCGCAGCGAGGTGACGATCGGGGCGCGGTATTCGGGAACCGTCAGCATCCGCCGGTAGTTCTCGAAGCTGACCCCGCCGGCGGGATCGGTGAGGCTTTCGTGGACAAGGCCCCAGAGCGCCCACAGGAACGATGCCGTGAGCGCCAGGGCCGGGATCAGGAAGAGGTATGGCGCGACCGCCAGACCCTTTCCCCGTGCCGTCATTTCGCGACGATCTCGCGCTGCCAGCGGTCCGTCCATTCGGCGAGATGCTCGCCCACGATCGCCTCGTTGGGGAAGCGGATCTTGTCGAGCGGCGGGGCGAAGGCCGCAAGGTCGGGCGGCGGGGCCGCGTCCTTGTTGACGGGCAGGAGGTTGAGGGTGCCGTTGAAGCTTTCCTGGGCCTCCTTGGAGAGCATGAAGTCGATGAAGCGAAGGGCGTTGTCGCGGTTCTGGGTGCCCTTCAGCATCATCACGCTGCCCGGGTTGCCCGGCACGTAGGGATCGGGCGCGACGAAGCGGTAGTTGCCGCCGCTCTTGGCGGCGACCGTGAAGGCGCTCGCCGAGACCATGGGCGCGGCATCGACCTCGCCCGTCGTCAGGAGCTTGATCGCGTCGGTCTCGGAGTTCTGGATGATGGCGATGTTGGGCAGGAGCCGCTTGGCCGCCTCGAAGCCCGGGTCGATGTTCGCTTCGTCGCCGCCGTTCAGCCAGGCGAGCGTGATCAGGAACTTGCCGCTGTAGCCCGTGGGCGCCGGAACGACGAGCGCCGAGGCCAGCCGGGGATCGAAGATGTCGTTCCAGTTCCGGATCTCGAAGGGCACGGTGTCGGCGTTGTAGAGGATGCCGTAGAAGATCGTGAAGACCGGCATCGAGACCTCGGTGACGAGGCGCTCGGGCACCATGGCCGAGTTCGGGACCGAGGCCGCCGGGATCGGCGCGAGAAGCCCCGATTCGTTGGCGAGCTTGATCGTCGCCGGCGAGCCGAGCCAGAGGTCGACGCCGATCTCGCCCTCCTTCTGCGAGCGGAACTTGGCCAGCATGTCCATCTGGTTGGCCTGTTCCTGAAGCTCGACGTCGATGCCCGTCGCCTGCTCGAAGGGCTCGATGAAGGCCTTGACGAAGGCCTCGCCCCAGAGCCCGCCCCAGGAGACGACCACGAGCTTGTCGGCGGCCGCCGCGCCGTGACCGAGCCCGCCGACGACGACCCCCGCGAGGGCCAGCGAGCGCAACAGAGTCCGTCTCATTCCCCTACCTCCCCGTGATCGGCCCGCCGCACCGGCGGGCACCTGGCTGCCCTTGCACCCCGGGCCGGGCCCGCTCAGCCGCCGGGGGTGCCGTCGATCTCCCTGAACACCTCGCGGGCCAGACGGAACGCCTCGACCCCGGCCGGGATGCCGGCGTAGACGGCAAGCTGGATCAGGGCCTCGCGGATCTCCTCCCGCGTGCAGCCGTTGGTCAGGGCGCCGCGCACGTGCAGGCGGAACTCCTGGCCGCGGTTGAGGGCCCCGAGCATGACGAGGTTGAGGAGGCTGCGGTCGCGCCGCGAGAGCCCGCCCCGGCCCCAGGCCGCGCCCCAGCAGTATTCGGTGACCAGGGCCTGGAAGTCGCGGCTGAAGTCGTCGGCGCCATCGAGCGCGCGCTGGACGTAGTCGGTGCCAAGGACGTCCTTCCGGATCTGCAGGCCGCGGTCGAAGGTCTCGCTCGCCATCGCTCAGCCCTCGGCCACGACCGGGTTGGCAAGGACCCCGAGCCCCGCGATCGCGACCTCGACGCGGTCGCCGGGGGCGAGGAAGACGGGCGGCTTGCGCTTGAAGCCGACGCCCGCGGGGGTGCCGGTCGGGATGACGTCGCCGGGCTCGAGGTCGATCCACTCGGCGATGCTCGCGAGGATCGTCGGGATATCGAAGATCATGTCCGCGGTGCTGGCCGACTGCATGACGGTGCCGTTGACGCGCGTCGTTATGGTCAGCCGGTGGGGGTCGGCGATCTCGTCGGCGGTGACGATCCAGGGCCCGAAGGGGCCCGAGGCGCGGAAGTTCTTGCCAGCCGTGTACTGGGTGACGCGGAACTGGTAGTCGCGGACGGTGACGTCGTTGAAGATCGAATAGCCCCAGACGTGGTCCATGGCCGCGTCGCGGGTGATCCGCCCCGCCGTCGCCCGGCCGACGATGACCGCGAGCTCGCCCTCCCAGTCGACCTGGCGGGAGACGGCCGGCACCACCACGGGCTCGCCATGGCCGACGAAGCTGCGCCCGAAGCGCGCGAACATGATCGGGATCTCCGAGACCTGGAGGCCCGCCTCGCGGGCATGCTCGGCGAAGTTGCGGGCGACGCAGATGCACTTCGGCGGGCGCCGGATCGGCGGCAGGAAGGCGAGGCCGTCCAGGGCGAGCGCCGACTCCGGGGGCAGCGGGGCCCCCTCCGCCGCGGCGGCCGCGATGCGCCGCGCCCTCGGGTCGCAGGTCGCGAGATCGTCGAAGAAGTCCTCGGCCCGCACCGGCATCGGGCCGAGCCCGAGCGCCGGCCCCGCCCGGGCGAGGTCGACGACCCGCGCCCCGGCGAGCACGCCGAGCCGCGCCCCGCCGTCGGCGGCATAGCTGACCAGTTTCATGACCTCGACATCCCGCAGGACCATCCGGCGGGCGGGATCCTACCCCGGCCCCGGGGCCCCGGCCATCACCTTGGGAAGTGATGGGCGGGCCGCAGCTATGGCCGCGCCCGGCCGCCCGGCCGCGCCGTCCCCGTCGCCCGGAGGGATGGGCGGCGCGTGCCGCGCCCCCTCGCCGGCCCGGCCCGGCCTCCCCTCGATCGGTGACGGGGGCGCTTTCGCGCTTCCCCGCCGGGGAGCGGCGCGCTACCCCTCGGAGCCGCCATTCCGGCTTGTCGAGGAGGGAAGGGACATGCTTCCGCGCATCTCCAGGCTTGGCCATGTCGCCATCATCGTCGGCGACATCGACCGGGCCGTGGCCTTCTATTCCGAATACCTCGGGTTGAAGGTGAGCGAGCGCTTCGACTACGGCGCCGCTCGCGTCGGCCATGGCGTCGCCATGCAGGCCGCCGCCTTCATGCGCTGCACCACGACCCATCACGAGCTTTCGATCTTCGTCCCCCGGCGCGAGGCGGGTGCCGCCGCCGCGGCGGGGCGGACGCCCGGCCCCGGCCTCCATCACATCGCCTTCGAACTGGCCTCGCCGGAGGATCTGAAGGCGCTTTATGTCCGCATGCGCGACGGTGGCGTCGAGATCGTCCACTGCCGCGTCGGCGGGCCGGGCAACCAGCCGCGCTTCTATGCCCGCGACCCCGACGGCAACCTCCTCGAGTTCTACTGGGGCATCGACCAGATCGGCTGGGACAACGTCCCCCGCGCCTTTCCCCCGATCGAGGAGATCGCGCTCCTCGACTTCGATTTCGATGCCTTCGTCGCCGCGCACGAGCGCGACGGCCGCGCCGCCGCCGCCGGGGCCTCCTGACCGGCCGCCCCGGCGGGGGTCAGTCGCCGGCCCTCAGGCCATCGACGATGCCGAAATAGCAGGCGAAAAGCTCGCTCTGGCTCGAGATCCGGAGCTTGGCGTAGGCGCGCTTGCGGTGGGTGGCGACGGTGTTGGTGCTGATGCCGAGCCGCAGGCTCAGTCCGAGCGCGGTGTATCCGAGCACGATCCCGGCGCAGATCTCGGCCTCGCGCGGGGTCAGTCCCGGGGTGTTGGCCGAGATCGCCGCCAGCACCTTCTCGAGGAGCCGGTCGCGGCTGATCCCGGCCCCGCCGGAGGCCGGGGCCGGCGTGCGCAGGAAAAGCTCGGCCTGCTTGCCGAGGACGGCGAGGGTCGGCTCGCCGAAGCCGGCCAGGGTCTCGATCTCGCGGTCGCTGAAGCGGCCGTGCCCGTGCTCGCGGTAATAGCCGACATAGATGCGCCGGCCGCCGACGATGTCGGAAAGGGCGAGTTCCTCGAGCACGTTCGGCTCGTCGTAGAACTCGCGCCGGTAGGCGGGATCGCGGATCGCCGCGGGCGAGATCGTCCAGCACGAGAGCCCGCGGTCGACCCGGCACCAGACCGGATCGCCGCTGTGGGCGGAATCGGCATAGTGCTTGGCCAGGCTCTGGACATGGCGGTTGGCCGTCGTCGAGCCCGCCCGGGCCACGAGGGTGCGCACGCGGGTCGCGTCCGACATGAACACGGTGCAGTGGTCGATGCGGACGATCCCGTTGATGATGCCGAAGAAATCCTCCGGGAACGAGCGCGAGCCGATGAGGCCGATGAGGCTTGTCAGGCATCGTCCGGGTGCCGGGTCGCGCATGCGGTCGCCTCTTTCCCCGGGGGCCCGGCCGGGCCTCCCGTCCCGGCCGGAACGGCCCCGGCCCGGGCGGCGGCGACGCAGGCCGCGACCCTTCGCCGCGCCGGGGCATCGCCCGCCCGCCTCGGGCCCGAATAGGCACGATCGGGCGCGGGGTCGTCAAGGGTCACGCGGGGCCGGCCGGCGCGGCCCTCCGGCCGCCCCCCCGGGGCGGGCGCGCGCGGGACCTTCCCCGGGACCCGGGCGCGGGCCTCAGGGCCCGGGCGCGGCGAGCGCCCGGCGGGCGTCGTCGGGCGAGGTCGCGGCCCGCAGACGCTCCAGCACCCGCTCGTCGCGGGCCCGGCGGGCGAAGGCCGACAGAAGCTTCAGGTGCTCGCCCGCGCCCCCCGGGGGATCGAGGAGCATGAAGACGATGTCCACCGGCAGGCCGTCCACGGCGTCGTAGGCGACGGCCTTGCGGAGGACGGCGAGGGCCGCGAAGGGCGCCGCGAGGCCCTCGGCGATGGCATGGGGAATGGCCACCCGCCCGCCGATCCCGGTCGAGCCGAGGTCCTCGCGGGCCGCGAGCGCGGCCCGGATCGCGGCCTCGCCCGTCCCCAGCCGGGCCGCGGCATGGGCCGCGAGGCGGCCGAGGAGGGCCGCTTTGGACGGGACGGCGAGGTCGAGGATCACGTCCTCGGGAAGGATCAGGGTCGCGATTTCCATGGTCGGGCCAGTCTGTCGTCGCTTCGGGCCGGGTCGGTGCCGCCGCGCCCGCCCGGCGGGGCGGCGCCCCTCACGGGTCGGGCTCGCGCAGGCGGTAGCCGACGCCGGTCTCGGTCAGGATGTAGTGCGGCTGGTCCGGGGTCGTCTCGATCTTCTGGCGCAACTGGCGCACGTAGACGCGCAGATACTGGACGTCGACGGCACCGCCCCAGACCTGCCGGAGGATGTGCTGGTGGGTGATGACCTTGCCCGCATGCTGGACGAGGACGCGCAGGATGTCGTATTCCCGGGGCGAGAGCCTGATCTCGCGCTCGCCCTTGCGGACGATCCGGCGGACGAGGTCGACCGAGAGCTCGCCGGTGCGGAAGACCGCCCGCTCGCCCTGCTGCTGGAGGCGGTGGCGCAGGGCCATGCGGATCCGCGCCGCGAGTTCGCGCATCCCGAAGGGCTTGGTCACGTAGTCGTCGGCCCCGAGTTCGAGGGCCTGGACTATGCCCGCCTCGTCGGTGCGGCTGGAGAGGATGACGACCGGCAGCGCGACCCCCTCGGCGCGCCAGCGCTCGAGGAGGACGTGGCCGGCGATGTCGGGAAGCCCGAGATCGAGGAGGACGAGGTCGGGCCCGTCGCGGGCGACGGCGGCCCGCGCCTGGGCGCCGGTCGCGGCCTCGAGGACGCCGAAGCCCTCGGTGGTCAGGCCGACGCGCAGGAACCGGCGGATCGGCGCCTCGTCATCGACGACGAGCACGCGGGCGGCCGGAGGGGTCATGGCCGGTCGTCCAGATCGGCGGGCTCGGGGCATGCCGGGAAGCGCAGGGTGAAGACCGCCCCCGTCCGG
The DNA here is from genome assembly GCA_020846995.1 of Paracoccaceae bacterium. Lineage (GTDB taxonomy): Bacteria > Pseudomonadota > Alphaproteobacteria > Rhodobacterales > Rhodobacteraceae > JAHDXW01. The sequence goes on from JADLCV010000217.1 coordinate 30,549, forward strand.
TCGGGGCGGTTCGCGGCCGCGATCGTGCCCCCCATCGCCTCGACGAACCCCTTGCAGATCGACAGGCCGAGGCCGGTCCCCGCCTGCACCCGGTCGCCCTTGCGGACGCGGAAGAAGATGTCGAAGATCCGCGGCAGGTCGTCGGGCGGGATGCCCGGACCCTCGTCGACGATCTCGAGCGTGACGTGGCCCTCCTCGGCCCAGGCGCGGACGAGGATGCGCGACCCCGGGGGGGCATACTTGCGGGCGTTGTCGAGGAGGTTGAAGACGACCTGCTCGAAGAGCACGGGATCGAGCCGGACCATGGGCAAGTCGCCGGGCACGGCAAGCTCGAGCCGGTGGCCCTCGAGGATGCGGGCCGCACGCCGGAGCGCGGCCCCGACGATGTCGCCGACGAAGTTCGGCGAGGCCTGCGACAGCGCCGCCCCCGCCTCGAGCCGCGTCATGTCGAGCAGGTTGGCGATGAAGCGGTTCAGCCGCTCGGCTTCCTCGACGATGGTGGCGAGAAGCTCGGCGCGATCGGCCTCGGGGAGCGAGGCGGAATAGTCCCGGAGCGTTCCCGCCGAGCCGAGGATCGAGGCGAGCGGGGTCTTGAGGTCGTGCGAGAGCGAGGTGAGCAGGGCCGAGCGCAGCCGGTCGGCCTCGGCCGCGAGGCGGGCATTGTCGACGTCGGCGACAAGCTGGATGCGCTCGACGGCGAGCGCGATCTGGTCGGCGAGCGATTCGAGGAGCCGCCGCTGCTCGGGCGTCAGGACCGGACCCTGGCGGTCGTTGTCGAGCCCGACGACGCCGATGCGCGTGCGCCCGGTCCTCAGGGGCAGATAGAGCCGGCCGGCGCCGGGCAGCGTGTCGGCGCCGCGCCCGGCCGGCAGGTCGTGCTCCCAGGCCCAGTGGGCGGCGGCGAGGTCGGCCTCGTCGAGGGTGTCGTCGGGCGGGTAGCCCGCCCGCACGGCGATGCGCCCCTCCTCGGGCATCAGGATGACGACCCGGACGCCGAGCATCGAGGCGATCTGGTAGACGCTCGCCCACAGCACGTCCTCGAGCGTGCCGGCCCCGGCGAGCTTGCGGCTGAAGAGGTAGAGCCCCTCGGTCATGCGGGCCCGCAGGCGGGCCATCACCGCCTGCCGCTGCACCCGCCCGGCAAGGTTGCTCGCGACGACGGCGACGCCGAGGAAGAAGGCGAAGGCGACGACGATCTCGGGGTCGTGGATGAGGAGCGAGTGGATCGGCTCGAGAAAGAAGAAGTTGAAGGCGAAGGCCGAGGCGACCGAGGCGAAGAGTGCCGGGCCGAGGCCGCCGTTGAGGGCCGAGCTCAGGACCGCCATGAGGAAGACGAGGGCGATGTTGCGGACGTCGAGGAAGCGCGACAGGATCATCGAGACCCCGACGGCGAGGGCCACATAGGCCGCGGACCGGAGGTAGGGAAGCGGCATGAACCGCCTCGCGGGCGCCGCCGGCGCCGGGGGCCCGGTGCGGGGCGGATCGGCCTCCGCGGTCGAGATGACGTGGATGCTGATCGCCGAGGGGCTGCGGACAAGCTCGTGGGAGACCGATCCCGCGACCCACTCGCGCCAGCGCGGCACCTGCGGCTTGCCGACGACGATGTGGGTGAAGTTGTTGGCCGCGGCATGGGCGAGGATCTCCTGGGCGACGGTCTCGCCGGGCAGCGCGACGGCCTCGGCGCCAAGCTGCTCGGCCAGCCGCAGGGTGGCGGCGAGCGTGTCCTTCTCGGCCTCGGTCAGGCGCGCGTCGCGGCTGCCCTCGACGTGCAGCACGGCCCAGGGCGCGCGCAGCCGGTCGGCCAGCCGGCGCCCGTAGCGCACGAGCGCCATGCCGCCGGGGCGGGCGTCGACGCCGACGAGCACCCGCTCGCCCGCCGCCCACGGCCCGGGGATGGCGTGGGCCTGCATGTGGGTGACAAGCTGGTCGTCGACCCGCTGCGCCGTCCGCCGCAGGGCGAGTTCCCGCAGGGCCGTCAGGTTGCTCGGCGAGAAGTAGTTGGCGATCGCCTGCCGCGCCGTCGTCGGCAGGTAGACCTTGCCCTCCTGAAGCCGCCGGATGAGGTCGCCCGGGGTGATGTCGATGATCTCGATGTCGTCGGCACGGTCGATGATCGAATCGGGCACGGTCTCGCGGACGCGGATGCGGGTGATCTGGGCGACGACGTCGTTCAGGCTTTCGACATGCTGGATGTTGAGCGTCGTGAAGACGTCGATGCCGCGGGACAGCAG
>JADLCV010000218.1 GCA_020846995.1 Paracoccaceae bacterium
ACCGGTCTTCATGAGCAGACGAGCATTCCGCGGCCAGCTCTCCGACATCGACCTGCGCCTCCTGCGCGTCTTCGATGCGGTCGTGACCGAAGGCGGGTTCGGCGCCGCCGAGGTGGCGCTGAACAAGTCGCGGTCGGCGATCAGCATGGACATCTCCGACCTCGAGCAGCGCCTCGGCGTCACCCTCTGCCGGCGCGGCTCGCGCGGCTTCGCGCTGACCCTCGAGGGCGAGCGCATCCACGCCGCGGCGCGAACCCTCTTCGCCGACCTCGACCGCTTCCGCGACAGCGTCAATGACACCCTCTCCACCCTCTCGGGCAAGATCGTCGTCGCCCTGACCGACGATCTCGTCGATGCGCCGGCGCTCTCCATCCGCCGCACGGTCGAGGCCTTCCGCGCCGCCAACCCCGACGTCTACCTCCACATCCGCGTCGCCTCCAACATGTCGGTGGCCCAGGCCGTCATCAATTCGCAGGCCGACATCGGCTTTGCCGGGCGGGTGCGGCCGGTCTCTGGGGTCGAGTTCACGCCGCTCTTCGAGGAGACCGGGCTTGCCTACTGCGGAACCGGGCATCCCTTCTTCGCCGTCCCCGACGCCGACCTCGACCTCGACGCGGTCCTCGACTGCGACTTCGTCAAGGTCTCGGTGGCCGAGAAGCAGGAGCCTGCGAACCTCCTCGACCGCATCAGCGTGTCGGCCGAGGCCAACAACATGGACGCGCGGGCGGTGATGATCATGAGCGGGACCTTCCTCGGCTTCCTGCCCGTCGACTACGCCCGCGACCTCGTCCGGGCCGGGCGGATCCGCGCCCTGCTGCACGACCGCCTCTTCATCCGCAACACGATCTACCGCATCCTGCGCACCGGACGCCAGCAGTCACCGCTCTACCGGGAGTTCCTGCGCTGGCTCGACATGGCCCGGCAGGAGGGCACGCCCGCCCCCGCAGCGGCCGGGGAGGGCCGGCGCGACGGCATGGCGGGGGGCTGACCCGCTGCCGCCGCGCGGGGCCTCGGGGCCGCTGTTCAGGAAGCCCTGAATGGTCCTTAAGCGACACCGTATTCGGGGCCACCGGGTCTGACACTAGCCTTGCCTCCGGCCGTGCCCGGGCCGGCGTTGCGGAAACCGGGGTGCGGGACAACGACAGCAGGAGAGGTCCAGAAAGATGGCAAGCGTTCGGCTTTGGATCGGCGCCATGTCGGTCGCCGCGGTCACCTTCGGCGGCACGAGCATCGCCGGCGCCCGGGATTTCACCGTCGCGAGCTGGGGCGGCGCCTATTCGGAGGCGCAGCGGCAGATCTTCCTCGAGCCCTTTGCCGCCGCCAGGGGCATCGGCGTGCTGACCGACACCTATCTCGGCGGCTGGGGCCAGTTCGAGGCGATGAAGCAGACCGGCACCGTCAACTGGGACGTGGTCGACATCGAGGCCTCGGCCCTGGTGCGCGGCTGCGAGGAAGGCGTCTTCGAGCGGCTCGACTGGTCGCGCTTCACGAACGCGGGCGACCTCGCCAGCTGGGGCAAGGCCGAATGCGGGCTGGGCGTCGTCGCCGGCTCGCTCCTCGTCGTCTACAACCGGAACACGATCGGCGCCGAGGTGCCGAAGAACGTCGCCGACTTCTTCGACCTCGCCCGCTGGCCGGGCAAGCGGGCGATGCGCAACCGGCCCGAGAACATGCTCGAGCTTGCCCTGCTGGCCGACGGCGTCGCCCCGGCCGACATGTACAAGGTTCTCGGCACGCCCGAGGGTGTCGACCGCGCCTTCGCCAAGCTCGATACCATCAAGTCGCAGCTCGTCTGGTGGGAGGCCGGGGCGCAGGCGAGCGAGCTCCTCCTGAGCGGCGAGGCCCAGATGGGCATCTCCTACAACGGCCGCACCGCCACCGCCCAGCGCGAGGGCCTGCCGCTCGAGATGGTGTGGGAGAACGCGGTCGTCTACGCCGACTACTGGATCATCATGAGCGGCACGCCCCACCTCGACGTCGCCTACGAGTTCCTGAACTCGACCCTCGACGTCGACAAGCAGGTGGCCTTCGCCAACCGCTTCCCCTACGAGCCGTCGCTCGCGACTGCGACCGCCAAGCTCGCGCCGGAGATCGCTGCCGGCCTGCCCGTGGGCGACAAGCTCGTCAACTCGATCTTCGTCAGCACCGACGAGGGCGTGCGCTTCTGGCAGGACAACGCCGACGCCCTGACCGAGCGCTGGACGGCCTGGCGCGCGAACTGAGCGGCCCGCGGCCGCCGCCGATGGGCGCGGATCGCGCCCCGGTGGCGGCTCGGTCGCGGCGGGGACGAGGGCAGCGGGCAGGGGCGCCCGCCGCCCCGCCCTGCCCCACCTTGGCCCGGCCCCGTGCCGGGACGGGGGTGCATGGACGGCAAGAAGGGGGTGCCGGCCCCCGCGGCCGGAGGCGATCAGGCTGGGGATGGTGATGCGCCGTTCGTTCCTTGTTCTCCCCGTGATCGCCTTCAACCTCGTCTTCTTCGTCTTTCCGCTCGGCCTCGTCATCCTGATGAGCGTGCATGACGCGAAGTTCGCCGACGCCCTGCCGAACGCAGCCGCGGCCCTTTCCCGCTGGGACGGCGAGGCCCTGCCGGGCGAGGACGTGCAGGCGACCATGGTCGCCGACCTCCGCGCCGCCTACCGGGCGCGGACGCTGTCGGGCGCCGCCCAGCGGCTGAACTACGAGTTGCCGGGGTTCAACAGCCTCCTCATCAACACCGGCCGCAAGGTCGAGACGCTCTCCCCGCCCTACCGCGAGGCGCTCGTCGCGCTCGATCCGCGCTGGGGCGACATCGACTACTGGCGCGTCGCGGCCTCGGCCTCCTCGCCCTACACGGCCTTCTTCCTGCTCTCCTCGCTCGATCTCAAGCGCCAGCCCGACGGCACCATCGAGCGCGCGCCCGAGGACAAGCGCATCTACCTCGACACCCTCGCGCGCACGCTCTGGATCAGCGTCGTCGTGACCTTCATCTGCCTTCTCGCCGGCTACCCGATGGCCTATCTGATCGCCGCCTTGCGGGGCGGCCGGCGGGCCTTCCTGCTCGGCTGCGTCATGGTTCCGTTCTGGATGTCGCTTCTGGTGCGGACCTCGGCCTGGGTCGTCCTCCTGCAGACCCGCGGGCTCGTCAACGACACCCTCCGCGCGCTCGGGATCATCGCCGAACCGCTCGAGCTCATCTACAACCGGCCGGGCGTCTACGTGGCGATGGCGCACATCCTGCTGCCGTTCATGATCCTGCCCATCTACAGCGTCATGCAGGGGGTCCGGGCCGACCAGATGCGGGCGGCGCTGAGCCTCGGGGCGCGCCCGACGGCGGCCTTCCTCGGCGTCTACCTGCCCCAGACGCTGCCCGGCGTCGCCGCCGGCACGCTTCTGGTCTTCATCATGTCGATCGGCTTCTACGTCACCCCGGCACTGGTCGGGGCGGGATCGGACCAGATGCTCAGCTACCTGATCGCCCAGTTCACGACCCAGAACGCGAACTGGGGCATGGCCTCGTCGCTCGCCCTCCTGCTCATGCTGACGGTCGCCGCGACCTTCGTCATCGTCGAGCGGCTGACCGGGATGGGGAAGTCGTCCCTTGTCCGGGCGTAGCGGCATGGCCGCCTCGCGCTCCTACGGCTCGCGCGAGGAGACCTTCTGGCGGATCGTGCTGATCGCCTGCTGCGTGGCGGGCTTCGGCTTCCTGATCGTGCCCATCTTTGCCGTGCTGCCGATCTCGTTCAGTTCGGGCAGCACGCTCGGCTACCCGCTGCCGGGCTTCTCGCTGCGCTGGTATGCCGAGATCTTCCGGCCCCGCCCCTGGGGTCTCACGCTCGCCAACAGCCTCATCGTCGCCGGCGCCACCACCGTCCTTGCCACCGTCCTCGGGACGCTCGCGGCCTACTGGCTCACGGTCTCGCGGTTCCGCTACAAGAAGCTCCTCGTCGCCTTCCTGCTCGCGCCGATGGTGGTGCCGCTGGTGATCATGGCGCTCGCCTTCTACTTCGCCTTCGCCCAGTTCGGGATCCTCGGCTCCTACCATGCGCTGATCCTTGCCCACACCGTGCTCGCCACCCCCTTCGTCGTCGTCACCGTCACCGCGACGATGAGCGGCTTCGACACCAACCTCGTCCGCGCCGGGCAAAGCCTCGGCGCCGCGCCGCTCGCGGTCTTCCGCACCATCACCCTGCCGCTCATCATGCCGGGCGTGCTCGCGGGGGCGGTCTTTGCCTTCATCATCTCCTTCGACGAGGTGATCGTCGCCCTCTTCATCTCGTCGCCGGGAACCAAGACGCTGCCGATCGAGCTTTTCGCGCAGTTGCGCGAGCAGCTGACGCCGGCCATCGT
>JADLCV010000219.1 GCA_020846995.1 Paracoccaceae bacterium
CGCATCGCGTCGTAGAGGAAGCGGTCGATCGGGGCGCCGGTCCACCCGGCGGGGGCGCCGGGGTGGGCGGGCGGGGCGCGCCCCCGGGGGCGTCCTTCGTTGCGCGGGGCCGCCGGGGGGCCCGGCCGTCAGGCGGCGCGGAAGGCGATCGGCCGGCCGAGGAGGAGGGCGGCGCGGTCGCTCACGGCGGCGGGATCGCCGGTCGTCAGGAAGCCCGCCCGCGCCTCGCCCCGGGCGAACTCCGGCCGCCGGGCGAGGTAGTCGGCGAGGCTCTCGGCGACGAGCGCCGGCTGGCTCAGGATCCGCACCCCCGGCCCCAGCGCCGCCCGGAACGTGTCCTCGATCAGCGCGTAATGGGTGCAGCCGAGGACCGCCGCCTCGGGCCGCGGCATCCGCCGCCGGAGGGCCGCGACATGCGAGCGGGCGAGCGCCTCGGCGAGGATGGGGTCGCCCGTCTCGATCGCGTCGACGAGGCCGCCGCAGGGCTGGGCCTCGACATCGACGCCGATGGCGCGGAAGGCCAGCTCGCGCTGGAAGGCCCGCGAGGCCACGGTCGCGGGCGTGGCGAAGAGCGCGACGTGCTTCAGCGCGACCTCGCGAGGGGGCGAGTTGTCGCCCCAGCGCCGTTCGGTCAGGGCCTCGATCAGCGGCACGAAGACGCCGAGGACGCGCCGGCCCGCGGGCACGCCCTCCTCCTGCAGCCGCCGCAGGGCGACCGCCGAGGCGGTGTTGCAGGCGAGGACGACCAGGTCGCAGCCCTCGGCCCAGAGCCGCTCGACGCCCGCGCGCGTCAGCCGGTGGATGTCCTCGGCGTCGCGGGTGCCGTAGGGCGCATGGGCGTTGTCGCCATAGTAGAGGAAGCCGGCCCCGGGCAGCCGGTGGACGAGGGCCTCAAGCACGGTGAGTCCGCCCAGCCCCGAATCGAAGACCCCGACCGTCATCCCCGCCCCCCGCTCCCCTTCCCGCCGGCCGGGCTTAGTCGGGCCCGGGGGCGAAGTCCACGGCCGCGCGCGCCACCCCTAGCCCGCGGCCGCCGCCGCGGCGGGCCGGGGCTCGCCGCGGAGGCGGGCGAGGAGAGCTGCCCGCCGCCCGGCCGCGGCGGCCGCGTTCGCGGCCTTGACGGGCCCGAAGCCGAGGACGGCGAGCGGGAGGGCGGCAAGCTCGACCGCCGCCGCGACCGCCGCCCCGTCGGCGCGCGCCGCGACCTCGGCCATGTCGGCCTCGTAGTCGGCGATCAGCCGGCGCTCGAGCCTCCGCTCGGCCGACCAGCCGAAGGGGTCGAGGGCCGTGCCGCGGAGGCCCTTCAGGGCGGCGAGGAGGCGGAAGACGCCGAGCATCCAGGGCCCGAAGGCGCGCTTGCGCGGCCGGCCGGTGGCGGTGCGGCCGGGCAGGAAGGGCGGGGCAAGGTGGAAGGTCGGCCGGAGGTCGCCGTCGAACTCGGCCCGCGCCTTCGCGAGGGTCTCGAGATGGAGCCGCGCCACCTCGTATTCGTCCTTGCGGGCGAGGAGCCTGTGGTAGCCGAGCGCGACCGCCTCGCGCAGCCGCGGGTCGGCCATGCGCTCGACGAGGGCGAGGTAGCGGCGGGCGAGGGCCTCGTCCTGGTAGCGGGCGAGATGGCGGGCGCGGAGCGCGATGCGCTCGGCGAGCGGCAGGGGCGGGGCGTCCGCCGCCGGGGCGAGGAGCGCCGCCGCCGCCCCGGGGTCGACGATCGCCCAGCGGCCGAGCGCGAAGGCCCGCCGGTTCCCGGCGACCGCGGCCCCGTTGAGTTCGATCGCCCGCTCGATCGCCTCGAGGCCGAGGGGGATCAGACCGCGCTGCCAGGCGGCGCCGAAGGTCATCATGTTGGCATAGATCGAATCGCCGACGGCGATGCGCGCGAGTTCCGAGAAATTGGCGAAGGCCACGCGCTCGCCGAGCCGGCCCTCGAGGGCGACCCTGAGCTCGGCGGCGGGGATGCGGAAGCCCGGATCGCGGGTGAAGGCCCCGGTCACGGTCGCGTGGTCGTTCACGACGGCGCCGCTGCGGCCGCGGGTCATGAGCCCGATCGTCCGCGCCCCCGCCGTCACCACGAGATCGCCGCCGATCACCGCATCGGCCTCGCCGGTGGCGACGCGGATGGCGCTGATGTCGGCGGGCCTCTCGGCCAGTCGGCAGTGGACGTGCACGGCCCCGCCCTTCTGGGCAAGCCCCGCCATCTCCATGAGCCCCGCCCCCTTGCCCTCGATCGCCGCCGCCTGGGCGAGGATCGCGCCCACGGTCACGACCCCGGTGCCGCCCACCCCGGTGACGACGACGTTCCAGGTGCCCTTGATCGCGGGCAGGGCGGGGGCGGGCAGGTTCGCCGGAAGGGAGATCGCCGGGGCCTCGGCGCGGGCCTTCGGCCGCGCCCCGGCGAGGGTCACGAACGAGGGGCAGAAGCCGTCGAGGCAGGAGAAATCCTTGTTGCAGGCCGACTGGTCGATGGCCCGCTTGCGGCCGAACTCGGTCTCGACCGGGACCACGGCGACGCAGTTCGACTGCACCCCGCAGTCGCCGCAGCCCTCGCAGACATCGGTGTTGATGAAGACCCGCCGGTCGATGTCGGGAAAGCTGCCGCGCTTGCGCCGCCGCCGCTTCTCGGCCGCGCAGGTCTGCACGTAGAGGATGACCGAGACCCCGGGAAGGGTGCGGAAGCGCTCCTGGACCTCCATCAGGCGGGCGCGCTCGCGGCGCTCGATTCCGGCGGGGAAATCCCTCCAGTCGGGCTCCTCCTTGGCGTCGTAGACGACGGCGAGGTGCTCCACCCCCATCGCCCTGACCTCGCGGGCGATGCGGGCGGGGCCGAGCCCGCCCTCGTGGCGCTGGCCGCCGGTCATGGCGACGGCGTCGTTGTAGAGGATCTTGTAGGTCATGGTGACACCCGCGGCGAGGGCGGCGCGGATCGCCTGGATGCCGCTGTGGTTGTAGGTGCCGTCGCCGAGGTTCTGGAAGACATGGGTGCGGGTCGAGAAGGGGGCCTCGCCGATCCAGTTCGCCCCCTCGCCGCCCATGTGGGTGAAGCCGGTCGTCGCGCGGTCCATCCACTGGACCATGTAGTGGCAGCCGATGCCGGCGTAGGCGCGGCTCCCGGCCGGCAGCCGGGTCGAGCTGTTGTGCGGGCAGCCCGAGCAGAAATAGGGCAGGCGGCTCGCGATCTCGGGGGCGTTGTCGGCCCGGCGGGCCTCGGCGAGGCGGGCGAGCGCGGCCGCAAGCGCCTCGCTTCCCCGCCCCTCCTCGGTCAGGATGGCGCCGATCCTTTCGGCGATCAGCACCGGATCAAGGGCGTAGCGGGTCGGGAACAGCTCCTCGCGGTGGAGCCCGCCGGCCCCGCCCTTGTACCAGCCGTAGACGCGCCGGCCGCGGCGGTCGTCGAAGAGCGCCTCCTTGATCTGGACCTCGATGAGCTTGCGCTTCTCCTCGACGACGACGATGAGGTCGAGCCCCTCGGCCCAGTCGTGGAACGAGGCCATGTCGAGGGGAAAGGTCTGGGCGACCTTGTAGGTCGTGAGCCCGAGCCGCCCGGCCCCCTCGGCATCGATGCCGAGGAGGGCGAGCGCATGGACGAGATCGAGCCAGTTCTTGCCCGCGGCGACGAGTCCGATGCGGGCCCCCGGGCGTCCCCAGATGCGGCGGTCGATGCGGTTCGCCCGCGCGAAGGCCTCGGCGGCAAAGCGCTTGTGGTCGATCATGCGCGCTTCCTGGGCGACCGGGGTGTCCTGCAGGCGGATGCCGAGGCCGTCCGGCGGCAGCGGGAAGTCGGGCGTGACGAAGGCGAGGCGGAAGGGATCGCCGTCGACGACCGCCGTCGCCTCGACGGTGTCCTTCATCGTCTTGAGCCCGACCCAGACGCCGGCGAAGCGGCTGAGCGCGAAGCCGTAGAGGCCGAGGTCGAGGATCTCCTGGACGCCGGCCGGCGAGACCACGGGCATGTAGGCATCGACCATCGCCCAGTCGGACTGGTGGAGCGTCGTCGACGATTCGCCCGTGTGGTCGTCGCCCATCGCCATCAGCACGCCCCCGAGGGGCGCCGTGCCGGCCATGTTGGCGTGGCGCATGACGTCGCCCGAGCGGTCGACCCCCGGCCCCTTGCCATACCAGAGCGCGAAGACGCCGGCGTGGCGGCCCTCGCCGCGCAGATGGGCCTGCTGCGTCCCCCAGACCGCGGTCGCCGCGAGATCCTCGTTCAGCCCCTCGTGGAAGCGGATGCGGGCGGCCTCGAGGCGCGCCTTCGCCCGCCGCATCTGGAAGTCCACCCCGCCGAGGGGCGAGCCGCGGTAGCCGGTGACGTAGCCCGCCGTGTCGAGCCCGGCGGCGCGGTCGCGCGCGGCCTGGGCCAGCATCAGGCGCACGAGCGCCTGGGTGCCGTTGAGAAGGACGGGCGACTTCGCGAGGTCGAAGCGGTCCTCGAGGCTGACGTCCTGACGGGCCATGCCGGGTCCTTTCCGGGCGCGGGGCAACGGGGAAGGCGACCGGCGCCCCATGGGTCACCATGACTGACCCGGAAAGGACGTTCCGCCTCGGGTTTCCTTTTACCCCAAGCGCTCCCATCTAGTAAGAGAGGGCGGGACGGGCAGACGGGCCGGGGCGATGGACTGGGACAAGCTGCGCATCTTCCACGCGGTTGCCGATGCCGGCAGCCTCACGCACGCGGGCGACGCCCTGCGGCTCAGCCAGTCGGCCGTCAGCCGCCAGATCCGCGCGCTCGAGGAAAGCCTCGCCACGACGCTCTTCCACCGCCATGCCCGCGGCCTCATCCTGACCGAGCAGGGCGAGCTTCTCTTCGATGCCACCAACGCCATGGTCAAGCGCCTCGACGCCACCACGGCGCGCATCCGCGACAGCGAGGAGGAGGTCTTCGGCGAGCTCAAGGTCACCACCACGACGGCCTTCGGCACCCTCTGGCTGGCGCCGCGGCTGACCGCGCTCTACGCCCGCCACCCCGAGCTGAAGATCGACCTCATCCTCGAGGAGCGCGTCCTCGACCTGCCGATGCGCGAGGCCGACGTCGCCATCCGCATGAAGGAGCCCTCGCAGGCCGACCTCATCCGCAAGCGGCTGATGGGCGTGCGGATGCGCCTCTACGCCACCCAGACCTACCTTACCCGCGCCGGCCGGCCCGAGCGGCGCGAGGATCTGCGCGGCCACCGCCTGATCTGCCAGAGCCCGCACGCATCGCAGGTCGCCGCCGGGGCCCATCTCGTGCGCGAGCTTCTCGCCATCAACATCCGCTCGCGGCTGACTATCAACAACTACTTCGGGGCCCTCCAGGCGGTCCTGAACGATCTCGGCATCGGCCTCCTCCCCGACTACCTGACCGAGGACTTCCCCAACCTCATCCGCGTCATCCCCGACGTCGAGAGCGCCGAGGTGCCGGTCTTCCTCGCCTATCCCGAGGAACTGCGCCATTCCAAGCGCATCGCCGCCTTCCGCGACTTCGTCACCGAAGAGATCTTCGCCCTCCGCCGGCGCCAGCAGGAACTGGCGGCCGAATAGGCAGGGCGGCCACGGTTTGCCCACAACCTGAGGCATGTCGGCAACGCATGCCGGGATTGCAACGAATCCTTTCCGGATCCGCTTGCCCTCGCGGCCGCTCGGGTCCAAAGTGGATCCCGAGGCCGCGAGGTCTCTTACCTCCCTGTTGGACTTGGGCCGAGCTTGCGCTCGGCCTCTTTTTTTCACCGGCGGGCCTCCGCCTGCGGCCTCTCAGGGCCGCACGCGGTGGTTGACGGGGGCCGAGGCCGAGGGCCCGTGCGCGCCCGCCCCGGCGTAGACCGCCGTCAGCACGTGCCGGCCGACGGCGAGCGCCGCGGTCGCGACCTGGGCGACGGCCGTGCCCGGCACGGGGCCGAAGGCGCGCCCGAGCACGAGCGCCGGCACGAGTGAATGGCCGCCCATGGTGCCGTTGCCGATCTGGCCGGAGAAGTTGGAGCCCCAGCAGCGGAAGGCGCCCGAAGCGAGGAGCGCGCAGGAATGGTCCTGGCCCGCGGCGACGGCCGCGACGCCCGACCTCATCAGGCGGACGTTGCCGGGCCGGGACCGGTCGAGAGCGCTGCCGTTGCC
>JADLCV010000220.1 GCA_020846995.1 Paracoccaceae bacterium
CCGCGGACGGAAGCGGCGGGCGGGCGGCACACCCCCCGGGGGGGCGGGCGGCGGGGGTCATGGCGGGGCCGCCCCGGCGGCGGCGTGGAGGCGGGCGAGGGCGCGGCGGAGATCGCCCTCCATGGCCGCGAAGGGGCGGGCGGTCGTCGCCCCGGGGCGGCCGACCAGCACGTAGTCCCAGCCCGGCCACGCCGCCCCGGCGAGAACGGCACGGGCGAGCGCGCGCAGCCGGCGCTTGGCGCGGTTGCGCACGACGGCGTTGCCGAGCTTTCGCGAGCAGGTGAAGCCCACCCGCGGGGCGGCGCCGGGCGCCTCGGGCCGCGCCCGCCCCTGGAGCAGGAAGCCAGCCGTCGCGACCCGACGGCCCTCGGCCACGCGCAGGAAGTCCGCCCGCCGCCGCAGCCGCTCGGGGCCCCGGCCCCCGGGGCCCGCGCCCCCGGCCATCCCCCTGCCCGCCGCCCGGGGAGCCGTCGTCCCGAGGTCCGTCGCGCCGGGGTGCGCCGCCCCGGCCTTCGCTGCCCCGGCGCCCGCCGCCCCGGGGCCGGCGGTCAAGTCGGGGGCATCGTCCGCGGTCATCGTCCCCGTTCCCGCGCTCGCGCGCCCTCGCGGCCACTCGCCCGAGGCCGGGTCCTGCCCGGCCGGCCCTGTCGCCCCGACCCCCGCCGTCGCGCGCGCCCCGGGGCCGGCGGTCACGCCGGGGGCATCGTCCGCGGTCATCGTCCCCACCCCTGCGGAAGCGCACCTTGGCAGCCGCGCGCCAGAAGCCGGGTCCGACGCGGCCGGCCCGGTCGCCGCGCCTTCCGCCGCCCGTCCCCGGCCCTCGCCGTCGCGCGCAAGTCCCAAGGCCGGACCCACGGGAGCGATGTCCACATGCCCCCGCCGGCGCCTGCCCGCGGGTCGGCGGTCGTCGTCCCGGGCCCCGGGGCCCGCCTCGTGCCCCCTCCGGGAGGCGCCCGCGAAAGGGCCCGCGTCCGGCCCCCGCGGGGGCCGCGGCGCCCTCTCAGGCCGAGAGCCGGGCCCGGCCGCGGGCGCGGCGGGCATTGATGACCTTGCGCCCGCCCGGCGTCGCCATGCGCGCGCGAAAGCCGTGCCGGCGCTTGCGGACCAGCTTGCTCGGTTGATAGGTGCGCTTCATCGCCTGCGTCCCCTGCCCGCACCGCCCGCCGCCGCCAGCGAGGGGCGGGGCGCGGCCATTCATGGAAGCCCGGCCGATAGCCGAGGGCCGGGCCCCTGTCAACGCCCGCGCTCGTCCCGGCCGAGGGGGAGGCGCCCCTGCCCGGCAGGCACGAGGGCCCGCCGGCAGCCGCAGGTCGCCGTCCGGCCGGCCGGAAGCCGCCGGGCGCGCGGGGGACCGGAGGGCCGAGGGGCGCGGACGGACCCGTCCCCTGCCCCCCGCCATCCTGCCCGGGGGGCCGCCGGCTCCCCGGGGGGCTTGCGCCGACCCCCGGGGAGCAGTCGGGCGTTGCCCGCACACGCCCCTGCCGCGGCGCCCGACCCCGGGGCACCCGCGGAAGGGATCCCGTCCTCCCCGGGGGAGTCCGCCTCTCGGCCCCACCGCCCGGGCGGCGCGGAGGGAGGCGGGGGCGGGGCCCCGGCCCTGCCCCCCGCCTTCCTGCCCAGGAGGCAGCCGCCACCCCCGGGGAGCTTGCGCCGACACCCCCCGGCGAGCAGTCGGGCGTTGCCCGCACACGCCCCTGCCGCGGCGCCCGACCCCGGGGCGCCCGCGGAAAGGATCCCGTCCTCACCGCGAGGCGGCCCGCCTCTCGGCCCCGCCGCCCGTGACCCGCCCGACGGGCGGGGGAGCGGAGGGCCGAGGGGCATGGGCGGGCCCCGGCCCGGCCACCCGCGATCCTGCCCCGGGGCTGCAGCCGCCCCCGGGGGCCCGCGCCAGCACCCCCGGGCGGACGGTCGGGCGCCGCCCGCGCGCACCCCCCCGCCGCGGTGCCCGCCCGCGGGGCCCGGGCGGACCGGATGCCGTCCTCCCTCCGGGAGGGCAACCGTCCGTCGGCCCCGCCGCCCGCGACCCGCCGCGCGGGCGGGGGAGCGGCGGCCGGCGGGCGCGGGCGGGCACGGGCCCTGCCACCCGCGAGCCTGCCCGGGCGGCTGCCGCCGCCCCCCCCGGGGGGGGCCGCCGGCGGGGCGGGGCGGAGGGAGGGCGGGGGCGCCGGCCCCGGGGGCCGCGCCAAGGGCCCCCTCGGCCGGGGGGCCGGCCCCCTCCCGCCGACCCTCCCCGCGGGGCCTACTTTTCCGCCCGCCGCGTTGGTAGTCCACGGGGCGCGCGCGGGCACTTCGCGCGGGGCCGGGGGCCGGAGCCCGCCCGTTCCCGCGCGACGGACGGCAGGGCGGTGGCATGGTCAATTCCCTCTCGGGACGCTTCCTTCTTCTGACGGCCGCCTTCGTGATGCTGGCCGAGATCCTCATCTTCCTGCCCGCGGTCGCCCGCTTCCGCGAGGAATGGCTGCTCTCGCGCCTCGAGCGGGCGCAGATCGCGGCCCTCGCCCTCCTCGCCAGCGACGAGATGATCTCGGAGGATCTCGAGCGCGAGCTCCTCGCCACCGCCGGGGTCTTCAACGTCGTCCTCCGCCGCGACGAGATCCGCCAGCTCGTCCTCTCCTCGCCGGTGCCCTCGGCCATCGCCGCGACCTACGACCTCCGCGACCAGGGGACGGTCGCGCTCATCGGCGACGCGCTGGCGACGCTCGCCGACGGCGGCGACCGGGTCATCCGGGTGATCGGCGATCCGGTCCAGAAGGCGGGGCTCCTCATCGAGGTGACGGTGGCGACGCTGCCCTTGCGGGCGGCGATGATCGACTACGCGATCCGCATCCTCGTCCTGACCGGAATCCTCGCCGCGGTGACGGCGTTCTTCCTCTTCCTCGCCGTCCGCCGGCTTCTCGTCGCGCCGATCCGCCGCGTCGTCGCCTACATGTCGGCCTATGCCGCCGCCCCCGAGGACGCCCGCCGCATCATCGAGCCGACGGCGCGGGTGCGCGAGATGCGCGAGGCCGAGGTGGCGCTGCGGGCCCTCCAGACCCAGCTCACCCAGTCGCTGCGCCAGAAGGAGCGCCTCGCCCAGCTCGGCTCGGCGGTGGCCAAGATCGGCCACGACCTGCGCAACATCCTCGCCACGGCGACGCTCCTTGCCGACCGCATGGAGACGAGCGCCGACCCCGCGGTGGCGCGGGCGGCCCCGAAGCTCGTGGGCTCGCTCGCCCGCGCCGTCAACCTCTGCGAGGCGACGCTCGCCTTCGGCAAGGCCGAGGAGCCGCCCCCGCGCCTCGCCCGCTTCGGCCTCCGGGCGATGGCCCTCGAGGTCGTCGAGCAGGAGCGGCTCGCGGCCGGGCCGGCGGCGGTTGAGTTCCTCGTCGACATCGCCCCCGCCCTCGCCATCCGCGCCGATCCCGAGCAGCTTCACCGCGTCCTCCTGAACCTCGTCCGAAACGCCCGCCAGGCGATCGAGGCGACGGCCGCGCCGGGGACGATCGAGCTCTCGGCCGGCGAGAGCGAGGCCGACTGGTGGATCCGCGTCGGCGACACCGGGCCCGGCCTGCCCGAGAAGGCCAAGGGCCATCTCTTCACCGCCTTCCAGGGCGGGGCGCGCAAGGGCGGGGTCGGTCTCGGCCTCGCCATCGCCGCCGAACTCGTGCGCGGCCATGGCGGCCGCATCGAGCTGGCGCGCTCCGACGAGGAGGGCAGCGAGTTCATGATCCGCCTGCCCAAGGCCATCCAGCCCCTCGATCCTCCCGCCCCGCCCCCCGCCCCGCCCCCCGCCCCGGCCGCCGCCGGCGGCTGACCCCGCCCCGGCCGCCGCCGGCGGCGGCGTCGCTTTACGCCTTGCGTCGGCCCGCCGCAGCGTCTAAGTCCGCGCCCCAGCGCACCCGTAGCTCAGCTGGATAGAGCACCAGACTACGAATCTGGGGGTCGGGCGTTCGAATCGCTCCGGGTGCGCCAGCGACCATGCGACACGGCCATACCCCCGGCGGCGCGCGCGGGCCCCGCGCGTGGTCGGGAGAGGACGACGGGGATCGTCCGGGGAGGGCGGCGATGATGGCAGCGGCTCCCGAGGGCTTCGGGCTGCGCCCGATCGGCCGGGGCGGGACGGTCGCCGGCCTCGACCCGCCCTGGCCCGACGATCTCGGCCCGATGCTGGCGGCGACCGCGGCCTTCTACGACCGCGCGGGGTTCGCCCCGCCCTGGATCGGCTATCTCGCGCTCGAGGGCGGGGCCGTCGTGGGTGGCGGGGCCTTCGTCGGCGCCCCGCGCCGGGGAGCGGGCGCCGGCGGGGATGCCGGGGACAGCGGCGCGGATGCGGGCGCGGGGTCGGGCGCCCGAACCCCCGGGGAGGCCGGCGGGGAGGCCGGCGCGGGCGCGGTCGAGATCGCGTATTTCACGCTCCCCGCCCATCGGGGCCGGGGCGTCGCGACGCGCACCGCCCGGGCGCTCGTCGCCATCGCCCGGGGTGCGGGCGCGGGCCTCGTGATCGAGGCCAAGACCCTCCCCGAACCCTGCGCCTCGACGCGCATCCTCGAGCGCCTGGGCTTCCGCCGTTCCGGCACCGCGCCCGACGACGGGATCGGCGAGGCCTGGCTCTGGACGCTCGCGCCCTGACGCCGCCCCAACGCGGCGGGCGGCGGGCGGCGGGGCAGACAGGGCGGCCGGCGGGCCGGGTCGCGGGGCCCCGGCGGCGAGGCGCGGCCCCCCGGGCCCTCCGGCGTCGCGCCGGCCCGCACGGCGGGCGGGGAGGCCGCCCTCCGGTCCCGCGCCCTCGGAGCCGCCAACAGGGGCCGGTGCCGGCGTGCCCGCCGGCAGGATCCCGCGCCCTTCGATCCGCGGACAGGGCCCGCGCCGGCGCGCCGGCCGGCAGGGTCTCACGCCGGCGC
>JADLCV010000221.1 GCA_020846995.1 Paracoccaceae bacterium
GGCAAGGGCCGCGAGGTAGTCGCGGGCGCCGATTGCGGCCCCCGCCAGGAGCTTTGCCCGCACGGCCGCGCCGAGCCCGCTCGCGGGATCGCCGGCCACGCCGTGATGGGCGGCATGGGCCTCGGCCCGAAGGATCGTCCGCGTCACCCCGGCGAGGGCGGCCGATGCCGGCAGCCCCGCCGCGACCGCGACCGTCGCGCCGCGACGGGCAAGCGCCCGCACGCTGTCGTCGAACCGCGCGAGGACCTCCGCCGCGACCCCCTCGCGCTCGCCCTCGCCCGGGACGGCGATCCTTAGGCCGGCGAGGCCCGGCGCTGCCGTCGCCCGGGCCTTCGCGAGGATCGCCCGCAGGTCGCCCGTCCCCGCCCCCGCGAGAAGGGCGAGCATGAGTTCGGCGTCGCGCACCGAACGGACGAGCGGCCCGACCGTGTCGAGGCTCGGGGCGAGGGCGAGGACGCCGCGCCGGTCGACGGCGGTGGTCGTGGTCCGGAGCCCGACGACGCCCGCGAACGAGGCCGGGACGCGGATCGAGCCGACGGTGTCGGTGCCGATCGCGACCGCGACGAGGCCCGCGGCCACCGCGACCGCGCTGCCCCCGCTCGATCCTCCCGGAACGCGATGGACGGCGGCGTCCCAGGGGTTCCAGGGCGCCCCGCCGAGGGGGTCGAGGCCCCAGCCCCCGAAGGCGTATTCGACCGTGTGCGTCTTGCCGACGGCGACCATGCCGGCGGCGATCGCCGCCTCGACGACGGTGGCCGATTCGCGCGCCCTGCCCCGGCCCCCGCCCCCGGGCGATCCGAGCCCCGTCGGCTGCCCGGCGACGTCGATGATGTCCTTGACGGCGACCGCCACCCCGTGCAGCGGCGAGACCGCATGCCCTGCCCGGCGCGCGCGGTCTGCCCCCCGGGCGGCGGCGCGGGCCCGCTCGCCGTCGAGCGCGACGAAGGCGCGAAGGCGGCCGTCGTGGCGGGCGATGCGGTCGAGGAGCACCTCGAGCACGGCCTCGGCCGAGGTCGCGCCGTCCTCGAGCGCGAGCGCGAGGCCCGTCGCATCGAGATCCGCGGCCCGGGCGGGGTCGGCCGGCATGGGCCCTCAGCGCACCCCGAGGACGTCGTTCGTCGGCGCCAGCCCCTCGAGGAGCACGCGGCGGATCTCGCCCGCCGCCCCCGTCGCCATGGCCGTCTGGGCCTCGACGGTCATGGCCGCGACATGGGGGGTTGTGATGATGGTGTCGAGCCCGAAGATCGCGTCGTCGAAATCCGGCGGCTCGCGGTCGAAGACGTCGAGGGCGGCGCCGCCGATCCGGCCCTCGCGGGCGGCCTCGGCCAGCGCGACGCTGTCGATCAGCGCCCCCCGCGAGGTGTTGAGGAGGATCGCGCCGGGCCGGACGAGGGCGAGCGCCCGGCGGTCGACGAGGTGGCGCGTCGCCGCCACCAGCGGGCAGTGGAGCGAGATGATGTCGGCCCCGGCCATGAGTTCGTCGAAGCCGACGAGGCGATGCTCGCAGGCCGCGGCCACGCCGGGGTTCTGGTCGTGGACGATGATCGTGCAGCCGAAGGCCGCCAGATAGCGCGCGACCAGCCGGCCGATGCGGCCAAAGCCGATGATGCCGACGGTCCGGCCGCGGAGTTCGCGCCCCATCAGGCTCTCGCGGGCCCAGCGGCGGTCGCGCTTGATCATCGCCTCGGCGCGGCCGAGGTGGCGCAGGGCCGAGAAGAGGAGGCCGACCGTCGCCTCGGCGACGGCATTGGAGTTGGCGTCGGGCGTGATCGACACCGGGATGCCCTGCTCGGCGATCGCCTCGAGGTCGAGGTCGTCGAGGCCGACACCGTGGCGGGCGATGATCCTCAGCCGGGTCTGGCGGGCCACGGCCTCGCGGTCGATGCGGCCGATCTTGTGGAGGATCGCATCGACGCTGCCGATCGCGCCCAGTATGTCCTCGCGGCGCGCGGGCTCGGGCAGGATCACGAGGTCGGCGAAGGGCCGCAGGATCGCGAGTCCCTCCTCGCGGACATTGCCGAGGACCAGAACCCTGAACATCGCTCCTCCCTCCTCAGAGGCCCGCAAAGGCGTTGAAGCCGCCGTCGACCGGCGTCACCGTCCCGGTGACGAAGCGCGAGGCGTCGGCGGCGTACCAGATCGCGGTGCCGACGAGATCCTCGACCTCGCCGAGCCGGCCCATCGGGGTGTGGGCGACGATCCGCGCGCCGCGCTCCGACAGGCTGCCGTCGGCCTGGTAGAGGGTGTCGCGCATCCGCTCGTTGGGAAAGAAGCCCGGGGCGATGGCGTTGACGCGCAGCTCCGGGGTGTATTCGCGGGCGACGTGGCAGGCGAGCCACTGGGTGAAGTTGCTGACCGCGGCCTTGGCGGCGGCATAGGCGGGCCGCCCCTCGAGCGGGCGGAAGGCGTTCATCGACGTGATGTTGACGATCGACCCGCCGCGTCCGCCCGCGACCATGCGGCGCCCGAAGGCAAGGCAGGGGGCGACCACTCCGCCGATGAAGTTCAGCCGCATGGTCTCGACGAAGGGCTCGAGGGCAAGGTCGAAGGCCCGGACCCCGCCCCCCGTCATCGCCGCCCGGAGGTTGCCGCCGGCGGCGTTGACAAGCACGTCGAGGCGGCCGAAATCGCCCGCGACGGCCGCCGCCGTCGCCTCCGACGCCTCCGGGTCGAGGACGTCGAGGCGGTAGCGGCGGGCCCGGACCCCGAGCCCCTCGGCCGCGGCAAGGACCGCCGCCGCGCGCTCCTCGCCGCGGTTGTGGCAGAGGGCGAGGTCGGCCCCGGCCCGGGCGAGGCCGAGCGCGATCGCCCCGCCGATGGCGCCCGAGGCGCCGGTGACGACGGCGGTGCGGCCGTGCAGGTCGAAGGGTCCCATCGCATCCTCCCGCGGGTGGCCGCCGTCAGCGGTTCCAGGACTCGGTGCCGGCCGTTCGCCGGGCGACCTCGGCCCAGGTCGGCATGGCCTCGATGTTGCCGGGAAGCTCGATCGCAAGCCCGGCGACGGTGATCGCGAGCCGCGCCGCGGCCTCGAGGTCCCAGCCCTTGAGGAGGCCGGCGAGGCAGCCCGCGGCAAAGGCGTCGCCGGCCCCCATGAGATCGACCGGATGGGCGACCGGCGTCACCGGCAGGGTCAGCCGGCTATCCCCCTCGACGACGTGGACATCGCCCGCGCCCGCCTTGAGGACGATCCGGCCGCAGCCGAGGTCGGCGAGGATGGAAAGCGCCCCCTCGGCGTCGATCGGCCCGTAGAGCATCTGCATGTCCTCGAGCCCGGGCAGGACGATGTCGGCCGCGGCGAGGTAGCGGGCGAGCCGCGCCCGGGCCTCCTCGCGTCCCCAGAGGTTCAGCCGCACGTTGGGGTCGAAGCTCACGGTGACGCCGTGGGCGCGGGCGATCTCGACCGCCCGCCAGGCGGCGGCATCGCAGCTTGCCGACAGGGCCGGGGTGATCCCGGTCAGGTGCAGGATCCGCGCCTCGGCGATGAAGCCCTCGTCGAGCATGGCCGGGGCGTATTCGGAGAAGGCCGAATGCCGGCGGTAGTAGAAGTGCCGCGCTGCCCCGCCGGGCAGGCGCTCGCGCAGGAAGACCGCCGTCTGCCGGCCCGCCACCATGGCCACGCGCGAGACATCGACCCCTTCCGCCGCCACGAGGCCGCGCAGGTAGTGGCCCATCTCGTCCTCGCCGAGCGCGCTCATCCACGCCGTCGGAAAGCCGAGCCGGTGGACCCCGACGGCCACCGTCGCCTCGGCCCCGCCGGGCCGGATCGTGAAATCGCGGCAGTAGCGCATGCGGCCAAGGTCGCGGGCGACGAAGACGGCACTCGTTTCTCCGAATGTGACTAGGCTTGGCATGAGGGGCTCGATCGCGGGGGGTGGAGGGGGCGGAGGGGATGGCGCGGCGGCGCGGACGGGGCGGTTCCGTCACCGCGGCCCGGGGGCTACGGCCGGAGGACGACGCGGACCAGATCCTCGCCCCGCCGGTCGGCCAGGCGGAAGGCCTCGGCCCCCTCGGCGAGGCCGAAGCGGTGGGTGATGCAGGCCGCGACCGTCGCGGCATGGGCCTCGATGAGGCCGAGGGCGACGCGGAAGTCGTCAGGCGTGAAGGTCAGGCTGCCGCGGACGACGTGCTCCATCGCCTTCGGCGTCTGGAGATCGACGGTACGCGGGTCCGGGAACATGGCGATGAGCGTGATCGTCCCCTGCTTGCGCGTCGAGCGCACCGCCTGGTCGAAAAGCCCCGGGGCATCGGCGGCGAGGAAGACTGCGTCAAGCCCGCGCCCGTCGCCGAGTTCGCGCGCCCGCTCGGGCAGCCCGCCGGCGCGGGCGTTGAGCGTGTGGGTGGCACCGAGGCCGCGGGCGCGCTCGAGGTTGAAGTCGAAGAGGTCGGTCGCGAGGACCGTCCCCGCCCCCGCCGCGCGCGCGGCCAGCACGGTCATGAGCCCGATCGCCCCCGCCCCCATGACGAGCACGCGGTCGCCGAGCCCGACGCCCGCCCGGCGGACGGCGTGGACCGCGACCGCGAGCGGCTCGACGAGCGTCGCGACGTCGTCGGCGACACGGTCGGCCACGGGATGGAGGAGGCCGGCCGGGGTGGCGAAGAACTCGCCGTAGCCGCCCGACCACGCGGGCTCGCCGAGCATCACCTTGCGGTCGCAGAGATTGGGCTGGCCATGGGTGCACCAGTGGCAGGCCCCGCAGGACTTCTGGGGCAGGACGACGACGCGGGTTCCGGGGGCCGGCCCCGTCACCCCCGCGCCCAGCGCCTCGACGACTCCCGCGACCTCGTGGCCCATGATCGCCGGCGGCACGCGCTTGGCGTGCTGGCCGTGATAGGCATGGATCTCGGAGCCGCAGATGCCGGCGTATCGGACCCGCACGAGCGCCTCGCCGGCGGCCGGCGCCGGCCGTGCGACCTCGCGGCAGACCATGGTCAGGGGGCTTTCGAAGACCAGCGCGCGCATCGTCGCCCTGTTTGCCTCAGTCGCTCCTGGGGATGGTTGGAAGGGGTGCGGGCGGCCGCAGGGCGGCGGGCCGCGCGACCCGCCCGCCCCGCCGCCCCGGGGCACGGCCGCCGCGCGCCACGGCACCCTCGCCCGCGTTCATGGCACCGGCGGGCGGCCGTCCGCCGCGGCCACGGGCCGGGCCGCCGCGACCTCCTCGCCCGCCGCCGCCGGGCGGTCGGCCGCGGTCTCGCCGAGGAATCCCTCGAGATTGTCCGAGAGGCGGCGGACCATGTCGGCGAAGGCGTCGACCTCGTCCTGCGAGCAGCCCTGGAAGAGGATCCGGCGGTAGTCGTTGACGGCGCGGTAGGCGGTCTCGTGGAGGGCACGGCCGGCATCGGTGATGTGGACGAGGCTGCTGCGCCGGTCCTGCCGCGAGCGGCCGCGGGCGACGAGGCGCTTGGCCTCGAGGATGTCGAGGGTCCGCGACAGGTTGTTGCGGTCCTGGCCCGAGCGGAGGGCAAGCTCGACCTGGGCGATGCCGTCCTCCTGGCGCAGTTCGCGCAGGATCACCTCCTGTTCGCGGGTGATCTCGCAGCCATGGGCGGCAAAGAGCCGGCTCATCGTCAGGTTGATGAGCTTGTGGAAGTGCGAGAGCTTGATGCGCGGGAAAAGGACGGCCGGCCGGTCGTTCATGGTTACCTCCTGCATGCCGAGGCGCCCGCCCGACGCGGTGGGCCCGTCCGCCCCCTCCGGGGCGCGGGCGGGGCGACGGCGGGCGTCCTTGCCGCCGACCGTCGGAAAGGCGCTAGCCCGCCGCAACCCCTGCCCCCCCGAGAAGCGCCATGAGCCCGGCCGTCGTCGGCGCGCGCCCGATCCCCTCCACCGCCGCGGCGAGCCGCCCCGCCTGCCCGGGGTCGAGGATGCCCTCGGCGGCGTCGCGGAACTTTGCCTCGATCTCGGCCCAGCCGACCGGGTTCTCGGGCATCCCGAGGGCCGCCTCGACACGCCGGCGCCGCTCGCTGCCGTCCTTCAGCGTGACGACGAGCTCGGCCGCGCGCAGGCGCGGGAAGGCGGCGG
Source organism: Paracoccaceae bacterium (assembly GCA_020846995.1). Taxonomy (GTDB): domain Bacteria; phylum Pseudomonadota; class Alphaproteobacteria; order Rhodobacterales; family Rhodobacteraceae; genus JAHDXW01. The sequence goes on from JADLCV010000221.1 coordinate 6,020, forward strand.
CGATCGCGGGATCCTCGATCAGGCGGACGCGGTCGGCGACCTCGCGCACGCGCGGATCGCCGATGTTCGCCATCGTCATCGCCCGGCGGCTGACGTCGCCATGGACGAGGGCGATGCCGACGAGGACGGGGAGCGAGAACTTCGCCTCCTCGACCGTGCGCGGGGCGGGATTGGCGAGCGCCGCCGACGCCCGGTAGAGGCGCGCCTCGATCCCGGCGATGGCGCCGGGGCGGGGGCCGAGGTCGTGGCGCAGGGCGAGCGCCGCGGTGATCGCGGGCAGGGCATGGCCGCAGCAGGCAAAGACCTTGTGGTAGGCGCCGAGGATCTCGTGGGCGCCGGAGACGGCCGGCGAGGGCGCGGCCAGGATCGCGAGGTCGGCGGTCTCGCTGAAGGCCGCGAGATAGCCGTCCCGGCCCTCGAGGACCCGGCGCGGCCCCGTCATTCCCGCGGCCGCAAGGGTCGCGGCGAGAAGGCCGTTGGCCGCGGCCCAGGCGCCATGGGCATGGCGCACGCTCGCGCCCTCGGGCAGGAAGGCGAAAAGCCCCCCCGCCCCCGAGGCGGCGATGCCGAGCGCGCCGGCGGTCGTGTCCTCGTCGAGGCCGAGGACGAGGGCGGCCGCGGCGGCGGCGCCGAGGGGCCCGACCGCGCCCGTCGCATGCCAGCCCCGCGCCCTGAGCCCGGCGTCGATCGAGCGGGCAAGGCGGCCTGCGACCTCGTAGCCCGCCACCACCGCCCGGAGCAGGTCCTCGCCCGAGGAGGCCCGGCCCTCGGACAGCGCCAGGGCGGCGGGGAAGGTCACCGCGCCGAGGTGCAGCCCGCCGGCGAAGCGGTGCGAATCGTCGAGGTCCTCGGCCGTCGCGACGAGCCCGTGGAAGAAGGCCGCGCCGTGCGGGCTCGCCGCCGCCCCCCGGCCGACGACCGTCGCCCGCCCCGCCCCCAGGGCCGCGAGCGCGCCCTCGCCGACCGCCGCCATGGGCGAGCGCAGGCCGTAGAGGAGGGCCGCGAGGTGGTCGAGAAGGCAGAGCCGCGCCTTGGCCGCGACCGCCTCGGGAAGGGGCGCGCGGGCGATCTCCCGGCCGATGCGGGCAAGGTGGACGGCAAGGGTCGGCGCGCCTGTCATGGCATGGATCCTGCGGCCCCCGGGCGGCGTGGGGACGGGCCCGCGGGGCGTGGACCCGTCAGCGGGCAGGGGATCGCTCCCCGGCCCGTCAGCTCAGGTGGGGATAGCGGTCGAGGGCCTCGCGTACCCGCGCCTCGCCGGCGGCATCGAGGGCCCTGAGCGGCCGGCGCGGGAGCCCGAGGTCGATGCCCCAGCGATACTTGAGCGCGGTGTGGTAGAAGGCAATGGGAATCCCCGATCCGGTCAGGTGGCGGAGCTCGTTCGCCTCCTGCTGGAGGGCCACGGCGCGGGCGTTGTCGCCGGCCTTGGCGGCATCGAAGATCGCGTTGACGAGGCCCGGAAAGAGGTTCGACATCCCCGAGACGCAGCCCTGTCCGCCGGCCGAGAGGCAGGGGTAGAGCATCGTCTGCGAGCCGACGAGGAAGACGAAGTCGGGATCCTTCACGGCGGCGATGCAGTTGTAGAAGAGCTGGATGCTGGTGCTCGAGTCCTTCAGCCCCTTCAGCCCGTAGCGCGCGAGCTCGCCGACCTGCTCGCCGGTGACGCAGTAGTTGGTGTACTTGGGATTGTTGTAAAGGTAGACGGGCGCCTTGTCGCCGATGGCGTCGATCAGCGCCTTGAAGTGGTCGGTGATGAGCTGGGGCCCGTGCAGGTAGTAGTAGGGCGTGAGGCTCGCCACCCCCTGGGCACCGATGCCGGCGGCGTGGCGGGCGAGGTCGATCGTGATGTCGCTCGAGGGATGGCCGACATGGACGATGACCGTCTTGTCCCTGCCCTGGCACTCGCCGACGACGGTCTCGGCGACCAGCCGGCATTGGTCGGCACGCATGAGCGGCTGCGAGCCGTAGGAGCCGCAGACGTAGAGGCCGTGGACCCGCGGCAGAAGCCAGCGGACGAACGTCTTGAGCTTCCCGACATCGACCTCGCCCCCGGCATCGAAGGGGGTGATGAGCGCCGGCATCGCGCCAAAAAACTTCTTTCCCATCGGGCATGTCCTCTTGTGCTCGGGCCCGCCCGCGAGAGGTCGCGGGCGGTCTTCGTTGGGCATATGTATGTTGCTACATCGAATGCCCGCTGTCAAGCCCCTGCCCCGCGCCCGCGGCGCGGGCGCCGCCGAAGCCGGCCGCTCAGGCGAAAAGCCCCTCGAGCCGGCGCAGGATCGCGGGCGCCAGCGGCTCCCGCGAGCCCGCGAGGTTGGCGTCGACCTGCTCGGGGGACTTGCAGCCGACGATGACGGTCGAGACCGCAGGCTCGCTCAGGGCGAAGCGGATCGCCCCCTCGCCGAGGTTGCCGCCGCAGGCCTCCCGGACGAAGCCGAGCTCGCCGACGCGGGCCGCGAACTCGGCGACGCGGGCGGGAGGGAACTTGCGGCTGCGCTGGTCGCTCGGCGGGAATCGGGTGGCGGCATCGAACTTGCCCGTGAGCCAGCCCGAGGCGAGGACCTCGCGGACGATGACGCCGACGCCCCGCGCCCGCGCCAGCGGGAAGACGGCGCGGCCGATCTCGGGCTCGAGGATGCTGTAGACGAACTGGACCGCCTCGGCGCCGCCCTCGATGGCGGCGATCGCCTCCTCGGCGGTGAAGACCGAGACCCCCCAGGCGCGGATCTTGCCGGCCGCCCTGAGGTCGGCCATGAGCGCGAAAAGCTCTGCCGTCATCGCCGCAACCGGCGGGCAATGCAGCATGTAGAGGTCGATCCAGTCGCGCTCGAGGCGCGTCAGGCTGGCGTCGAGGGCGCCCCGCACATAGGGCTCGGTGAAGTTCTGGCCGGGGGCCGCAAGGCTCATCCCGACCTTGGTGGCGATGACCGCCTCGCGCTTGTGGTCGTAGAGGCCGAGGCCGACCAGGACCTCGCTCTTGCCGCGGCCATAGGCGTCGGCGGTGTCGAAGAAGGTCATGCCGCGCTCCCAGGCGCGCTCGACGGTCGCGAGCGACCGCCGGATGTCGGCCCCGGCCCAGCCCGAGGGGACGCCGCCGCGGAAGGCGGCCCCGCCGATGGCCCAGCTTCCGAACCCGATCTCCGACACCCTGAGGCCGGTCCGGCCGAGATTGCGCAGCTTCATCCGATGCTTCCCTGTTGCCATGGCCGAACTGCCGCCGCCGGGGCACGGCCGTCCGCCCGTCCCCTTTGCCGCCCGGGCGGGCGATCCGCCGGCCCCCTGTAACGGGCCCCGGCCCCGGGGTCCGGCCCATCCCGGGCCCGGGCGAGGCGCGTCCTCCGGCGTTGCGGGAAGGATAGCTCAGGACGATTGATGTATCAACATGTTTCTTGCACGCCCCCGTCCGGACGGCCGCGCCTGCCTCTCCGGCCGACCCGACCCCGGGCACGCCAC